>JBEKPM010000040.1:0-11067 GCA_049520735.1 Bathyarchaeia archaeon | reverse complement strand
GGAACAATATTGCTGGGAACAGGCATCGCATATGTCATTGAGCAGTTGTCTCCGCAAGAAGGAACCTATGACGTGAGACCTGTAGCAGTGCCGCAAGGACTAGTTATGGGTGATGGAACCGACTATGTCGTGACCGTTTCAAATGAATCGACAACAATCCAAGTCATGGACGGCTCAGTTATATTCGTCGATCAAAACACCAACAATACGATAACTGTGCAAGCGAATCAGATGCTGACGCTTCCCTCTGGAGTGCCAACGGGATTCAGCAACTTGGAATTGCAATCGCACATATCCGCTTACGATTCATCTTCAATAAACCAATGGTGGATACCAACCGCGACAGCTACACCGATGATTGCTACGGCGACACCGGCAAATCCGGCAACGGGCAATAGCTCGAATCTTCTGTCTCAACCTACGTTTTTGGCTCCTCTTATAATGGTAATAGCCTTTGTGGTAGCCGCGATACTCCTTACTGTACGAAGAAAACAAACCCGAAAGCCTAACATATCAAGCAAAAAGACATCTGATCAAAGCGGCCCGCAACAAATCGCGAATGACCCCCAGAAACCAACAGTGCAAACCACAGAAACTGTACCTCCGCCCCCTCAAGAACCAATTTCCACGCAGCCCAAGGCTGTCTTCTGTCCCAATTGCGGCAACCAACTTCGCAATCCCGCAAAGTTCTGCCCGTCTTGCGGCTCGGACTTAAGCCAGTGGTTGACAGCCAAAAAATAGCCATTACGTCACTGGGTTGCCCTTTCTCTTTATTATGTGTTGAAGTAGGTAGGTAACACCGTTTTGTCGGGTCTTACAACACCGCTGACAATTTTTCTTTTAGAGGGAGAAAACTTGAATATTCCAATAGTTGATTGGTTCATTGACCGCACGGGCATGAGCTTCAAAAAAACCGTGCTTGGTGCCCCAAAGTTCGGAGCTGTATTTTTCGTTTTCATCACAGCGTTGTTTCTTTTCTTTACTGTCAAGGTGGATGGCGCCATTTTCTACGGGTCGCTAACTCACCCACTGATAGTGTACTCAGCAGCAGACGCAATTCTCTTAGCCGCTGCCTATGCTCTTTGCGTAGGCATGATATTTTACTCGCTGATCTTAACCCGAATTACAATTGACCTGTTCGCCATGGCTGAACGCCAAAACTGGAAAAGCTCCGTTTTAAAGATGTCGAGAAACAACACCAACATCACAGTGGACATCAGGGAAGCCATAAACTGCCCAAAATGTGTCAAAGGCGTCTTGTTGCCTAAAGAATCAGAACCCAACGATCCGTCGCCGTTCTTTTATGAGTGCCCAAAATGCAGTAACCAAGTGAAAGCGTAAACAGTTAAAAAGGGCTAAGTTGCTGAGGAAGCTAAAAAGCGACGTTAAAAAAAAGAAAAAGAGATTACTTCAGGTGTTGCTCGCATTGCAGCAGAAGCTTCTCAAGCTCAGGATCCTGCACTTTACCCTGGACCCGGATGGCCTTCGGCAACGTGTTCTTCAGCCGTTTACTCAGAGAATTAGCGTAGGTTGCAGGTGCATCTTTCTTCTGGAATCCGCGGAGGATGCTCTCAAGCTCTTCTTTAACCAGCTTCACCTCGATGCGTTCAGTTATGTTGACTGTTTTGTTGACGACGTTGTGGTTGATGGTTGGCTGGTAGAAAAGGTTAACTTGTTTTGCGTCCTCTGCGTAGAGTTCGTTGCAGATCATCATGAAAGCTTCGATAACACGGTTTACTCCTTGCCGACGCGTAATAAGCCCGGAGGCATGTGTAACCTCAAAAAACGTGTCCATGACTTCGGGGTTGATCTCGTAAGAAGTGAGTTTGCGGGGCAGCGTCAGGTTCTCCGTGATTTTTTCAGCTAAAAGTTTCTTAAGTTTTGGTTTCAAATAGTTTTTTTCGTCGTTGATCATGTTCTCTCATCTCCAAATCGGTTAATAGAAATTAGTAGAAAAAAGAAACAGCGGCGAAAACACGCACGGAGGTACGCACGGGGGCGCACGTACGGTATAATTATTATTTTGATTATATAATATATATAATATAATATATATAACCCGATTTTTTTGTGTGTGCTATAGTGCCCCCTCGGAAACGCGTGCACAGATCCTTTACGCTTCATTTAGGAACCCCTCCCTTGGCTCGAAGAATGTTGCGTCCCTAAGCAGCTGAGCAATCAGTCGTTCCGCTTCAGACGCTGGTATCTTCTGTTCCTCCAGCTTCGCAATGAGGTCTGCCTTCGAAACCATGTTGCCCGTTAGCTTCGCAAGTTCCCAGTAAGCGTCTATTGCCACGTTGATTTTGTCCCGCATCGACTTGGGTTTGCCCGTCATGATCAGGTCTATGTCTACTTTGTAGGAGGTCACGTCGATGCCTACTTCTTCAAGTGATTTCCTGGTTATTTTGATGGCTGCTTCCGCGTCTTCCACTGTTACGTCTCTTAATGCCGCCCTTGCTCTTGCTTCAGCGATCCGCACCAGCGACTCCAGCTGCCGGGCTGTTATGGCTACTGGGCTGCCTTCGTTTTCGCTGGAAGATCTCATCGCCAAATAGAATTCGCTGAGTTTTCCAAGTGCCTCGCTGGTTAGCCGCGGCTTAAAGGTTTTAGCATAGGCAATGTATTTGCGTAGCAGATCCGCTTTGATCGGGGGTTCATTTGACGTGGCGCTTGTCTGATGCAGCCCCAGAATATGCGCTGTCATTTTTGCGTCCTTGTTTTTCTCCGGTGTATCCCGCAGGATAAAGATGAGGTCAAACCGGCTTAGAATCGTGATGGGCAACGCGGAAATGTTCTCTGCCACTGTCCTACAGGGCTCGTATCGGCCGAAAGTCGGGTTAGCCGCAGCCAGTATGCTGGTTCGGGCGTTCAAAGTTGCAATTATGCCGCTCTTCGCAACGCTCACCGTATGCTGCTCCATGGCTTCGTGGATGGCTACGCGGTCCTCAGGTTTCATCTTCTCCATTTCATCGATGCTCAAAATTCCCTTGTCGGCCAACACAAGTGCCCCGGCTTCAAGCGTCATGCTTCCGTTTTTGTCCCGGGACACCGAAGCAGTCAAACCCGCCGCGGTTGTTCCGCGTCCCGATGTGTAGAGGCCTCTGGGTGCTATCCGTGGGATGTACTGGAGAATTTGTGACTTGGCGGTTCCAGGGTCTCCAACGACTAGCACGTTGAGTTCGCCGCGTATGGTGATGTCGGGAAGGGTTTTGCTGACTCCGCTGAAAAGCAGGTACATCACTGCTTCTTTAACGTGTTCGTAACCGTAGATTGAGGGTGCAATGGAATCCCTGATTTTGCGGTGAATATCCGGGTCCCTGGCCAACGCCTTGATTTTTTCTTCCTCTTTCGGGGAAGGCGGGTTGTTTTCGGGTTCCTTGCCTAGGACTTGTATGTTGTTGGCGTCGATGAGCATGGTGAAGGTTCTGGATTTGCCGACGCCTTTCACGTCCAGCGAGAACGCCCTTGGAATCCCAACGATTGCCACGTGGTCGCCTGGTCGCGCAAGCTCCACGAGTTCTTTGCCGATTAACTTCACCGCGATGGTCCTTGGCAGCTGGCCAGGAGGCAGGTCCTCGGGGCGTTCCTGCAGCCGCAGGTCCTGGCTGTCTTTGAAGATGCTGCGTTCCATGTTGAAAGTGAAGATTTTGCCATTCCTCTGGCAATCCGGAGAAGAACATTCCACCGGCGGATTTATCATCTGCTCGGTTTGGACAATGTAGTTTATGCTTCCGCAGGCCCTGCATTTATACGCTGCCTTCATGATGATTGGGCGGATAGGCGTTGCGCTGACAACGATTGCCTCGATCATAACGAGTTTTGCCAGGTGCTCTGCGCCTAAGGTTCTCAACTGCTCTGCATTGTAGAGTTTAGAGAATCGCACCGTGAGGTCTTCAGGCTCTATTTTTTCGGCGTATTCGCTGTTTTCGATGCGTAGCTGTTCGTAGGCGCCGTGGGAAGCGTGTTTGAGGTATTCTTCGGGTTTCTCAAGCAGCACCCTGGCCAATTCCTCTTTGAAGACATGGAGGTCTGTGAAGTCGACGGCGATGCTTTTTCTTCCCTGCACCGCCATCTGTTGAAGCGCGTTGCGGTACTTATCGGATTTGAAGAAATCCTGGAATGACTGCTGTGGATCCACGGTTTTAGTTTCCTGCGTCATTTCTTTCTACCAAGCTCGATTATCAACGTGTTCTCGGTTCGGTGTTCAATGGGGTACTCGGGAAACTTTAGCTTCCACGCCGCCATGATTTCTTCAGCAGTTACACCCGGCAAGTCAATGCGTAGGTCCGACAGGATTATTCTGCCTTTCCCGTTCATTTTGTCGGAGGCTGCGGTGGTGTAGATGATGCTGGCTAATGTTGACTGATCCATTCGCTGATGGCCTCCTCTGTCATGTATGGGTTTTCTTTGACGCGGCTCCTCCACTTGTCGAGGCGCCAGACGCTGATGAGTGAGTCTATGTAGCTGCGGGCGGTGCGGCGGTTAACGCCGAACCCCGCGCAGACCATAATCACGAAATCTGCGAAGACGTTGGACGCTGGGGTTTTGTGGTTTTTGATGCAGAGGGCCACCAGCTGCGTGAGGCGCTCGTCTTTTTCGACCTGTGACGTTGTCATGGACTCGTCTCCCTCAGGCATTCGATTGGATCATTTCTTGTGCTGGTGCAGATGTCTTCGCCTGTTTCAGGGTCGCGGATTATGTTGAGCAGAAAGGCAACGGATGCGTCTAATGCAGCAGCAACCTGAACCATCCGTTAAGCCTCCGTTCTCTGGTAAAATTCTTCTTCAGCTAAAAGCAACTCATGTTCGCGTAGTGTTTCACCAGTTTTGTTTTTCTTTCTGTTGAACTTCGGCATTATGGAGCCTCCTTTACGTGGTCCTCAGGGTACCCATTAGTTACGTTGACTCGTTCACGTTTCCGCTGGTCCTCAGTTGGAACAACAACTTCAACATCAACAGGTTTTTCCCTGGGCACATCTGGCAACGCTTGGAACTGGTCTAGCCGAGCCTTCAAGTTATCAAAGAACCGTTTACCATTAGGCTGAATCGTATCGGGCAAGAAAGCGGCTACTCGGCTACTCTGCATTGCATAAGCGTTCTCCAAGTTAGCTTTGATGTACCAGAACAACGCCCGCATAGAAACCTTCAAGTTAACCTGTTCAACTCTGCGTTTAGGATCAGGGCTCCTCGGGACCGCTTTATCCCAAATAATAGGCATAACAACCTTCGCGCCTACTTTAGCCGGAACCCCATCGATAACTTCCTCGATAATGAACTGCACGTAAACGTCGTTCTGCTCAGGGCGCCAATGCCAGTAAATATCGTAGGTGTCGTAGGCGCGGAGTTTTTCACTTATTTCTTCACGGGTACGCTCTGGGGCGATTGAGGTAGTTACATATTTTACTCTTGGATCATCTGTGAAAATCTTTTTACTCAATTTGTTTTTTCCTCCATTCTGAGTTTTCGTTGAGTTGGATACTGATGCGGTCGAATCAGTTTGCTGGGTGGCTTCCGCAGGTCCCTCTGAGCTTCCTCTGACACCACAACTTTTTTCTGTTCACAGGACAAAGGCATCCGAGTCCAGACCTCATCTTTGATCAGGTCTTTGATGGCTACGCGGATCGCTTCCGCGCGGCAAGGGTAAAAATGCAGGTCGACGAGTTGGTCAAGCGCTTTGATGTAGCTTTGAGGTAGATAGACCGTTACGAGCTTCATCAGAGGTTCTCCTCGATTTTTCGGAGGTACGCCTCCAGCTGGCCGTTTTGCTCCGCTGTTTCATGAAGTCTGTCACAAGCAGCCAGGAACCCCTTCAGATCCGCGCCTTCTAGCGATATCAGCTTCGCCGCCAGGGTCGCCAACTTCATGTTGGTCATGCCGCCGAAACTCACCGGGTTGAAGTGTTCAATTAGCTTCTGCAGGAGCCGTTCGGGAAAGACCATTTTGAGGCTGTTTATAAGCGACTGCTTCTTTGCTTCCTCAATCTTTGCTTCACGGGCGTATTCTTTTCCAGCGGTTGCGAGGCAGTCTTTGGCGGACGCCGGCGGCTGCTGCGCAGCGGTTATGTACGTTTCTAGATCTCTGGTTGATTTTCCAGTGGCTGCCATCCGCCTCAGTTCAGGCTGAAGCTCGGCTGGCGCCCTCCGAATTATTGCGGCATGCGTCGGCGAAGGTATCGGCAGTTTCTTTGTGTCGTCCGCCCCTTGACTTCCCGAAAAATTCGGGCGCCCGAATTTTTCCTCTGTTTTTTGCCCTAAATCAGGGTTTTCTGGTGATTGGTCAGGTTGGTCAGTTGTCTTTTGCGTCAAATCGGCGGCGTTTGGCTTTTCTGGTGCTTCAGCAGGAGAGTCTTGGTCTTGTTTCAGGCTATCAATTCTCGCCTGTTCTTCTTCGTAGTAACTGATAAGTTCGGATATGCTGGATTCGCTTTTGCCGAACCGTTTTGCAACTGCCTTCTGTGTTGGGTATGTTTCAGGATACAGTTCCATGCCTTTTTTGAAGTAGCGTCCCATCTCAAACTGCGAGAGTTCCTTGCGGTTAAAAAGTATGAAGGCGAGCTCAAACGCTTCCTGGTCGGTGAGGTCCCGGATCTCTGCCTTTAGAGTTGGCCACCCAAGTGCTTCCGCCGCTCTTTTGCGTCGGTTGCCGTCGATAATTTCGTATTTGCCTTCGATCTTGGGGAACGGCCTAACGATGATGCGTTCTTTCTGTCCGTTCACTTTTAGGTCCAGGAATAAAGGCTCGATGCTTATGTCGTCGACGTTTAGGCGTGGGGTGGGACCCAGCACCAAGTCGTTAAGCGATATATCCACGTATTTCTCGTGTTCTTTACGTTGTCCAGACGACATTTCCTTAAGCAAAAACGTGCCGGCGGTTACAGAGAAAGCTGCGCCTAAAGCTTCAAGTTTCTTTGTCATTACCACAAGCATCGCCGGCGGCAAGTTCTTGCGCGGTTTTATCAGCCAGCCAATCGGGGTTTTGCTAACGTCTTTCTCGTCGCAGTACGGTTTAAGCAGCTCTTTCAGCTGCTGATCCTGCTCCTCTTCAGTCGGCGACTTCATTGTGGCGCCTCCAGACGCTCCATTTTGATTAGGAAATGTGGTGGTGCCCCGCGGGAAGCCAGAAACGCGTTGACTTGAGGACCCAACTTCTCAACTAAAGCGTATAGGTCCTTCTTTTCCTGTAGTCCCCAGACGCCATGTAGCCTGCAGCTGACAAGCCGAACTTCCAAACTCAACTTCACGTTGACCTTTTGCAAGTCTGCTGAGCCTTCGCCGCCTCGCAATGCAACAAGATCTGCTAAGCCCTTACTCTGCGCCGCTCTCACAACGAAAAAGCCGGCGCCTTCCAAGTACCTTTTCACCCGCTGCTCAAAACTGGCGCCTCGTCTGTATTTGCTCCGCATCGTCTTGGCGCTGTAGTCAGGCATTATTTTTGAGCCCCCGATTTTTCAACGCAAGTTACTTCGTGTTTTCCAATGGCATGCGCGTTTTCGCCCTCATGCACATAACCCATGTAATAATCTCTGCGTTGTTCAGGCGTCATTCTAACTTTTGACATTAAAAGCGGGCGCGCATGTGTTGCTTGAGGTGAAAACATCGGCTGAGTCTCCTAAGCTGGGGTTGATGGAGCAAGGGCTTTAATGAAGGCCCAACGTGCACCTGACTGGAGATCTTTGATCTGTTGTTCTGAGAGAGTCCCTGTGATGAGGATGTATGCTACTTCGCCTTTCACGTTCTCGACTATTGAGTAGTCGAAGCCGCCGTTCTTGGCTTTCATCGCGTCAAGGATTTTCGGAATCAAGAACCCGCTGATGGCTCCGCTTTCTTTCTTCACTGGCCTTTCAGGAATCAAAGACGCTTCTTTTTCCGTGACGTTTAACATTCCTACCGGGTCTAAGCCGTCTGTGAGGGGAAATTGCCGAAGCCCTTCACGCGATACAGCCTCTTTAGTGGTAGGTACTCCTGTTGCTAAACTCGGCTTTGCCGGCGCTTTAGTGGTAGGTACTCCTGTTGCTGGACTCGCCTTTGCCGGCGCTTCTTCCGGTGTATCCTGCGTATCTGGTTCGCTAACCTCTTCCGCGCTGACGGCGCCGCCTGCCACCAGATCCGAAATCGCTCTTGACTTTGCTCTGGTGTGACTTGTGCTGTAAACGTCGTGTTCTTCATGGGCGAAACGTCTTTCTTTACTGTCACAGGCACCCACGCCGATGCAAATGCGGCCGTTCGGTGCGCGTGCCTCAACCTCTACTCTCCAGATGAATCTGCCGTCTGGGCGGTCTTGCCGTTCTTCTTTGATGATTTGGTCGCTGATGCCGAAGAACACTGCGAGTTTGCGGAAACCGCTGCGTTTAATGTATTTTTTCCCCGAGATTTCTTGGTAGTCGCTTTCATTGAGGAGTTTTCCTTTGAGGTCTTCGAAGAGAGCCCACTGCTTGACAGCTTGTTCGGCTGTGACAAGGGGTGCGACTGGTGCGGTCCCAGCTGGAAGAATATCTGTAGTTGCCATTACTCTGCCGCCTCCGCTGGACCAGCGACCGCCCGAAGCAGATCCTGGGTAAGATGCAGAATAACCGTCTGTTTAGAAACTACGCTTCCTTCTTTTCCGTATATGCAGGCGTTTTTGGCGTGCTCCTCGATGGCTTTGCTCATCTCAGCGATGTCTGGCAGCACCAGGATTTCTTGGCCGCATTCGCATTTGATGGCTTTCTGCTTTGGTGCTATGCCGAAGAGGTCAGGGTACTTTTCGCCAAGCCTTTTCTCGCATCTTTGGTAACCCTCTTCAGTCAATGGACGGAGGCAACAAGGGCACGATCTGCCAACGTGCTCAAAATCAATTTCCTTAACCGGCTTCGGCTTTTCCGCTTTAGGCCACAGCTGCAGCACAACAATGCCGTTTGCTTCAGTCCAAGTTGCCAACTGCTCGCTTTCCAATGTGCTGATCAGTTCTTCCTTGAAGATCTCGGCGCTTGTGTGGTCGGGTGCTCCATCCTCCATGTTTGCGCGGTGCCAATCGTTGAGGTCAAAACTCACGGTTACGCCCTGGTCTACGTCCTTGATGATGCGGTTTGGCAAAGTGTCGTCATAGTCGCACTCGGTTAATAGCGCCGCAAGTTTCTGCGCGTCCACTTTGATTTCCTTCGGAAACTTCACCAGGAAAGTAATCGGCGACAGAATCACAACTTTGGCTGGTTCTTCGTCGACAGGGACCAACTCTGGCTGGGTGATTGCTTTCTCAGGTTCCGTGGTCTTTGTTCTGCAGCGCGCGCTGCATTTGTCGCATAGGCCGTTTTCGAGGCTTGTGTCAAAAAACATCAGTCCGCAGTCGCCGCATTCTTTCATGCGGTCCAGGTAGCTGCCGGTGGCCACGTCTACGCGCTTGCAGTGGCAGACTTCTTCGGTGCCGTCTTTGTTCTGGTACTTGTAGCTGTGGTCGCAAGTGCGGTCCTTGATACATCCTTCACAGACGTTTTTGAGCGCGGCTTTCTTGGGCTGCTGAAGGGTTATGGGGCCTTTCTGCAGGTGCCACTCGTGGCCGTTGATGCAGACAACGTACGGCAAACCCAAACTGCTGATTTGAACGGGTTCGCTATGACAGACTGGGCAGGTAGTGTAGGTGGCTGTGTCTACGGCCTCAACGAGTCTGTCACGGTCCGTCTTGGTATCTGAAGTATTAACAGTCTGCTGAAGCGCTTCAGCACTATTTTGAAGCTTAGAAGCCTTTCCAGCTTCAACTTTTTGCGGGTTCTTGAACTCCTGTGGCGTGTACTTGGCGATTGTTCGCTCGCTTATGCCTGTTAACTCGGCGATTTCAGCAGCTTTAATCCCTGCCTTCAAAAGATTGGTGATGCGTTCAGTAACTTCTTGAGGAGCCATGCTTCGTCGGGCAAAGTTCACTGCTAACCGTGCTGCTTCAAGCTTTTCTGGCGTGTCTATCCAGTCGAGTACTTCGCGGCGCCAATTCACGTTTTCTCCCAGTCTGTGGAAGCCATCGATAACGTTTCCGAATTTGTCGACTTTAACGGCATCCAGTTCACCAAGGCCTTTTTTGCTGCTTGCCAAGCTGTAAGATCCTTTTTCCTCTTCCGCTTTAGTCACTGGGACGTTTTCTTCCGGCATCAGCAGGCCTCCAAAATAGTTTGGCTTGAGATATCAAAAATATGTGAGTCTTCGCTGACCTCTGCGCCGAGAGCATGCATCAGAACTAAAAACGCGTTCCAAGTTTTGGTTTCCAGCCAGAAGTTACGCATCCGCACAACAACTGCTTGATCTACCTCGGTAATGATGAAATGCCGATCTGCTTCAGCCCTGGAAAAGCCGAGTTCAGTTTTCAGCAGTTCGTACATTGTTTCCGCTTTGTTATGCATTGTTAGAAGCCTCTTCTCTCTTCTCCTGATTTCTTAGCTCAAACGTCGCTTCATCTGTCTGAATAATCGCTTCGGTTTGTGCATGTTGGTCAGGTGGAGAACTCGGTTCTGCAGGTTCGTGGGGTTTGAATTGTCTTATTTCTTCGAGGACGAGGTTCATGCCTCGTCTAATGGCTTCACTGCGGGATGGGAACGTGCTTTGGGCTGCTTCGTCGAAGTGTTTCAGGAAAGTTTTGGGGACGAGGAGCCATATTCTTGAAAGGTTGGGGCTGCTTCCTTTTTTCATATCAACTCGCTATCCTACATGTAGTTTAAATGGTGTATGCGACGGGAAACATATAAATATGTATCCTACATACAGGATAGTATTGAATATACCATTCTACGCACAAACAGGAGCCAAAAACGTTTGCCAGCCCAATTCAAGAGAATACACATGCCCAAACCCCTCTACGAGGAAATAGAAAAGTTCGTGTCAAAACCAGACTCGCCATACAAAACCGCCGCCGAGCTATGCCGCGAAGCAGGCCGAATACTCACAGACCACTACAAACTAAGGGAGAAATATGCCTAGAAACAGGTCCAAAAGCGAGTTCTACAAGAGCGCCAGCGTCCCAGCCGAGGACTACAACCGCATTAAGAAGTGGGTAGACAGCGGACAAAGCCCATACGTCAGCGTCG
The DNA here is from genome assembly GCA_049520735.1 of Bathyarchaeia archaeon. Classification (GTDB taxonomy): domain Archaea; phylum Thermoproteota; class Bathyarchaeia; order Bathyarchaeales; family Bathycorpusculaceae; genus Bathycorpusculum. Next base: position 24 of record JBEKPM010000040.1, on the reverse strand, counting down.
ACGAAGCCTACAGAGACGCCATAA
>JBEKPM010000039.1:0-13561 GCA_049520735.1 Bathyarchaeia archaeon | reverse complement strand
CATATCAATCTTCGCCGTAGCAATAATCTTTTCACAAATCATCCCACTGCTTTTCTTGTTCGTTTTGCAGGTTCCTTTCGTGCTTTTGGCGCGTGTGCAACGGCAGTGGCTTCGCTCGTTAAAGGGAGCCGCTTTTTTGGCTGCAGTCATCTTCGCAGTAAACGTAGGAACATCCTTCTTCTACGCAGGCTACAAATTAGCTCCGCCCGCCGTAGAAAGCGCTATCGCCCTTACCCTGCGTTTCGTCGTGCTTGTCGAATCCTTCTCAGTTTTCTTTCTAACAACCTCACCCGACCACTTGGGCTTAGCCCTAGAAGAATCCCACGTACCCTACGAATTCGCCTTCGCCTTCACCACGGCAGTCCGTTTCGTCCCGGTTCTCGCAGAGGAAGCCCAAACGATCATGGATGCACAAAAAGCAAGGGGGCTGGAACTCGAGAAGGGCGGCCTGATGAAGCGAATCAGGAATTACATCCCCGTTCTTATCCCGCTAATAGTCAGCGCGATCCGAAGGAGCCTTGAGTTGGCTGAGGCGATGGAGAGCCGCGCGTGGGGAGCCACGAAGAAGCGCACCAACCTTTACTCGCTTAAACTCCATAAAGGAGATTACGCACTGCTGGCAATCACCATTGGAATATTGGTTGCGGCAATCTACATCCGTCTATACGTGCCTATCCCGACAATCGTCCACCTGCTTTAGCTCAAAGCCGCATTGACGCAATTTTTAAGGAAGCAGAAACTTTAATGTTTGACAACCCAAAAGAGAAAGATGAGATTTGATGGCTGAGCGTACCCGTTTTGGACCCGCTGGTGTTCCGCCGATGTTCCGGCTCATGGGAGCTAACTTACCGGACGTTCCTAAATTGCTGCGGGAAGAAGGCTTGGATGCGTTGGAGTATGAGGCGGTGCGTTGGGGTCCGAAGCCGCAGATTTCAAAGGAGCTAGCGGAAAAGCTGGGCGTTGAGGCGAAGGCAAATGACGTGCAGCTTAGCCTTCACGGTTCATACTTCATCAATCTGTCAGGCAAACAGGAAGTTGTCGAAGCAAGCAAACGGCGTCTAATTGCGTCCGCAACCGCAGCTGACTGGATGGGAGCCTACGTTATGGTGTTTCACACAGGGTTCTATGGTCGCTTCGAAAAAGACTTCGCCTTTAAAACCTGTTTGGAAGCTCTCAAAGAAGTAAGCGCCGAAATGCGAAGCCTTGGATTACGAGTCAAGCTTGGCCCCGAAACCATGGGAAGAAAATTCCAAGTCGGCAGCCTAGATGAAATCCTGACGCTCAACCAAGAAATCGAAGACATTCAACTCGTCATTGACTGGGCACACCTGCACGCCTTGCATCAAGGAACCCTGAAGAAAACAGAGGATTTTCGGGCAATCGCCGAAAAAGTTGAAGAACGCTTGGGCACCGAAGCGATGCGAAGCATGCATTGTCACTTCTCAAAAATCGAGTTCTCCGCGCAAGGCGAAAAAAAGCACCACACTCTTGACGAGGATAGGTTTGGACCAGACTTCCGCATGCTAGCCGAAGTCATCGCGGACTTTCACATGCATCCGACAATGATATGCGAGTCGCCCATCTTGGATGTTGATGCTATGAAAATGAAAAAAACACTCAAAGAAGTATTGGAGAACAAAACGTCGAAAAACTAGGAATTATCTTTTTCGATTGGATAGCAATTGTTCGGCAAGTTGCAGTTCTTTTACTGTGTTGATATTTACTGCTAGTTCTTCTAGATCTAGCAGAAGGATGTCTTGGTCGAGCCATTCGTCGCCGTAGCGTTTGCGACCGTCGATAACGTTGATGCCGACTGGAACCACGTCTTTGTCGTCCATTTTGAACGAGTACTCGACGCACATCCCCAAACGCTTTTTGGTTTCAAGCGGGACAGCCACGGTCAGGGCGGGTTTGCAGCATAGCTCATAACGTTCCACGATTGCATCCAACACTTCGGCAGTGACAAGAGGCAAGTCAGCAGCGATAGCTAAGAAAACGCCTAGTTTGAGGTTTTGGCTGGCGTAGCCCATGTCGGAGACATAGTCTTTCCCAGGAGTATCAACCACTTTGACTGAAAAACTGCTCAAATATTTGGCGGTCTTCGGCGTACAAGTGCTTGTTGCAACAATGATGCCGTCGATTTTCTTCGCTCGTTCCAGCGCTCCAATCACGTATTCAATGACTGGTTTCCCACAGACCTTAACTAAGGGTTTTTCTTCTCGAATTTGCATGCGGGTTCCCCTTCCGCCAGCCATCACAAGCGCGGTTACACCCAAGCGATCACCGCCAGCAGAACAATCACACAGACCATTCGAGTTATCTCGTTTGTGGCTCCGAAAACGTCGCCTGTGACTCCGCCGAAATGCTTGTGAGCAACCACAACCATGACCAAACTGGTGACAACGCCTGCCAAGACAACAATGGCACCCGTCCAACCCAGCAGAGGCAAAGCAACCGCGAAGGAAAGCACCAGTGCAGCGAAAAGCCTCAGATTGCCTTTTCCACCGCTCAAGGCTTCCAAGAAGGGCGAGTTCATGCCTTGATGGACAGATTTTCCAGCCCAAGCCATGACAACCATTGAGAGTTTTGCTGACGCTTCGACCGCCGCGATGCCGCCGACTATTAATGGGATTTTGAACAAACCGTTTCCGACGACTTGCCCGATCGCTAGAGCTGTAATAAGCATGGTCATGATGCCTATGGATAAGCCTCCTGCACCTGTCAACTGATCATGCATGACCTCGATTTTATGTTCGGGTGTGCCGTGAGCCATGACGCCATCTCCGAAATCCAGCAACCCGTCGGTATGGTGAAGCCCCGTGATAAGCAGCAAAATCGCCAAAACTAAGCCGCCGACGACTATGCCTGGCACAAATTGGTCAGCTACCCAGCCGAAAACTCCTGCAATTAAGCCAATGAAAGCGCCAATGAGCGGGAAAGCCCACATGCTTTTAGCGCAGTCAGTAAGCATGTCCTTGTCCATTGCTACGGGAAAGATCGTGAGGAAAGACAGCAGGTTTTTGAGCTCTTTAATAACCATCTCACTTCAAACCCATAAGCAAACCATAATTGCGCTCTATCTCTTTAAGCAGTAGGTCAGCCGATACAGCGCCCCCAAGCTTGGCCATCGCAGCAATCGAAGCCCCTCCTGCACCGACTCCCTCCTTGACAAGTCCGGTCTCGTAGATCTGCAAGCCAGGGAAACGTGACTTTGAAAAGTTTAGGTTAGCCGCCAAAATTGGCACGTCACAGAACTGTTTTACGATGCCTTTGAGGTCAGATGATTTGTCTTTAGCAACCCACCGGGTCGTTCCGACAGCCACATTGCATAAAACGTCGGGCTCTAAAGAGTTAATCAATGCTAAGACAGCGCTCATCTGGGTTCCGCCTGCCATCAAAACGGGAACCTGTGACGCTGCGCCGACAACCAGGCCTGTGAATGCTGCCATCATTGGGTCGCCAACGCAGCTAATTGCCCGTATTGGGTCTTTCGCTAAGCTTCCGAAACTTTCGCCTGCGGCAATCAAACCCGCCCGAACTGTCTCAGCCTTCAAAGTGTGGGGATTCTGCGGCAGTGTGCTGCTTACTTTTCCCTCCGCCTTCACGCCCAAAGCCGACAATACTCCAAGTGCGGTTGTTGTGCCCCCTGGGATGCTTTCCCCGATCACAAGGTAATCAACGGCTTTTGCTAGGTTTTGCCCGGCAGTCTTTGCGCGTTCAATAACTTCTGCAACGTTATCAACTGAGTTGCCGCTTCGAATGTCCCTTCCAGGGCTCCCGCCTAAATCCAAAAACGGAATCTGCGGCTTCACCCGAACGCCGCCATTGGCAATCAAAACGGGAATGTCAGCAAGTTGCAAAGCGGACCTTGTGATCAACCCAGGCGTGGGGATTCCATCGGGAGTGATCGGAACTCCGTTTATAGATTTACACTTACCCAGCATTAGAAGCTCAGCGTCCGCGGGCGGAGTGTAATCCGTGAACTCGGGATTCGCGCCTGCTGCAGATATTCCTGCGATTTTGCCGGTTTCAGTTGTTCCTATTGTGCAGATGAAAAGTGGGTTTTTGCTCGCGACTTCGTCAAGGAAAGCCTTCGCTTTCAACTCGTTATTCGCGATTATCACGTCGAGTGCTTGGTCCATCCTACGCTTTACCCTTGCCTTTCGGCTTGACTTCGAATTTTTTGATTTCGAGGCATCCGAAGCCGCCGTCTAGCTTGTGCTTTTGTGTTTCTAGGATTTCAATCTTTTTCTTAAAGGTGGGTCCATCGGTCACGACGGTATGGTATTCTCCTCCTTCACCGCACGGGTCAACGCCGCCGAGTTTGAGGATGTCGTCGTAGAATTCTCTGTCCAGCACCCGTCCAAGCCACTCAACGCCGAGCTTTTCTAGGTTGGTGCGGACCACTATTGCTTTGAAACCCGTTTTCAAGTAGTCAAGATAAATTTGTTTTGTGTCGAGCATCCACAGAGGCTTTATCGGTTTTAATCCGACTTCTTTGAGCACTCTGCCCAGCCAACCTTCTTCATGTCCCGCTACCTCGTAGATGTCGCCCGTTACCAATCCTTCGGCGCCTTCGGCTTTGAACTTTTTCAGGGCAGCTTTGAAGTCGTCCTCGTACGTTTTGGGGGTTGCTTGCTGTTTCGCGATAGGGATGCCAATGGCCTCTGACTGAGCATCCAAAACCCATACGGGTATCATGTGGAAGTTTGATTTTTCCTTGCTCATCATCATGGTTAAGATTTTGACTACTTCGTGGCCCTGCTGGGTTGCTAAGTAATAAGCGTAGCAACTATCTTTGCCTCCGCTCCAAGAAGCAACAACTTTCATTTCCGTTTGATCCTCCCTAAATGTCCTTCAATTTTAGCCGCTGAATATGTAGAGTCGGCAAGTAAAACGTAACTACTAAAAGATTCGGGCGAAAGAGTTCCTGAAACGTATGAACAATAAGACGCTGTTTTGGCGGTCAAGTATCCAGATAATTTGCCGATCGATAGAAGGTTGAGTGGAACAAGCGGTTTTTTTTCGATGTTCAGCAAATTATCCTTCCGTGTTTGGTTGGTTTATCCAACCTTTTCATATAAGCATTATGGTTTCGACAAACAGTTAACGCTTCAGAGGAATTTTAACCTCAACACCCGATTTCCAGCTTAAAAACCGGCGTTTTGAAATTTTCGCGCCTGAGAGCTTGTCAGTCGATTTTCCAGAAAGCTTTTAATTGTGTGTCGATTGAGGAGTTCACGCTGTTGGGCTTCGATGGTTCAAACAAGGCTATGCTTAGTTACACATACTTTTTTGCCCCATGTTGGTGGGATAGAGAAGGTTGTTAATGAACAAAGCAAACGGCTCATAAAAAGAAACTTTAAGCCCATGGTTGTCACAAACCGCATCAGCACCCCAAAAAACTACACAGTTGATGGCGTAAGTGTCGAGTGCTATGAATCACTAAACACAGGCTTTCGCCTCGGCATACCTTATTCCATTCCAGCGCCGACAAGCCTTGAAACCTTTCTCAGAAACATCAAGGCGAGCGACATTGTCCATGCTCATGGGCACCCCTATCTAACCTCCCTTATCGCTGCAAAACTCGCCAAACGATACCATAAACCCTTCGTTTTAACCCAGCATAACACATTCATCCAGTATGACAGCATGTTCGACAACGTCGAGCGACTCAATGACCTGTTAGTGGGGAAGGAGACGCTTAAAGACGCAGACAGAATAATCGCGGTAAGCAACGCAACCAAAGAATACGTCCTCACCTTAGGCGCAAAACCAGAAAAAATCAAAGTCATCCATAACGGCGTAGACGTCGATCATTTCAGGCACCTGCCAGGAAAACGGGAGGAAATGCGAACCAAATTCGGGATCCCAAAGAACGCAGCTGTAGCCATAACCGTACGAAGGCTTGTCTACAAGAACGGGATCGACACTTTGATCGAAAGTGCAAACCTCGCGATCAAAAAGAATCCTGACCTTGTATTCCTTGTCGTTGGAAAGGGACCCGACCAAAAAGGGGTTCAAGCCAAGATTCAAGAGTTAGGGATTGAGGACAATTTTCGGCTTGCAGGTTTCGTGAGCGACAGGGATTTGCCGTTTTGCTATAACACGGCCGACTTCTTTGTGCTGCCCTCTAAATCTGGTGAAGGATTGCCTTTGGTTGTTCTTGAAGCTATGGCTTGTGGTTTGCCAGTTGTAGCCACGGACACCGGGGGAATCAAGGAAATTCTTATGCAGGATTTCGGGAGGCTAGTACCGCCTAATGAGCCTGAACTGATGGCTAAAGCAATCTTAGAGTTTTCCCTAGCTGATTTAGCCTCAGGCAAGGGTGAGCTTCGCGCATTAGTCAAGGAAAAGTATAGCTGGGATAGAAACGTTGAAACTCTCGTGGAGATATACGAAGAGCTTATTTAACATTGATGCGAAGACACTATAGCCTTCACGATGGGAATTCGCTATGACGTCAAAAGTTGAAATGGTTTCGGTCGTTATTCCAACGCTTAATGAGGCAGGAAACATATTGGAAGCAGTCACAACTATCCAGAAAGAATTGGCGTATCCCAAAGAAATAATTGTCGTTGACGGCAACTCCACAGACGGAACAATGGAAATCGTGAAGGATACAAATTTTTGCAAGCTAATTGTCGAGCCACGCCGCGGCTACGGAATAGCCTTGCGGACAGGCATGAAAAACGCGAAGGGAAACATCATCGTCATGGTTGACGGCGACGGAACCTACGAGGTAAAACACATAAACCGCCTGATTGAGCGTATGCTTGAGAAAGACGCAGACATGGTTTTAGCAACCCGAATGTATGACCCCGAAAAAGCCATGGGATTCATGAATTTCATCGGAAACAAAATCATAACCATGGTCTACGACTTCTTCTACAGCCAACTGCTCAGCGACACCCAATCGGGTTTCCGAGCAATATCACACGAATGCATAAACAACGTGCCGTTAGTGGAAGGGGACATGGCTTTTGCCACGGAAATGCTCGTGCAGTTTGCCAAGGTTGGGTACAACATGGTTGAAATCCCCACCACATACAAACCCCGCAAATACGGGAAGACTAAGCTTAAACCATTTAAGTCAGGTATCGAAATATTTAGCACTATATTCAAGGGATTTCTAGATGCGGATACGGTTAGAGTCTGTCAAAAGCATTGGAAAGAAAACAGGCATAAACGATGATAAAGGCTACATAGTCGCCATCGCCCTCGCCTTAATCATCATCGCCTCTTTGCTTGCAGGCTACTACGTGCTCTTCAAACCTGCGCCTGAAGGATACAGCACTATTTACCTACTTGACGCACAAAACAAAGCCGAGAACTACCCGCAGCTTTTGGTCGCCAACCAGAACAGCACCTTCACCGTACCCGTCACCGTCATCAACAACATGGGTTGGACCGTGCAGTACCAAGTTTTAGTGAAAATAACCAACAACCTTGACTCTTCCCCAGTCAATACTCAACCCACAGCCGCCTACAACGCGACCTTGGCAAACGGGCAAACCTGGCAGAAAATAGCCACCATAACGGAAAACCAAGTTGGCAACTATTGGGTAGTTTTCGAATTGTACAAATTCAACCCGGCAAACGGCGGTTCATACCAGTATACTTATGACTACTGCGTTTTGCCTATTCAAGTCGTAAGCTAAGCTTGAGTCATTCGGTGTTTTTCTGAATATTGTTTTTCGATCGCGACTCGGTGGATGTTGTTGTAGGCGCAGAAAGGTATGATTTTGAGGTCAGGTGTAATGTAGTGGACTACACATCGCCTAACTCGGTTGACGTCGAAGTTGTAGGAATCCATAAATGCCATGCAGCCGAGCAAAAAAATTCTTCTGCGGATCTTACCCAGAGACTGATACGACGGCGAAAGATGCATCCGCATAATCGAGTTCATCAAAGTCAGCATACCTACTTCTTTGGTCACCAGAAACATATCCATTGAAAGCATGGAAGCCATGAACAGTGATGAGAGTAGCGAGAGTTTGCCTTTGGATTCAGCGGACTCCGCGGTTTTTCGAATCGTGGAAAAGAATCGGTTAAAGTTGACGAAACGGTTGATGGGGAACATTTTGCCGTCTTCGGAAACGTAGATCCAATTTACGATGCCGCATTGGGGGCTGCAGGAGAAGAGCGGCCATGGTTTCTGCATGAACTTGCGCATTATCTTGATTGGAGAAGTCATAACGGACATGGGAAACAAGTCGGTGGTTTTTATCACACCGTTTGTTTGTTTTTCCACGTCTTCAGCAAAGGACCATTCGCGGAAGTTTTCACGAAACGGGTTCTCGGTGGCTCTGCCTGTGAAGGCAATCGGCTGGAAGATTAAGCCTCGCACTATGTCCGTGTTCTTAGCGGCAAACCTAATCATGTCGCCGACTTCTGTATCATTGAGGCTCTTCATTAAAGTGTTAACCAAAATGATTTCCATATCGTATTTTCGGCAAACTTCAATAGCCTTAAGCTTTTCCTCTAACAGCGCTTTTCCCCGAATCTTCTTGTTAAAATCGTCATGGAAACTGTCGAACGACAAATAAACAATGTTTAAGCCGTTAGCTTTTAGCTTCTTAGCCAAACCTGGAGTGTCAACCAAATGTGTCCCGTTGGTTGCCAAAATCGTCATGAACTTTAGTTTGTGGGCTATGCCGATGATTTCAGGCATGTCCTCGCGTTCAAGGGGTTCTCCGCCTGAGAACAGGATGGCTGGCGGTTTGGGGTTGGCTTGGCTTACGAACTCGAGCATTTTTGTGAGGTGCTCTTTGGTTGGCTCATAGTCGGTTCCTTGCTCGGGAAACGTTGAGAAGCAAATTGCACAGCGGAGGTTGCAACGCTTCGTCACGTCGATGACGCCGATAACTGTCCCTGATGCGTGGTTGGTGCAGGTTTCGCATTTGTAGGGGCAGCCTTCTGGGTTTTTTGGAGCGTTCAGGTCGCCGAGGTACTGGAATTGGTCATAGGTTTGCATGTGGTTAAAGACAGGTGTGCTTTGCCAGTGAGTAGCTTCGAAATCGCCGTGTTCTGGGCATTGCTTGGTAATTTTTATTTTGCCGTTAGCTTGCCTTAATCGGGCATCTATTTTTTTCTGGCATTCTGGACAGATACTTTTCGTTTCGCTCACGCTACAGCCCTCCAATCATGTGGGATACTGCCTCAAGAATCAACGCTAACGGAAGCAGAATCATCGACATGGTAATTACCCGTTCATACTTGCGCACGTTCAAAACATTCGAAGACGCCGTTGCTAGGCGAATGGAAGAGTAAATTAAGAGAACACTCCAAACAAGGATGGGCACCAGATAGAAAAAGTCAAAGTTCCCGTCGCCCACGAAGAATGGGAGAGGCACAAGCAAACCAGTCAATAGGAAAAACCCAGCTGCCACCTTCGCGGAATCATTTATGCCGATTTTCTGCGGAAGCGTCGGGTACCCCGTTTTTGAGTCGCCGTCAATGCTCAGCACGTCGCGCAGGATGTTGCCGCCTACTGTGCCCAGAGCTATCGGGTACAAGCTCAACGAAATTATGCTTACGGTCGGCGGGCTGGAGATAGTTGCTTCCCCAAACAGAAAGGCGGTGCCTGTTAGGATTCCAACTAAGACGTTAGCTGCGAACCCTGACTTGCGTTTTACAATAGTTGAGTAAACCAGCAGTAAAGCAGAATCTGACGCGATAATCGTGAAGCTTAGCCAGTTGATAAAGAAAGCCATGATTAAACCTGCCGTGAAAAGCATGCTTGAAACCGCCACGACTTGCCTCAGAGAAAGGGAGCCTGAAGGTATGGGGCGTTTTGGCTTGATTACTGCGTCGCTTTCCCTGTCGAAATAGTCGTTTATTGCGAAGCCAGCGGAGGTTATGAAAGCCATTGAAAAGAAAATCAGCAGTATCGTCTGTGCGCTCAGGTCTGTGGGGTTTTTTGTGATGGCAAATGCTGTTAGGAGAGATAAGCCGCCAGTCATCAGCCAGTAGGGAAGCCTCAGAAGGGCAATTAGTCCTTTGGCTGGGGCTGGAGCAGTCATTAAATTTTCCTGTCAGCAATGACTTCTTGGATGCTTTCTTCGAGGCTTATTCTGGGGTTCCAATGTAACGCTTTCTTAGCTTTGGAGTTGTCAAACCAGATCGTGTAAATGTCTCCCTGCCAGGAAACGCCTGTTGTTGTTACTTTGGTTTTGTTTTGTAGTTTGAGGATCTGAAGCATTAGTTTGGCGAGGTCGATGATTTTGGTGGTTTTCCCGATGCCAATGTTGTAGGTTTCGCCGTTGGTGGATTCGTCTGAGCCCACGGTTAACAGTGCATCAACAACGTCTGCCACATTCACTAAGTCCCGTGATTGCAACCCTGTGCCGATTATCTCGAGTTTGTTTGGGTCTTTGGCGATTTTGTCTAGGAAGTCATGGATGACGCCGTGGCATCTTAACCCGTAGACGTTGGCGAACCTCACCACGGTAACGTCTAGTCCGTACTGGTCTCTGTACATCTGGCAGTATTCTTCGCCAACCACCTTAGACATACCGTAGCATGAGACAGGATGGAAACCGTATTCTTCCGTGGTTGGAAGCTGAGTCGGGTTACCGTAGACTGCTGCACTGGAAGCAAAAACAAGTTTGGCGTCGTCTTTGCGGGCTTTCTCCAAAACTTGTACAGTGCCTTTAGCGTTGGTTTCAAAATCTATCAGAGGATTCTCCATTGAGTATGGCACAACAACTTGGGCAGCTAAATGATAGATTAAGTCAGCTTTCTCCACTGAGAGCAGCGTTTTTAGGTCTAGTATGTCGCCTTTTACAAGTTTTACTTTGCCAATGTCTTTCACGTTTTCGATTTTGCCGCTTGACAAGTTATCGTAAATCGTCAAGTTAGAAGTCAAATCTGCAAGACGCTTGCACAAGTGGAAACCGATGAAGCCCGCTCCGCCCGTGACAAGTTCCCTTTCAGTTAGTGTAGGGTATATGTCGCCTGCGAAAGCTATAAAAACTTTTAGGGATTTGCTGTCTTTCCTAACCATTATCCCTGCGGGCGGAAAAGAAGATTTCATTTTCACAACTGCAGAGCATGTGTACCTTTTCCCCATCATCGGCGCCTTAATCGGTGTGCTTGCTGGCGCATATTTTCTCGGGGCAAACATCATCGTATATTTCCTGCTCGGCTTAGTTAACACATTAGTTGCCTTGCCAGTTGACTTGCTTTCGAAACTTGCGGTTGCCGCGATGACAGTGGCGTTCCTACTTGTAATAACAGGGCTCCAACATTTCGACGGCTTAATCGACTTAGGCAACGCATTTGGTCTGCGAAACCTGCATGACCGCAAAATGGTCGCCCACGCTTGGACCGTTACCTACTGGGGAGCCTTGCTAGCGCTGGTTGTGGAGTTCGTCGCTTTTGCAGGTTTGTTACTGATTAACCCATTGTATGCTTTCGGAGCCATCCTTGCAGCTGAGCTTTCAGCGAAACTATCTATGGTCACCATCGTCTGGATTGGGAAGCCCACACATAAGGGGTTAGGCTCGATTTTCCTGCAGAAAGCAAAAAACAAACTCAACGTAATCGCCTACGCACTTTCGATTTTGTTTGTTTACCCATTTTTCGCCATCATAGGCAAACCCTATTTCGGCTTGATCGCAATCGGACTTGTTCTTATTAGCATTCCAGTGGCGTTGATTATGGAAAAGGTTTCGGAGAACGTTTTCGGTGGAGTTTCAGGCGACGTGATCGGCGCTACAAATGAGGTTTCGCGGGCAGTTACGCTTATTTTGTTTGCAGGCGTGTTGATTCTCTTATGAAAGTTCCCGCGTTGATCATGGCTGGCGGCAAAGGCAAACGTATCGGGTTACCTGTAGAGAAGCCGCTTCTACCTTTTCTCGGCAAGCCCCTGATTGACTGGGTTGCGGAAGCAGTGAGTTGCGCGAGAAAGGTTTCTGAGTTTTACGTTGTGACGAGCCCGAACACGCCTGAAACTGAGAAGCATAGTTTGAACATGAGTTGGAAGGTTTTGCGAACTGACGCCAATGGGTACCATAACGATTTGAAGCAGGCAGTCCGGCAAGCAAACATTTTAGGCCCTATTTTGACGATTCCAGCAGATTCCCCAGCAATCACAGGCAAATTTCTCGACAAAATAGTTGACCAATTTGAACAGGGCGGGAAAGATTTCTACACAGTTTTCGTACCCATTTCAGCCCGGGAAGGACTCGGTCTTTCCGTTGACTCAACCGACGAGTATATGGGCAAGTGGTATGCTGTATCAGGCGTAAACATTATCAACGGTGCCAAAAGCCAAACGGATGGGAAGATAGAGACAAACGCCTTAGTCACGGAGGAATACGAAGTACTGCTTAACATTAACACACTAAAAGATCTGGAAATAGCGGAAAAAATCGTGAAAAGCAAACTTTAACGTTTAGGGAAATATTTAACATCCGCACATAACCTACTTTAGAACTGTTGCTGTTCAGGAGACCAACTCGGATGAGTCTGCTTAGCCATGATAGCTTCTGGAATGCAGTGATAACGCTGCCTATGACTAAGCGGATGCTGCGACTGTCGCTTAAGAAATGTCCCGCCTGCGGCAGAACGGTTCTTGAAGCAGCCTTGGATTCTTACGCGGGAAAAAACGAAAGCGACTGCCCCAAATGCAGCGCCCTGTACTCACAGATAATCGGGTTCTGGGTTGAGTTCCTGCGGCGAAGCCTAAACATCAAGCGGGAGAAGGTTGCGAAGCTTCTTTCTGATCCTTACGCGCGTCGGGCGGTTTTGAATTTAACAAGAAGCTTCGGTTATATTGGCATCAAAAAACCGATTTCCCTCTATGCGCCCTTCCTGATTGTTTGGGACTTCACACATAAATGCAACCTCAACTGCAAGCACTGCTATTCAAACAGCGGCGTAATCAAAGAGGAAGAGCTCACAACGGAGCAGGCTAAGGCGGTAATTGACCAGCTCGCAGGCGCAGGGGTGACTGCTTTGGCTTTTTCAGGTGGCGAACCCTTAACGCGGAAAGACTTCTTTGAGGTTGCACGGCATGCGTCTGACCGAGGGCTTTACGTTTCAGTTGCTACTAATGGCACTTTGCTGACCAAGGAGAACGTGGCGAAGCTCAAGCAAGCCAAAGTCAACTACCTCGACATCAGCATCGACGGGGCGTCAGCGAAGACGCATGATGAGTTCCGCGGCGTGCCAGGTGCCTTTGACAAGGCGGTTGCTGGGCTGAAAAACTGCGTGGAAGCCGACTTATGCGTGTGTATTGCTTCGACGGCGACGAAAAACAACTTTGAAGAATTTCCCAAAATTGTCGATTTAGCTGAGGAAGTAGGCGCGGAACGATTCACTTACTTTAACTTCATTCCCACGGGCAGAGGCAAAGCGCACTACGACCAAGATCTTTCGCCTGAAGAACGAGAAAAACTGATGCGATATCTGCTGGCGCGAATGTCAAAGGACTGCAAAACCACTATTCTCACTACGGCGCCGCAGCTAGCGCGCGTTGGGTTGCAATGTCAAGGATCAGAGGGCACTGGTGAAGTCACCATGTCTATGGCACATATGCAAACCGTCAAAGTAA
>JBEKPM010000038.1:0-16985 GCA_049520735.1 Bathyarchaeia archaeon | reverse complement strand
AGAAGAAATTTACACGTGCGTTGGCATCCTGCTGTTTGTTTTTGCCATAGGATTATACGTGGTTTGGGTCTATTACGGATTTTTGCCTTTTGCATTGGGCGCTTTCGTCATCATAATCTTTGCAGTCTACGGAGTTTACAGTTCCCGCAAAGCCAAGAAAACTAAGATTCAGACAATCGGCCAACCTACTTTTAGCGCCATGAAAAATGCGTCTCCTGAGCAACGCGAGAAAATGATGGAGCTAGAAGGCTTCACAAAATACACCGACGAAAACGGCATTACCCACTGGAAGCCTCCTTCTGGAGCTGTCCCAGAGTGGGCTAAAGCCGAAAAAATCGACGTCGTGATGAAAGATGGATCGTTGGAAATTGAGGTGGAAAAGCAAAGCCCAAAAATCCGATGTTCCTACTGCGGCACAGTGTATGACGAAAAACTCGACAGATGTCCGAACTGCGGAGCGAGTCGACAAGGCAACGAAGAACAAGTAAAAGATACAACACCCTAAGATGGGCCAGGCATCCGCAACAAAAACAGAAAGTGATATTGGCAATCTAGCGGACAATCAAAGAGTTTTTCTATCTTTCCGCATTTGATACTTCCTTGGGCAAAACGTTTGAGTAAAACAAAGGCTCAGAAAGTTTCCACCTATCCGGACGTTATAACTAGTTTACCAGAAGCCAAGGTTGCGTGTGAAGGCGGCAAAGCATGGATTCTGCAGGCTGAGTCAAGCCAGCTTGTTTTCTTCCAGTTTGAACATGGGACAGATATGCCTGCGCACAGCCACAATTACCCGCAGTGGGGAATGGTTATTGAAGGTGAAATGGAGTTAACCGTTGATGGCAAACCGCAGCGATTCAAGAGAGGCGACGAATATCTTGTACCAGCGGGGAAGGGTCATTCTGCCAAATTCTTTCAAAAGACCAGAGTGATGGATTACTTCTCTGAGAAAAATAGGTATAAACCCAAATGAATGCTCGGGACACAAAATCCTAAATTCAAAGCTAACGTTTAACGCATTGTTCCGTTGTGGCGTCAAAATGATGGGTTTTGCTGTAATCGCAGTTTTTGCAATCGTCTTTTATGTCTTGACCAAACGGGCAACCTTTCAAATCAGCCATGTATTTTCAACCTTTATGCTTGAAACTTTTGGTAGCCCGGGAGAGACTCGAACTCTCGTCAAGGGCTCCAGAGGCCCCTATGCTTGACCGCTACACCACCGGGCTTCGAGCAGAACACAAACAAGTAAAGAATATTTAACTTTAATGTTGCGATGAATCACCATTGTTCTTGACCTTAGTCGCTTCTCGAACGCAGTAACATTCTTGGCTAACCCTGTTGTAGCTTTCGCAATGCCAAAGCGTGTCAACGATGGCATTTTTGTTTTGGGCGTAGCGAGTTGAACAGAAAACTTTAGTTGGATAATCGTAGCTGTTGTGGCTGTCGCAGTTGCCGCAGTACATGTCTTCATTTTGGGTTTCAACCATGTTTTTAGCTTCCTTTCTCCGCTGGTTTTTCAAGCTGGAAGAATGGCTTGCGATTGAAGTTTTCGCCTAAACGTTCAGTTGCTGAGGCAACTAGAAATGGGAAAATCATTAACGCTTCGCCGATGACCATAACGTGGGCTGCTTCACCTTTCATTTTTCCCCAGCTCACTGTTTCCTCCAATGTTGAACCTGACAAGCCGCCTGTTTCAGGCCTGTCCAACGTGATAACTATTCCGTAATCTAAGCCTTTTTTAGACGCCACAGCGGATGATTGGATCGTATTGCGTGGCACTCCGCCGCCGATAACTATCATGCCGTTTTTGGGTGATTTGCTACAGATTCTGCAGATTGTCGGCACATCCTTAAAAGCGTCCAATAGCAAAACGGGCTTGGACTTTTCTTGCGCGGCGTGAAGCCAATGAATAAATCCAAATTCTGAATCTCGTATTGAGGGCAGGAAGATGGGTACATTTTCTTCGTATGCTGCTCGAAGGATGGAGTTTTTGTCGGTTAGACGTTTGCCTATTTCCCAAGTGAACTCGTTTGAGGCTAAGCTTTCGCCTTTGCGTTCGAAGGCTATATTGTCGTAGATTTCGGACATTTTAACGTCTAACTGAACATAGCCTTCTTCAGGAACAAGAATGTCATAAATTCGGAAAAGGTGATACTTATAGAGTTCAGTGTCGTTTGCCGCCAGATTTGCCTTGTAATGATGTCCACCGACGGCTTCGATGGCGTCGTGAACCATGCATGCTCCCGTACTTACAACCACATCGACAAGATGGTTCCTTATCAAATCAACCACAAGCGTACGCATTCCCGCAGGAACCACCGCGCCTGAAAGAGCCAAAAAGATGGTGCATTCTTTGTCTCGGAGCATCTTTTCGTAGATGTCGCATGCCGTTGCCAATCTGCCCGCGCCAAGGGAACCGGATTTCTTGAATTGTTGCATCAGCTGGTCAACGGTTTGTGCCCCGCCTACTTTAATGTGTTCGACTGGATTTTGCAGGTAATCTTTCCTTTCCATCCAAGTGCGCCTAGCTTGTATGTTACTTGAGGGATATGGAAAAACCTTTTCATATTTAAAGTTGAACCAAATTGGCAAAATGAGTTGTTTGAGAGTCAATTGTTTTGTCTGACTGCATTGATAGTTTTTTCGCGGTTGAAATTGCGGCTATTTTTTTGTTTGTGTTTTTGGTTGCTTTTTTGTGGAGGAGCTTGAATCATTTGTAGGTTGATACTTTTTTTGACGCAATTTGACGCGAATTGACTCAAATTGACCTGATTTGACACAATTTGACAATCCGTGGAATCAAAGGGATGAATTCATTCGACGTTTTTGGAAAAGAGAAAGAATTTAAAAAGGATCTAAAGTGTACCAAGGCAAACATCTAAAATTCGCGGCTGTTTAACCTTTTCTTGAACTTCTTTCAGCCGATTCTCCGAAATGTAGTTAACCCAAAAACTTTCCATCAAACGGCGTCTATAATATTCAGTTTGCAACCGACTGGAACACATTGCCTCAGTGACTAAAGTCGCAGACATAACCTTGCCCCAACTGAAACCTTCAATCCTCCAAACACAAATACACCCAACCCCAACTCCCACATCATCCCCGACCCAGTCACCTCAGCCCACCGCAACCTTATCCCCCACGCCAACTCTGTCGAGTACACCAGCGAGGGACTCTTCTGCGATTCTCAACCAAATATGGTATGTCGCTGCCGGGCTTGGTTCAACGTTACTCATCGCCTTAACCACTGCAACTTCACAAAGAAAAAAGTGCGAAGCGCGCGTTAATGTGAATTATAGATTCATAATCTTTTAGTTATTTTTCAGAGTAATACATTCCTGATGTCAAATGAGCAGAAAAAAGATGTCTGAATTTATGTTATCTGATGAAGAAGACATAGTTGAATGGGTTGTCGAAGAAGCCTTGATAAAGCACCCGACTAAGGCTACCAAAAGAGAATAAGAGAAAAGAATTAACTAGTTGTCATCATTTAACGGTATAGTTACCCAACCCCAACTTTCAAGCAGTTTTCTGTTTTGTCCCTATTCACCATTCAAAAGCCAAGGCAGTCTCAACTGGCAAATCACGCTTTTACCAGAACATCAACAGTTTTTTTCATGAACTTGAATAATTCTTTTTGCTGTTTTGGAAGTTTATGGCTTTCAACGTCTAGCCGAAAGTGCATTCTCGGTACATGTTCAGTAAACATGATGGAATGTTTAAACGTGTTTAAACAATTCATAGGAAAGTCTTATCTACAAAACCTTCTTTCAGAAGGGTCAACCTGAAAAAATGGAGCCGTGTTAATTACCAAACTCAGAGCCTTCGACATAGCAATAATCGCGCTATGTGCAGCCCTATATGCCGTTGTCGGACGTTTAACAGCTGGAGTGTCATTTCTCGGCGTAGGATTACTGCCCGCGGTTGCCATACCTGCCATCTTTGCAGTGTTATACGGCCCATGGGTCGGCGGTATCGGCGGAGCAATCGGCATTTTCATTAGAGACATGTTGGTCCATGGAATTCCGCTTTTGAGTTTGTCAGCCGGGGTTCCACCCAACTTCATACTGTTCTTCTTAATCGGCTACTTAGCGCACAGAAATTTGGACCTGAAAAAGACTCTGATAGGCTTGACGGTAGCCGCCATTGCACTGGTTGTTCCAACAGCGATTTTTCTGCCTCAAATCGCATCTTACACTGGGTTGTCAAACCTTGAGTTTATCCTCGCCTTTTCATTTACAGTGGTACTTAGTTTAGTAGCTATTGCTGCGGTTTCATTGCGATGGCAGGAATGGAGAAGTTTCGCCGTCGCATCTGTTGTGGCGCAAGCTGCAGGCGCAGCACTGCTTTCAGCCACGGTGTGGGCGGTTAGTCCGTTTTTCCTTTCGTACTTTGGAAAGCCATTCCCTATTTCTTGGGTTCTTCCACTGTTCGTCTGGACTTTCGCCACCGAAATACCTTTCATTTTACTTGTTGGACCCCCAGTGATCAAAGCATGCTACAAGGCTTTTCCCAGCCTCGCCCAAAGACAACGGAGTAGCCAAGAAAGCGGGGAAAGAATTGGTTAAGGGAAAAACAAAAACTGCAAGAGCGTTTGCGCCAGCGGCGATCTCGAGTTTTTTTGAAATTCATGACACCGAAGCTGGTAAGCCTATTGCTGATTTGGAGAAGGTGGGCGCGAGAGGCGGAGGATTTGGACTTGAGAAGGGAGTGTCAACTGAAGTCATCGTCAGAGAGTCAGATAAATCAAGCGTCAATGTTTTCATAAACTCAATGTGGGTTGAAGAAGCAAGAACATCTAGGAAAGTTGTTGAGCAGCTTCTGCGTAGGGTTACTGAAAAATACGAGGTCACTGTTGACCACAAGATTGAGGTTCCGATTGGGTCGGGCTTCGGCACGAGCGCTGGCGGCGCGCTAACCGTAGGTTTAGCACTCAAGGATGCGTTGGATTTGCCCTTAACCTACAACCAAATCGGCAAGATAGCTCATATTGCAGAGATTGAGTGCGGAACAGGTTTGGGAACAGTTAGCTCATTAACCTTTACCGGCGGATGCGTGCTGGTCGTTGAGCCCGGAGCTCCAGGCATATGCCAACTTGATCGCATCCCAATAACCCCAGACTACATGGTCGTAGCTGGCTTTTTCGAATCACACCTGCCCAAAAATGTGTTAGGGAACCCTGAAAGAAAGAAAGTAATCAACCGGTTTGGCAAAGAGACTTTGGAAGCAATCCTCGGTAATCCCACTTTAACCAATTTTCTTGACAGGTGCTGGGAGTTTTCCGAGAATGCGGGTTTCGCAACCCCCAATGTTCGGCGACTCATAAAGTTGGCTAAAAAAGCGGGTGCGGTTGGTGCATCTCAAAATATGCTTGGCGAAGCGGTGCACGCGCTAGTGTTTGAAGAAAACGCTCAAGCGGTGGCAGAAGCTTTTAAGGAGGTTTTACCCTCTGGAAAAGTGTTAGTGAGCAAAATCGATTTCCAAGGCGCTAGGCTGATAAAATGAATCGGTTCAAAAAAGTCGCGGTTGGGGGAACATTCGACGAATTGCATATGGGTCACAAGTCGTTGTTAACGCGAGCTTTTGAAATTGGAGAAAAAGTCGTAATCGGTTTGTCTTCTGATGAGTTTGTAGCCAAAATGGGTAAACCTCATATAACAGCCTCATACGACGAAAGATATGTGGAGCTTGAGGCTTTTTTGAAGAAAATAGGTTTAGTTGCAAGAGCGGTAATTGTCCCTTTAGATGACACTTACGGTTTAACAATATCTAGCAAAGGCTTGGAAGCCTTAGTTGTAAGCAAAGAAACCCAATTGGCTGCTCGCAAAATCAACAAGATACGCGCTAAAGCAACGCTTCCACCGTTAAAAATTGTCACCGTGAGCATGGTTCCAGCAGAAAACTGCGGCTCCATTTCCACAACCCGGATCAGAAGTGGAGAAATAGATCGGAACGGACGTCTACTCGGGAAAGAGCAAAAGCCTGCCCCAAAATAAACAACTTTGGTCAGGGACAGTTCTGGTTTCTTATAGAATTTCTCCAACCACGTTAACGGGTTTTCTGATGAGGGATATTAAGTCTTCAAGTCTCTCTTTGTCGATGGAGGCTAAGACCACGGTGGCTGGTCCAGCTGATTTATTCAAATCCAAGACGTTCGCCTCAGAAAGCTTTAGTTGACTGCCTACAGAGTAGGCAATCATTCGGGCTTGATCTGCGATGCCGAAGGTGCCAACGGGTGCGATGTCGTGGACATATTTTTTCTGTGAGAGCTGGATTACATTTTTGAGATCTGCAATTTCACCTTTCGCCTCGGCTAAAATCACTTCGTCGCCGACCTTTGGCTTCCCGATTGCTACTACCAAGTCGCCGGGAACTGATTTTCCCAACCTTAACTCCTCCTCGTTTGCGAACCCCACCACGGTTAAACCGGCACCAGTTTGTACAGTTGCAAAGTTATCCTCAGTATTCTCCATAAGCACCTGGTCTGGGTCGAGGCCAAGGCTTCTTGCTTCTGTCCTAATTCCCTCTATAATGGCGTTTCCTGTCGGCTCCTTCTCAACGCCCAAAGTGACCGACAAAAGAATCGGGAACGCCCCTGTGGCAATCACATCCATGAGGCTAACTCTTGCCAGAAATTTTCCGAGGACTCGTCCATCAACTTTGACTTTGTCCTCAATTTTAGGTCCTACTGCTCCAGACGACGTGGAACCAGTCACGATCGCATGTCCAGTGGGAATCTTAACGATTGACACGTCTCCCCTGCGAGTGTAGGTCAATTGGGCAGGCTTTACTTGAAAAACGATGGGACGCAGCATAGTGCCAATGTTGTCTACAAGATGCAGATAGACGGTTAACGCTTGACGCATAACTTCGGAACGGGTCAGACCGTGCTTGCTAGCTAGTTTATCGATGTCTGAAGCAACCTTGTCGGGCAAACGGACATTTATGACTTCCATCTACAAATTCCTCACGTATCAGTGCTCTTGTTGTCATAGCCTACTTAATCTTTATTGTCCACCGCCGATTTTCATCCACCCTTGGGTTTTGAGCGATGTTTTCGTCGTTTGAGGTCAAAAATTTCACGAAAAAGCGATTGAAACCAGTTTTTACCACTTGAGAGAACGGCAAACGAGCAACTAGCACAAGAGTTATATGCGTCATACAATAGAAAACATGGAGTAAAAAACATGGGGGATAAATTTGAATAAGAAAATTCTAGCTTTAAGTCTAATCTTAGTTTTAACAGCAGTATACTTAACTTCAGTTTCACTTTCGACAGTTAAAGCTCAAACAACTACCTCGCAACCAACGGGTAGGTGGATCACATCGTACACGGTTAAAAACGCCAACAACGGAGCAACAATCATAGATAGCACCTCAAATCAAAATGGGTACGTACTGGAGGGCGACGAATTATCGGTTACTGCAACCATCGACATCAGCCAAAGCAGTCCTTCGACAAGTCTGTCATTGACGACAAGTCTTCAGCACTCGTCGTTACAGGGCAACATGTACTGGCAGCTTGATTCGACAAGTTACAACTTAGGTAACTTCAACCCCAACTCGCGAACCATAACGTTCGCCGAGAACCAAGGCACCCTTCAGATTACTTGCTTCGGATTGGTCCCAACAGGGTCAGTGACCCAGACCGGTCCCAATGGAATAACCTTAGACATTCCGACCCCACTCAGCCTGATTGTCCTTCAAGACCCGAGCGGATCAACTCTTGACCAAGTTAAAGTTAACATCACAGACGCCGCAATCGACAATTACCTGACTATCCTCAACTCAAGGGAAAACACGCTCAAAGGCTACAAGAGCTCAGGAGTTGACGCAGGATTCACACAAATCTACCAAAACGTCATCGACGCATCGAAAGTTATGGAAGGCCAAGGCTTCGCTTCAGCAGCAATCCAAATGCTTAACGGTTTGAGCGTTAGTTCACCCCCGTCAGCAAGTACAGCGGGATTACTCATACCGATTGCAGTTGCCATGGCAGCTATAGCGGCTGTATTCGCGTTCCTGTTTATCCGAATAAGAGGCAAGGTCAGTTACTTCCAACTTGTAGTTGAAGACCAAATCAAAGACCTAGAAGGCTTAACATTACGAATATCGAAAATTGACAGAATGGCATCGTCAAACTTGGATTCAGTGAAAGAACGGCTCAAGAGATTAGTCGGGATGTGATAAGCTACGAGAATCTACCAAAACAGTGTACAAGTAATCGGACTAGGTTCCGCTGGAACCAACATTGTAGAAACCTTCCTAAACCACAAAAAAACTAGAGAGCTTATACAGAATGACCTCACCAGGCTTTCTCTTCTAGCAATCGACATCGCAGATCCAGAAATCAGAAGCCTGCAAGAAACCTACGCAGGAATCGAAAAATCCATGGTGAAAGCAGGCATACCCGCAGAAAGAATGCGACTAATCGCCCAGTCAGTCAAATTCCCAACAGCAGAAGCAATGTTCGACTTCATCAACCAGAAATACGGAGAATACCTCATAGCCGAAGGCGCCAAACTCAACTTCCACCCTTGGCTGGAATCTACAATGGCTATTCCTCCAATGGCTGGAGGCGCAGGCAGACGAAGAGCCCTCGCTAAAGCAATCTACGCATTAAACTATTATCAACTCGGAATCGTCAAAAACTGTATAAACAGCTTCAAAGAACAAGCCCTCTCAGGAATCATTACACCGACAGTGATTCTATGTTATGGACTCGGCGGAGGCACAGGCAGCGGAGTATTCTTCGATTTTGCAAGACACCTTCGAAAGGTTTTGGGCTCAGGCGTTGCAATCATAGCCTTCGTAATTACCCCGTGCGGCGGGGATGATCCCCCAGCTAAAGGATGCTCAGCTTTCACATCTATGAATGAGCTTTCTCTGTTCCTCAACAAAGATTACAACGAATACGTCGTGAAAGAATACGGCGAAATCTACCGAAACCCACTTAATGCACTCATCTACCTGCCACTGCTACCTGCATTTTCGAAAGTCGGCAACATCGTCAGCGCCCGGAGAGAAATGGACGATATGGTTGTAGACATGCTCTACGTTTTGATGGACTTCGACTTAGCAGACTTAATGGGCGGTATCGGCACAGAAGTCGGGTTAACCTACAACTCGGCCCACACGCTGGGCATGGTAAAAGTGAATTACCCTGTTGAAGAGTACATTTCAGCCTACAAACTCAACTTCGAAGGCATCCAGCTATTGCAAGACCTGCGAAGAGAGAAACTCGACATCCTCGACGAAATCGGCAACATCATCTCAGTCGACCACGATGTAGCACGCGAACTCTTCAGAAACTACCTTATAAAAGCAGGCACATTTAACGAAGAACAATTCGAAGACAAATTGAAAAACGAAATCACCAGTAACCCAAGGCTCGAAGACGACCTTGCACTGCACGTCAAAGGCGTTGAGATACAGGTTAAAAACTGGCTAGCTGAAATCATGAAGCTCCTATCAACCATAAAACTCATGGGAAAAACAGGCCCAATTGAAGATTCCATCATAAACTTGACGCTGAAAAAAGAAGGCTCAAGAAAACTGGACAACCTGGAATCTTTGCTCACCACTCTGACGAAGAGCCACTTGGAATTCCGTGAGAAAAAAGCGCTTATTGTCGAACGACTCAACCAACTGATTCCTAGCTCACAAGTGTTCACTGTTAGGCAAAAGAAGATTCTCGAAGATTTAGTCAATTTGGCAGAGATCGCTGAGCGAGCACTGGATTTACAGCAGTTCTACGATGAAACCAGATACTTGACTGACGCTCTCATAAGGTATTATCAAGTGCTTCCGGAAAGCCAAAACGAATTAAACGACCTGAGAGACATTCAAGCCGAACTCTCAACAATTTACCTCATAATCCAGCTCATGCTCAGAACTCCTGCTGATGAAGCAAAGATGGTCGATGAACACGTAACCTACATCAACGAAATATTGGGAAGACGCATGCAGAACCGCGGCAACTACGACAACGAAGTCATGAGAGTACAAGAGACAAAGAAACGCAAAGAATTCGACAAAGAAAAGCTTGAAAGGCAAAATAGAAAACTCTTCGGCGGAAAACGATACGCCAGAGAACAGCTCATGGAGCTTGACCGAGACCTAAAACGCATAGAGTCAGAAGAAGCCTTCGCCATTGAAAACCTCGGCAAAGTTGACAGCATAATCAACCTCTACGAAACACTGGCAAAACGTTTCGAATTGACCTCAGAGTACCGCAAGAGACTCACCAAGATCGTTGACATAAACAAGGAATACGAGGAAATGGTTAACGAAATCACCGCGCCAAAGAAATACTTCGAAAAATCCGCGGACCTGACAGAAACCGAGCAGCTTAGAATAATATTCAAGATACTCACTGAACAAGAAGAAGGCCTCACCAAAGAAGTGATCAACAAAGACATTCTCGACCTCGAGCACTTCAAAGACTACATCAGAAGTATCATCAGAGCCTTCAAGACACCAACCATCATGGGATACAAACCAACCTACAAAACAGACTACATCTGGGTCACTATAGTATCGCCGCCGAACATGTGGACCGAAGACCTATCACAAGAAGTCTACACAGCATTAGCAGGATATGTCACAAGCGAAGTATCAAGAACCATCACCGTGCGAGTCATCGAATCACGAGACGCATGGACAACAAGAGTCCTAGTCATCGGCGGAAGGGGAAAACCCGAAGACATGGAAGCATACGACGAAATGCAGCTATTATACAACAAATCAAACGACTTCGAAAGACACCTATCCAGAAGCTACCTGCTTGAACACGGAGTATCAGCTCAACAAATCATCAAAAAGCTAAACCAAGAAAACGGCATCCCAGTCGATAACGACAATAAAAAATAGAATTAAGCAGGAACTTCCGAAGAAGTTTCCTCATCCTTCTTTATACCCAAATTTTTCATCATACCCAACCACTCTTTCTTGTCCAGCAAACCTTTTTGCACAGCCCGGCTCTTCAGGCTTTTAGATCTTTTTTCATAGTCAAGGAACAATTCAGTGGTTTCGAAGCCCCCGACGAACAATACTACGTCAAGGCGGTCACTTGTGTCGTCAACGTAAACGGGTTCAGTGGCATGCGAACAAGAACGTATGCCAACGAAACTGTGGACAGGTCGAAGTTTAGAAGTGGCTTAACTAAGGTTGCGTCTAAGATGTTTTCAACTGAACCGTAAATCTTTAGGCTTGCACCCGGAGCAAGCAGCACTGTGTATATTTTGGTGTTGAATATTCTTGATTGCTCGCACAATTCTTCAACAAGCGTTTCCTTTGAAAGGAACAAGTTGACCAAGTAGTTGGCAACCAGGTTTCCATTTATGAGTGAACCGACCCTGTCGACGCCTTCATATTTTTCAAGCATATCCCTCTCTAAAAGCAGAAGGGTAGCGGCGTCTTTGCCCGTGCAGATTCCCATCGAGGCGAGTGCGTTGAAGTATGCGTCTGAAGGCTGTATTTTTGACGGCAACATCGCGATGGAAAGCGAGTTTATGTTGGACGTTTTAAACTTCTCTATTAAAGTAGGCAGGGAAGCGCTGCCGATGCCGTCCCACACCGAAGCAACCATGATAGCGCTGTGCAATTTATCTGTTGGTTTCTTCTTTAAGCTGTCCATCAAGGTTTCGTCCGTTGAAACGAAGGGCAAAACGTTGTACCAGAAGTGAGTTTCAATGTTTGCGTCTTCGAATCCCAAAACCAGATGCGGGTTAAGCCCCTTCGGAATCCATGTATATACCTCGTCGCTTGATTTCCCCAGCAGAACTTGCAACGTCAACCCAGATTTGTCAATGTACGGCTGCTTAAGCAACACCTTAATCGGGTATTCGCCGATGTAAACCGTCGCCAACCTTGGAAGAAGCGGCTTTAAGGTTTCAATATGCTTTCCAACACTGTCTAAAACGTTAAATGCTTTTTTAGTCTCAGTCATCCGAGGTACCTACGTAACCTTTAAGAAGCTTTCACCTAAAATAAGGTTTTAGGTTACTAGCTTGAAGAGACCATCGCTTAAAATCTCCGGATTGAAAACTTGGTATGGAGATCAAAAACAGAAAAGGAAAGAAAAAGAGATAGAGCGAAAGAAACATGAATCTTCAACGCTGAAAATGCTTACCTTCATAGTTACCCTTGTGGCCATGATTATCGGGATGTCTATTCTGCCGCTTTTCCCTCCGCCGCTACCGATTTTCCTCGCGGTCCTGGTGGCTTTTCTAGTTTATCAGTACCCGATAATCGGGATGCCTATCGGCGGCGCCATAATCGGGTTAGGTTTGCTGTTCAATATATCTCAGCCGCCACTTTACTTTATTTCGTACATAGGAACTGAACAGGCTCGAGTCGGATTTGTCGTTGCCATTATGGCTTTGTTTATCGGTTTACCTTTAGCTTTTAACCGTTACAAGAGCGTACTAGCCATTGATTTTGGGATACTTGCGGTTGCATGTCTCTCTTCTTCAGCAACATACTTCTTAGCCATCCCGTTGCTTTTTGCTTCAGCGGTATACTTCAAAAAGAATGTCGCTCTAACGGTTGTGTATTACGCCCTGATTGCAATACCTCTTCAAGTCCTTCAGTATTATCAGTTTACGGTTTCGCCCATTCTTCAAAGTGATTGGTGGAACGTACCTGGCACAAGCCCCCCAGTTTTTATTTCTCTACATCAGATTTTTTCCAGCCTTGGTTCGTCTATATCTCAGTTTCGATTGTACGATGTGTCCCAAGTTGTTTATCAAATAACTGGACAATTGACTTGGATTCCAAACGCCAACACGAATGGCCATAATCTTGGAAACGCAATGACGCAATACCTTGATTCAGCGCCCGGTTTGATAATGTTCGTCATCATCGTTGTAGGTCTCGCCATGGGAGGAATCTTCTTCACAAGACTACTTATCAAGGGAGGTTCAGGTGGGTTCGGCGACAAACTTTTGCCCATTTTTACAGCAACTATTGCTGCCGCTCTGTTCTTCATACTTATGGGCGCTCTCGCAACACCTTTGGCTTTTTCAGCTGACACAAGCCCGGGAACGCTTATTCTTGGAACCTTAGCTACCCTTCTCTTTACGCTTCCAATAGCCTTCATAAATACCACGCCCAAACAAACAACGACCCCCCAGATGATCACCGATAAACTCAATGGACTCATCGCCAAGGCCCAGGCTTTAGTTGATCAAATAGTCAATGTTAAAGCCAACATCCCTGTTGTTGTGAGTGTGCCTGAGGGAAGAATCTTCATCATCAAAGACAATCTCGAAGACACATTGCGGAAATCTGAAAGCCAACTTTACGACCCCGTTGAAATGGACAAGAAATTCGCTGAGCTCGACACCGTTGGCACAGAGATTGATTCAGTTGACTCAGAGCTCAATGCCCTTTTGGCGGAGTACCAGATTTTCGTTAACTGTGAATACTCAAACTGGATAGGCAAGCTGAGGGACATCGGCTTGGACGTAAAATCCACGTTGCCGGCTGATTACTTAAAGGCGATGGCGCTAAGCGAAAGAGTGGAAGCTATCAAGCAAACTCTGGAGGCGGGAAGAACCCTTGCGAAAGACGTGATGCAGACGGCTGAACCCATTTACTTCGTTGTTAGATCACTCTACGACCCAAGCCTGCCTGAAACAAGCAGGGCAATTGAATTCACTAACCAAAAAATCGAAGCCAAAGAATCTCCCTGGATCGCCATAGAAGCCCTTTACAACTCCTTAAATAATTGGAGCAGGCAGTACGGCGCGGACATCTTGGCTTCAATGAGATACCTTAGAGATTCCCTTGCGCCAATAGCCAGTCTGAGCAGCCAAAGCGACATCTTGCCTCCTGTCTTCGGCGAAAACCTGCCAAAAGTTCTTGATTACGCCAAAAAAGCCGAAGGCATGCGCATGCTGATAAGCAAGAAGGCAGAGAAACAGAGCCTAAGCATAGTCGACGTAGTCTCCCTCAAAGACGACATACAATCCTTCCTTGGCATCGCTCAAGACGTGCTCTCAATGCTCTACACGGAATTAGTCAGTGAAGAAGACACAATTGACCGTCTAATGCCCACAAAAGAGTATCTTTGGGAAACTAACAGCAACCTGCGCGAACGCCTAAAAAAAGCAACGGAAACACTTGCAAACCCATCCAACTATAAAATCAACCAGATCATGGAGAACCTCCCCAAAAGCCTTGCCTACGTGGACGAAACAGTCCAAACACTTGCCGTGTATTGGGAACGAAGAGAATTCCTACTCAACTACCCTACAGCAGAAGCAGCCATTGAAGAACAGCTGAAAACCAAGAATCGTCTCACACCAAAAGACCTGCCGTTTCAATCAAGGTTTGCAGGAGAATATCTAAGACTCTACTACAGCCAGCGGTTCGGCGGGTACTCCTTCGACAAAGACAGCATGCAACTAACCAAAAAGGACTAAGCCGCAACTGCCTTCCGCGCGGTCAACCACTTTTTATATTTCAATCTGCCTAATACTCAGTTGTAGCATTCTGAGGAATCAAAATGGCTTACTTTTCTAACCGACTAGACGCAGGAAAACGTCTTGCTTCGGCTTTAAAGGATTTTAGAGGCAAGAACGCTGTTGTACTTGCTATTCCAAGAGGTGGCGTGGTCGTAGCCTACGAAATTGCCAAAGAGCTCAACCTGCCCCTTGATGTCATTATCCCGCGCAAGATTGGTGCCCCTGAGAACCCCGAGTTGGCGATTGGAGCCATGACTGAAGACGGAACTATCATAATAGACAAAAACCTGGTCGCTTACCTCGGTGTGACCGAGTCATACATTGAGGAGGAAAGCGAACGGCAAAAGCACGAGATCGAACGCAGGCTCAAAAACTACCGGTCAAGTGAACCCTACCCGAATCTCAAAGGCAAAGAGGTCATCATAGTGGACGATGGAATAGCTACGGGCTCCACAATGAAGGCAGCTTTGGCTTCCGTCAAAAACAAGGGGGCAAAAACCGTAACCATCGCCGTGCCGGTTGGCCCCCCCGAAACTATCCGAGAACTGGAAAAGCAGGCTGACCGCGTCGAATGCCTCTACACGCCCGAATACTTCGCCGCAATTGGACAATTCTACAGCGATTTTGAACAAACCAGCGACGAAGAAGTCACCGAACTTCTCAAACAAAATAGGCAACGAAACCGCGAGAACCAAGCAGGAATGGTGACAGCATGATTCAGCAGGAAATCAAAATTCCCGTCGGCAGAGTGGTTGTTGAAGGCAACTTGAACATACCTTCGGGAGTGGTCGGCGTCGTTTTGTTTGCCCATGGAAGCGGAAGCAGCCGCTTCAGCTCGCGGAACCAATACGTTGCAAAAGAGTTAAACAAGGCCAAAATCGGCACACTTCTCTTTGACCTGCTGACAAGCGAAGAGGAAGAGCAAGACACATTCACGGCCGAGTACCGCTTCAACATCGGCATGCTAGCCGAACGTCTCATAGGAGCAACTCTACGTCTCAAAAAGGACAAGCAGACAAAGGACTACCGATTCGGGTACTTCGGAGCAAGCACAGGCGCCGCAGCCGCCCTCATAAGCGCCGCAAAACTTCCCAACGACATCGCAGCTGTTGTCTCGCGAGGAGGACGACCCGACCTTGCAACAGAATACCTCCCAATAGTCAAAGCGCCAACCCTTCTGCTCGTCGGCGGCTTAGACACCGAAGTTATCGAGCTAAACAGGGAAGCAATGGCACAGATGAAAGCCGAAAAGAAACTTTTAATCATTCCAGGCGCGACACACCTTTTCGAGGAACCAGGAAAACTCGAAGAAGTTGCCAAAATATCAACCGATTGGTTCCTGACACACTTAACGAAGATTTAAAAAACAAATAAAAGAATTGGATTTAAGTGTATCGTTGCTGGCGCTTGCTCAAACTAACTCTTTCTTAGCCGGTTTGAGATGGATGCGAAGAACAAAGAATGTACAGTATGCGTTATAGAGTAGCTATCAAAAGGTGAAGAGGAAAATCAGGACGTTCGGATAACTTAGTATTTTCGTTCTTTATCTTCTTCAATCAATAAGGACATATGAGCTTACTTTTTTTGGAGTTAAGCCCCTCCTTTTGCGGCTTTGTCCTGGGCAAGTAAGTATTCAACGTACTCTCTCATATTGCGGTTGGTTTCTTGGGCTGTTTTCCTTATTTCTTCATGAATATTGTCGCTAACGGTTATGGTTTTGTATCCCTTTCGTGGCAAAAAGATCAAGCTCCCAAAAGTACTGTACCTAAAACAACATTATATAATTAACGGTGAAAGCATAAATGGTGAAAAACGGATACATTGTGAAACCTTAAATAAACATACGTACGCTAACTAACTTGAGAGGGAAACAAAACGCCAAGAAAAGGCTACAAAAGCATCACGGTAAAAGCTGAGGTTTACGATTATTTTTTCAAAGAGTGGCTTAAGGTCAAAGAAGAGTACACAATTAAGAACGGCATTCACAGTTTCTCAGCTTATGTTACATACACATTGTCTCAACTAATGAACGAAGAAAAGAAAAAGAATAGCGAATAAGAAAGTAAGGTTTCGTAGTTGTTTGTTGTATCAAATTGCGCCAACACATATTCAAGTGATTGAAACCCCTTTAAGTGCGGTATAGTACCGTACTGAGCGCTTGGAATGGCTAAATGTCCTAACTGTGGCAAAGAAATATCTCAACCTAACAAATCATTAGAAACTCCCTTGTTCCGCATTGAGGCTTATACCTGTGCAAACTGTAATTGTTGTTTCAAAGTGACGAAATAATTAAATAATTTTTGTCCTCTTCTATCAAGAACCTGTTCTTAAGAAATACTCCGATTTCTTGAAGATTATAGTTGCCTTTAATTTTCAACTGATAATTGTCTGGGTATAACAGGCAAATATCTGGGAATCTTCGTTCAACAAGCACAAAAGCGGGTTGAATTAACTGCTCTGAACCTAACTCTTTTAGAAGAGCGACTGCTTCTGCTCTTTTTATACATCCCCACTCAA
>JBEKPM010000037.1:0-11649 GCA_049520735.1 Bathyarchaeia archaeon | reverse complement strand
GACAGCGGCGTCAAAATCGATGAAACTTACCAGCTTGACGTTGGCGGAGGAACAGAATCCGTCGATACCATGGACCGAAGCCGAGACGCAAAACGCAACATAAAAACTGCATCCGTAGCTGCATCGATACCTTACAAGGCTGAAGTCGTGGCGGGCTCAACTGACTATGTTGATTTTCTGCAAAACAAACGTGATAGCTACTTTTGGATAAGCGGCGTCTATTTCTGCAATGCACCTATGAAAATCGACCTCAAATTCCAAACAGTTGACGCACCAAACGCTGGCAGCGTGCTCTTCGATGTGGTCCGCGCGATGAAATTGGCTTTGAACAAAAAGCTCAAAGGCGCGTTAGAACCTGTTTGTGCTTACGCGTTTAAACGTCCGCCGCAAATCGTGCCTATGGAAGTTGCTGAAAAAGAATTCGAGAAATTCATCTCTTAATCCTTTTGGAAACCTATTTCCTTCAAAGCCTTCCAAATCTTTGTTTAACAAAAAGTTTTTTAGCACAAATAAGAACTCGTATTTGAGTCTGTTTGAGACAGAAAACTGCTACAGTGGGATAAAGCCACGGGTTTCTACGTTCAAAGTGCCGACAACCTGGGAAATTACACTGTAAATGCGCAAGCGACTACAACAAACATTTGGAGCCGCCAAATTCTAGGACTAAACCAGAACCGTTTCTTCGCGATTATTGCTTCAATTATCGTAGTAATTGTGATGGTCGCTTTAGCAGCTGTTTTTGCATTAAAGAAGAAAAAGAAATAGGCACAAAGGAGCAGCCATTTGCTAAGGTTAAAGTTTTGAAAGTTCGTTTATCACTTTTTCTCTGAACCCGTTTTGTTTCAGTGTGTCTTTTAGGTAGTTTACGGTCTTGACAGGAGTCGGGTCTATTCCGCGCAGGACCGATAGGTAAACGCTTATGAAGTCGCCGATTAGAACTGTCGACAGCATCCGGGCCAATTGGGTTTTGCCTTGTGCTTGAATTTCTAGTACCCCAACGTCCTCCTGCTCCATAAGCTCTTTCGTAATTTCGATCCTGCTTTGAATCGCAGCAGGCTCATCGGGATCTCTTAAGAAAATTGCTGAAAAAGATTTGGCGAGCTCTCCCGCCTGTTCCCAACCTACAATCTCATTATGGTTCAGCTCGCTAAAAACATCTGATTTCGCTGGAATCTTGCTGTTCTCATTGAATTGCTGCTTGAAACGCAGGGATACTCCGCGGTAAATGCCGAACCCGTAGATGACAGGCGACGTTTTCCCTATGTTCAACGCTAAGGCTTTGGCGTAATTTTCAATTGTTGGTTTGTCAGGCGCGTTTTCTCGGCTTATTTTCTCAAGAAGCTGTATTGCTTCAGAGAGTTCTTTTGAGGCGCCGTCAACTAAACCTGCTTTCTCCATGTAAATCAGAAGAGGAACAAACATGTAGGGAAGCGCAGCTCGTGGAGGCATCCCGCCTGGCACCTGAAGGTAAGGCACACCGAGCCTTTCAGCATTTTCAAGCAAGGCACCCCCGCTACTGACACAAAAAATCATGCATTTCCTCTTTAAGGCGTCAAGAAATGCGCTGAGGGTTTCCTCAGTGTCGCCTGAGTAGCTTGTTATGAACACGAGGGTTTTTTGGCCCGCGTATTCTGGAAGCTCGTAATCCTTGTTGACTTCGATTGGCACCGAGGTTTGTTTTTTAGCCCAGTCCTTGAGCAGGTCGCCTCCGATTCCTGAGCCGCCCATACCCGAGATAACAATGTTATCTGGTTCTAGATAGTTTACTTTAATTTCATCGGCCAACGCCTTGGCTTCGGAGTAAAGTTTCGCGGAGTTAAGGCAAAAATTAATCATGCCGCTTCTATCGGCGGCTTTAATGTTTTCTGAATCATCTAAAACGGAACTTGCCATTTCAATGTTCCTCCAGTAACCTGCATTTTTATATCTAAACCCACCCTTTTAAGCTCAACGCAGACCCCAATCGATCTAGCCCTCGGAGACAAATGAGTTATGGACAAAAAAAAACTCACAATCGCTATCCCAGCCTCAACCATATCAGACACGCCTCATCTTCGGGAGAAGACAGCAAAAGTTGGATTGATTGGACGAGCGGCGGCGATTTTCAGGGTCGACGAAATCATAATTTACCCAGACAACCCTAAAACCAACCAGACACGAGACATAGATTTCATAGCACTTTTGCTCAACTACTTGGAGACACCTCAGTACCTTCGTAAGAGTCTCTTCAAAATTGAGCCGAATCTGCAGTTTGCTGGGATTTTGCCGCCGCTTCGCACTCCTCACCATCCTGTGAGCGGTAAAACCAGAGATTTGAAGGCTGGCACGTACCGCGAGGGCTTGGTGCTCTCGGAGGCAAAAGACGGCTTGCTGGTGGACATAGGCGTGGAGCAACCCGCGATTTTGCGAGGAAAACAGTATGCTGTCGGCGAACGCTTGACGCTTCAGGTAGTCAGTGTCGGCGAACGGGCTGAGGTTCAGGCGGCAAACCGGGACGAAATCGAGATGTATTGGGGCTTTAGGGTAAGGGTGGAAACCAAATCGTTCAAGCAGCTGCTGGCAGCGGGTGGATTCGATTTAACAATTGCAACCGCGAGACGTGGCATCTACATAAACAAAATATCGGACAAGATAGATGCAAAATGGAGTCCAGCTCAAAGCATTTTAGTGGCGTTTGGCGCACCGTCGAGAGGCTTGCACGAGATTGCCAAAGAAGAGGGAACAAGACTTGAGTCGATTGTTGATTTTGTTGTTAACACAATTCCCGGGCAAGGAACGGCGACTGTTAGAACTGAAGAAGCGCTTCTGGTTTCACTAGCCATCTTCAATGAAAGATTTAGCTACTGAATTACCAAAAACCTGGCCTTTGCCCAGATAGTTTTTAGACCATGTTTTCTTTGATTTGCTTGTATCTGAAGCAGAATTGCAGGTGGTCGTTGACTAAACCTGCGGCTTGCATGAAGGCGTAGCATATTGTGGGTCCGACGAACTTGAATCCTCTCTTCTTCAGGTCTTGGCTCATCGCCCTGGACTCCTTGGTTTCCGCAGGCAAATCTGCTAAGGTTGCGAAAGAATTGTGAATGGTTTTTCCATTGACGAACCCCCAGATGTAGGCGTTGAAACTACCGAATTCCTTTTTGACCATGAGGAATTTTTCGGCGTTGTTTATGGCAGCTTTAATTTTCAATTGGTTACGGACGATGTTGGGCGTTTCCATTAATCGTTCGACGTCTCTCGAGGTGTATTTTGAGATTTTTTCAGGGTTGAAGTTATCGAAGGCTTTTCTGAAGGAGTCTCTTCGTTGAAGAATAAGCAACCAGGTTAAGCCTGCCTGAAAACTGTCAAGGACTAAGAACTCGAAAAGCTTGCGGTCCTCATGCACGGGGACACCCCATTCTTCATCATGGTACTTGAGGTAGAGCGGGTTGGTTGTTTCCCAGCATCTATTCAGCGTTGAATCCATGCAGGTGGATAATCGCCTAGTCGTTTTTAAGCTTAATCCAGCGACGACTGACCGATGCAAATGTCAGGGGGTTCTTTTTGGGTTTAGGCTAAAGAAATAAATGCTGCGCTGATAATTGCTCTCTCTATGCCATCTCTTGACGTAGCAATGCCTATCGCACTGCTAGTTGTAGTCACCGTTGCCATGCTCCTTAACCGGCGAGTTGCTGGGAAACTGCAGTCAACCATTGAAGAAAGAGAGTTGAAGACAAGAGATGTAGTTTTGCTAATAATCTTCATGGCAATTATCATTTCAGCTATAGCGATCACTGCAACTTACAATCCTGGCGCAGTCTTCGAGAACATTCTCCTGGTCTTCTTCCTGTCAGCCTACACCATGCTGCTATTCACGATTTCATACGTGTTCTCTGGTTTGCCCAAAACAAGGGCACAGCTGTTTTCCGTCGGCTTCGGCGCCGCAAGCATCGTAGCTGGAGTGGTCTGCCTTTTAGCTCCCTTTCATGATGCCTTCACAATATATCGGGTGGCAGCGTTTTTCAGTTTAGCAGTTTTCTGCTTTGCAGTTTCAGTTTACGCAGGGAAAGATTCGAGGCTCAAAGAGCGATGGTATGTGGCGGTTCAGCCCCCAGCAATATTTGTTCTCCTGTTCGTGTTCTTTAACTTCATTAGCAACGCCGGGACCTCGGCGGTTTGGGCACCCTATCTCATGGATGTCTTCGGATTAACATTCGCGATTTTAATAATACTATATCTAAGCTCGCTATTCAGCTGGAAAACTGTCGGGCTCTTCGCGGTTCTACTAACGGCAATGGACATAATCTTGGTTATTGGGACCCCTGCAATGGTTACAGCCGCAACGTCGTTCACTAGCCTAGGGCTTCCGGTACTCGTTTGGCTCCCAAATGTTCCTCTCATGACACAAGCCGGCGCCTACCTTTTCAGAGGGCTCGGACTCGGCGACTTCTTCTTCGCGGGTGTACTTATTGTGCAAACATTCAATAAATTCGGGAAGAAAACCGCCTTAATCGCCGCGGTTACGGTAGCTGTCGCCTTCGGCATTTGGGAAGCCTTCCTCGGGGACATAATAAATGGTTTGAAACCCATCCTAGGCAGGAACATCGGCGGGTTCCCTGGAACAGTTATGATAATCAGCGGTTGGGCACCCATCATCGCCTGGAAGCTACTTAGCGAAAGAAGAAAAGCATCAAAGATGCCAATGGTTAACCAGCCGTCTCAGGTGCCGCAAGAGCAAGGCGCTTCACCATTATAATTTAGGTTTTTTTCAGTCTTCAAACTGTTTGTTTTTACCGTATTAATTAAAAACAATAATTTGTGGAAAAACTGGTTAAAAATAAGAAATAAAGAGGCGTATTTTACCCGAATAGGGCGCCTAATCCTTCTAACGCTGCTTCTTCTTTGGCTTTTTCTTCTTCAGCTTTCTTCTTCTTGTCTTCTGGAGCTGCGGCTGCTGGTTTCGCCTCTGCGCCTGCTGGAGCTGCAACTGGAGCAGCTGCCATCATCGCTGGAGCTGCTTTGATTGCCTCATCAATGTTTACTTCGCTCAAGGATGCAACGAGCGCTTTAACTTGGATTGCGTCAACTTCTAATCCTGCTGCTTTTAGAACGTTTGTTACTGAATCTTCGTTTATTTCTTTTCCTGCCTTGTGAAGGAGCATCGCTGCGTAAATGTTTTCCATACCTTTTCACCTCTTCAACCGACTATTTTAACTTTTCAGTTGGCCAACACCAGCCTCTTTTTTGATGCTGGTCGTTACCTTGAATTGCAGTTGGTTCTGCTATTGTTGCCGTTAGGAAAAAGACCCAATTACTTAAGAACCTTTCGTACATTCTTTTAAGGTAGTTGTCCGCCTTTTCTAAAGAAAAAACTGACGCCAAACAATTAAAAACCTTAAAAAAGTCTTGGAAGCCTTAATAGACAACATCATTTACGTCCGTGAAGCTGCATGCGTCTAAAAATGCTACATCCACCGTATTCGCGAAGAAGCAAAGTCCTGATAATGTCAGTTATCGCGGCCTTGATAGTCTTAAATTTTTTCATTTTGATTTATGCTTATCCTCAGACTTTTCAGCTAGACGGCGGCGGAAAAGTGGCGAAGGATTTTTCAGCGTACTACATGGCTGCTTGGCGGCTTTGGCACGATTCCTCCGGCATCTACACTCCCGGCATAATCCATGATGGCGAGATTACCATTACTCCCCAACCGCAAGACTACAAGTACCTGCCTTCCTTTCTGCTACTCATAACCCCCCTGCAACTTCTCAGCTACCACCAAGGCTTAGTCGCATTCGACATTTTTCAATTCGCACTACTGCCCCTAACGGCGACAATGCTATACAGTCTGTTTTATCGAAAAGGTGCCGTGGTAATTTTAGTTGTCGCTGCAATATTCTTGCTACCGTTTCCCCTGCCACATTGGGGACCTATTGCAACCTACTACTGGCAATGGGCTGAAGGACAAGCCAAAGTCTTTGAAACATTTCTTTTCATTCTCTCATTCTATTTGGGGTTCAAGGGCAAACCATACGCATCAGGCGCCGTCTTTGCCTTCGCGGCTTTCGACCCCCGATTTGCCCTGTTAAGTCTGCCTCTTTTTCTTTTCTACAACAAAAACAGCATGGCTGCCTCCGTGAAAACCGCCGTCGCCACATTAGTTGTTTCTAACTTGATTCTCTTCTACCCTCCAACAGGCATGGGTTTTCTCAACATGGTTTTCGGCAAGGCTTTCAACACAACACTCTACGCGTATGCATTCATCCCACTGTTGACTTTGACAGCTCTGCTTCTTGTCAACAGCCAAGAAATCCTTGAAAACTTCTTTGAAGTTTGCGAGCGTGTGAGGCTCAGAAGATCTGAGGCAAAAAACGATTTGAAGGAAGAAAAATTAAGCAAAATTGAATCAGAAAGACTCTAAACAACCAAGCTCGTTCTTGATTTAGTTGCGGAAGCTCTCATAAAACTTATCTTTAAGGCGCAGCACAATACGTTGAATCCTTACAGGGACGTTGATATCATGGGAAATATTACGGTCGCCGTTCTTGGCGCTTTAGGTTACGCGGGCACCATTGGCAAGAAAGGTACATCCACAGACATCACTTTCTATAACCTCAAAAAAGGCGAGGATACCGTGACTCTGATTGAACCTGAACGGTACCCTGAAAGACTCGCGCCGCTTTTCTACGCTGTTTCGCTCTCCAAAAAAGCCATAGTTGTCGTGGACCAGATAGATGCTACATTTGGCGAATGCCTTGTGATGCTTCAATGCTCAGATATCAAAACAGGCTACTTCATCTTGCGAAACTACATTCCTAAAGAAAAAATTGAACCATTAATCAAAGGAACAAACCTTGAAAAATTCGAATTCGCACGCGACGACCCCAACTTTCTCAGAGAACAACTTTTGGCAGAAGCCTCACGACAAAAACCCGTCGAAGTACCTGCTGGGCAGCAGACAGTTGGAACCGTACCAGTCGACCATTCTTTTAACGTCAAAGGCGTAGGCGTCGTTGTGCTCGGCGTCGTTGTTTACGGCGCGGTGCAGAAACATGAAGTTCTAAATGCTCTTCCCAGCGGAAAGGCGGCACAGGTTCGTTCGATACAGAAGCATGATGACGAATTTGATGTAGCCGGTGAAGGCGACCGCGTGGGGCTTGCGTTGAAGAACATCGAGGTTGAAGATTTGGATCGGGGCGTGGTTTTGACAAATGACCCGTCGATCAAGGCTTCATCCGAGTTAGAAACGCATGTGTCCCTCGTGAAATATTGGCAGACACCCGTAAAGCCAGGAATGGTTATGCATGTTGGCCATTGGACCCAGTTTGTAACTGCAAAAGTTGAAGCCGTCGGGGAATCGAGTGACTGGAGAAAACCACCTCTAACATTGACTCTTGATAAACCGCTTATCTATCGTCCGAATGACGAGGCGGTGTTGATGTATTTGGAGGGGGCAAAGCTCCGAGTAGCGGGGAACCTAGCGTTGACTTAGCTGGTTAAGATAGAAATCTACGACACCGGCGTGAAAAAAAGGAACGCTCGTAAGCTTATCGCGGGATGGTTGCTTCTCTCTCCACCGCGACTTTTATAGCCAAAAATAAGATTGTGTAAGAAACCGTTAACGCAGCTACTGTCAAGATTGACACTGAATCGTCGTAAACCATTCACATGAAATAATCCATAACAGCATCGAACACTTGGATAATCAAAACAAACCGCTCAATTCTCCACACCTATTGAAGAGAAATTTGCATGCAAAGATTTCTCAAGTTTTCACTGCCTAAAACTTGTTGGCGCCTTTCGATCGACTCTAAGAGAAATAGTCCCGTCAGGTTTAATACTGATATGTTGCAGTGCTGTGTTGGCAACAAGTCGCGGCTAAAAGCTGTCGCCAAATTAGTTGCCTAAAAACATTGGCACTTTAACGTAAATTCTTATTTGTACCTTATGCATTTCCTTCTAAGTGGAGCTTTCAATGAGCGATATGGATCTTAGGGTTTCAAAAATTAAAGATGGCACGGTGATTGACCATATTCGAGGCGGATACGCCCTAGACGTCATAAAGATTCTGGGGATAACGGGCAAAGAAAAACTTGTTATTACAATCGCCATCAACGTTCCAAGCAAACGTTTCGGAGCCAAGGACATCGTGAAGATTGAGGGTCGAGCGATAAACCCGCAGGAAGTCAACCGCATAGCGTTGGTTGCTCCGCACGCTTCAATAAACATCATCCGCAACTACAAAGTCGTCGAAAAAGTGGAAGTCAAACTTCCCGGTATAATAGAGGGCATTGTTGAATGTGTAAATCCCTGCTGCATAAGCAACAGCGGTGAACCTGCAGTCCCAAAATTCTACGTTAAAAAAGAAGAACCTCTAACTTTGAAATGCCACTACTGCGGTGTAATACTTGAACAAAACGACGTTCTGCACCAGCTTTAACGAGGATGTTTTTGGGTTAACCTTTCCTGAGCTGTCTCGAATAGCTTTTTGAAATCGTCTTTCTCCAGCAATATCCCTTGATTTATTCCTGGGCACTCAAGCGTAAAATCAAAAGCATGGGCATTTTTGTCCTCCTCGAATTTCAGTTCAAACGGGTAAAAAATGCAGATTAGTGGTCGTTTGGGGTAAATACTGCATCGGTTATCTTTGAGGAAGACACATTTCCCTTCGCTTGATTTCTTCATCTCGTAAACGTATGGGTGCTTGCCCTCAGCTTCAACTGAAAAAACAGTACCAGGTTGACCCGTTTGGAGTGCAATCTTTTCGGTTTCGCCTTTCAGAAGTAAAATGTGCCTTGTCTTTTTCTCAGTGTCGCCGCAGCATAAACCGCATTTGATGCATTCAAATCGCAGGTTAACGGGGTGAGTGAACTCTGGTTTTTCGGTTTTTTCGTTCGGTTTTGGGTTTTTGTTCATTATTTGCCCTTTTGTGTGGTCGCTTTTTTGGGACTCTGCAAAGTTAACCATGATTCCCTTTCCAATAAACAACTTGCTATAGGTTGCCTTTTTGATCGTTGCTTTCTTCTTCGGTATATCTGTGACAAAGAGAGGCTTTGTTCTAAACAGGCGGGTGGAACTTTAGTGTTTTTCTTTGGAGGAATGCATTCACAGCGTCTACAAGAGCGTCGCATGCAAACCATCTGTCTTCCCGTGACCCATCGGACTCCAGAATCTCATTCTTCTTTTGCCAGTCTCTTAGCTGCTCGATGACCGGCTGTCTATTTCTTTCGTACTCGTCTCGGAGTCTTTCTTTTGCTTCAGTGAATTCCAGCATGGCTAATTCAAGTTGCCTTTGGGCGGCGATCAATTCCTGGGTTTTTTCAGTCTCTTTTTGTTCCCTATTCTTCTTGGAGATGCCTCTGAAGAGACCGGATTTCATCCGAATAACGTCATCCAGCTCTTTTTTTAGATCATCGATATTGCGGTATAGGCGCCTGATTTTACTGTTTTTTTGCCCGCTAATCTCGCTCATTTTAGCAACGTAGTCGGCGTTAATTCGCGCTAGAAGATTTTTGCTAATCAATAGTTTTTTGGCGGCGTCATCGAAGGATGCCTCGGTGTGACGTCTTTGCTCAAGTTCAACCTTGACAGCGGAGAGTATTTGTGAGCGCTCTTTTACGAACTCGCCATCTGCGTTCACGTTTAGGTTTGACTCGAACTCGGATAGGACCTCTGTCAGGTCGAGCAGCCAACGGTCGAAGTGCTCACTGAATGGGGAACTGCCAAATTTCTGGTTTCCTAAAACACGCAGTTCCTGAAGGGTTCTTTCCGAAATCTCCTTCAAGGAAGCAACATGCTTTTCCTTTGGCGCAGAATTACCTGCAGACTCACTTTTCCGTTTTCGATCTTTGTCCTTTCCGTACGGAGGTTTGTATCCCCGATTAGAGTTTCGAGGCGACTTGTTCTGCGGATGGTACCCCATGAACAACCCAGAAGATATTGACAATCTAATTATAATAAACATTTAACAGATAAATTTCTAATTTCGTTTCTCTAAAGAAGTCTAACCTTTTATTTTTCTTTAGGATCTTTTGCGCGGTGGCCTTCTCCGTATTGGAAGGGTCGGCCAAGGTTTTTCCCCAGTTTTTTTGCGAATGCTTCATCCATGTTCGTGTTGGGACAGGCTAGGCGGCTCGCATCTAAAACGTAAAATATCACGTCTATGAGTTCTTCAGCAATTTTCTCTTCGGGTAGTCCTTTCTTCCACGCGTCGCTTGCTTCGCCTAGCTCAATGAAAGCGAAAAGGAGCTTCTTCGGGATGTCCTCGGGTTTATTGTAAAAACCCTTCGCGATTACCAGCTCTTCAATTTGTGTCTTCATTTCGTCCAAATTCAACTTTAGCTTCACCCAAACGTTACAAAAACCGTGGCTGCCTTATTTATACTTAAACCGTGGCGGCGTAAACTCGGCGGGTACTTGTGATTGATTGTCATCTACCACAAATTTTTATTATCTCCCGGTCCTGTAGGAGATATTTAGCGATCAAGACGAGTCGTTTGGCAGGTAAATCTGCTGTCATGATATAGCTCTGCTTTCGGATCTGTACTATGGGGCTTAGGCTCCCAAATGTGCGTTTCTGAGCATCCTTTTAGGCAGAAGAGTAAACTGCCAACCGGCACCCAAATTAACACTAATTTTTGAAGCTATTTTGTCTATCTTGAGGCCACATGAAACAGGGACTCACTTTTTGGAGTAAGAAGAATTGTTGAAAAGGAGTCTTCTTGAAGGTAGGTGTTGGCAGCTTCCATTATGTTCTCGCTCGTTACAGCCTTGAGTTGAGCAATGTAATTTGCCAGCGATTTCTCGCTCTTGAATTGTATTTCCATGTAAGCCAATATGTCGGATGATTGCTGCGGGTTGTCCATTGCTCTGAGAATTTCTGCAGTGATTAGGTTTTTGGCTCTTTGTACTTCATCAACGGATACTTTTTTGTTTCTCAACTTAAATAATTCTTTGAAAATTAGGTCCTTAGCCTTAACAAAGTTTTTGTTTCTTACAGCACAGTTGACGTTGAAGTAACCCCAATCTAAGCCGTCGGTATGGTCCGATTGAACGTCATAAGTGAACGCGTTCTTTTCTCGCAGCTCAATAAATAATCGTGAACCAGCACCTCCACTAAGGATTGCACTAATCAAGTCCAACGATGGCACATCTTTGTGGCTTGAACAAACAGTTCTTGTACCAATACTCAAGTACGTTTGAGTCAATCCAGCCTTTTTCTTAACGTCGATTAGTTTAGGCCTAGCTGATTCAATAGAATATGACTTTTTTGAAAGTGTTTCCCCTACATTTTTGTTTTTGAATTCTGCAAGGACCCTTTCACAAGTTTTTTCTGAGAAATTACCCGTCAAGATCAAAACCATGTTTTGAGGAAAATAATTTGAGTCATGCGCTTTGGTCAGTTGATCTAAGGTCAATTGCTTTATGGTTTTTGGAAAACCTCCTACGGGGCGCTTTATAGGATGTATTTTAAACAGATTTTTCAGAAGTAGTTCTTCGACTTTTTCTGTTGGGTCATCGGACGCTTCGGCTAATTCGTTGAGAATTATTTTGCGTTCTTGGCTGAATTTTTCTTCCTCAAAAGCATTATCAAAAAGAAGTTTGGAAATGACAACGGAGGCTTCAGGTAGCGTTTCTGGAAGGATACTCATTGTTGCCATCATGTATTCGCGTTC
>JBEKPM010000036.1:0-12879 GCA_049520735.1 Bathyarchaeia archaeon | reverse complement strand
GTGTACCACGTACCACCTATGAGGACTTAGGAGGCTTGGAGAAGGAGATTCAACTGATAAGGGAGATGGTTGAACTTCCAATGCGGCATCCCGAGATTTTCCAGACGCTTGGAATAGATCCTCCAAAAGGGATTCTACTGCTCGGCCCACCCGGCTGCGGAAAGACACTCCTAGCTAGAGCCGTAGCGAATGAGTCTAATGTAAACTTCTTCTCAATAAACGGGCCTGAGATAATAAGTAAGTTCTATGGGGAGTCGGAGGCGAAGCTTCGAGAAATATTTGAACAGGCTCACAAGAATGCTCCGAGCATCATACTCATAGACGAGTTGGACTCCATCGCGCCCAAACGTGAGGAGGTTACAGGTGACGTGGAGAAAAGGGTTGTCGCTCAGCTTCTATCTCTAATGGACGGACTGACTGGTAGAGGAAATGTCATAGTAATAGGTGCAACAAACAGGCCAAATGCCTTGGATCCAGCTCTCAGGCGGCCTGGGAGGTTTGATCGCGAGATAGAGATAGGGACCCCAGACAAGCGGGGGCGTCATGAAATATTGTTGATTCATAGCAGAAGTATGCCCATAGCCCGTGATGCTGACTTAAAGGTGCTTGCTGAGCGGACACACGGTTACACAGGTGCTGACTTGGCCGCCCTGTGCAGAGAGGCAGCTATGAAAGCTCTAGGTAGGTATCTTCCCGAGATAAATCTGAAGGAAGAACGAATACCTCCCCACGTCCTGGAGAAGATGGAGATTCAGATAGGTGATTTCATGAACGCCTTCAAGGAGATTACGCCTACAGCTATGAGAGAGATTGCTGTGGAAGTTCCGGTTGTTCATTGGGATGAAGTGGGAGGCTTGGAGGAGGTTAAAGAGAAGTTAAAGGAGGCTGTTGAGTGGCCGCTGAAAAATCCTGAAATCTTCACAAGAATGGGGATTCAGCCGC
The DNA here is from genome assembly GCA_049520735.1 of Bathyarchaeia archaeon. Lineage (GTDB taxonomy): Archaea > Thermoproteota > Bathyarchaeia > Bathyarchaeales > Bathycorpusculaceae > Bathycorpusculum. Next base: position 11,937 of record JBEKPM010000036.1, on the reverse strand, counting down.
CTAAAGGTATACTGTTAATAGGCCCGCCCGGCTGTGGAAAGACAATGCTGGCTATGGCTGTTGCAACCGAGAGCGAGGCAAACTTCATTTCGATTAAGGGTCCGGAGGTTTTCTCTAAGTGGGTTGGCGAGTCTGAAAAGGCTATTCGAGAGGTCTTCAGGAAGGCTAGAATGGCTTCGCCAGCGGTCATATTCTTCGATGAAGTTGACTCTCTTGTTCCAAGGAGGGGGCTGGGTGACGGCGGCAGCGGAGTAACTGAACGTGTCATCAGCCAGCTTTTAACAGAAATGGATGGAATAATGCCATTAGAAGACATCATAGTTATAGCTGCGACAAATAGACCCGATATTGTCGACTCAGCCGTATTAAGGCCAGGCAGATTCGATCGGCTAATTTATGTTCCAGAACCCGACGAAGCGGCCAGGCTTGAAATCTTCAAGATTCATACGAAGAACATGCCACTATCAAATGATGTGGACATCAAGGCTCATCGCATCACGAAAGGTTACTCTGGCGCTGATATATCATCCGTATGCAGGGAGGCCGCCATGAACGCTTTAAGAAGAGACAGCAACGCAAAAGAGGTTACCTTCAGCGATTTTGAGAAAGCTATGGAGGAGGTTCCGCCGAGCATATCGCCAGAAATTGAGAATTGGTATAGGAGCTTTATGAATCAGGTTCGAAGGGTGCAGAAGCCTGCGCCTTTTGTAGTGTAATTCCGAAAGGGACAGTTAAAAGTCAATTTACTCTGACGGCGATTCAGCCTTATCAGGGTCTTCACAAAGAAAGAATGCGATGAATGGTTGACCCAAATTTGGAACATAACAGGAACCCGCCAAACAGGGAACCAGGTCGAAAGGAGAATTGCTTCCTTCCCCGAGGAAATCGAAAATCGGTTGGTAAAGTTCTTCATAAAAGGCGATAAAGTATTAGAATGTAATAACCCTAAGAAAGCGTAACGAACCGTGTTTTATAGGCAAAGAATTAACTAATGTAATGTATATAAAAGTTTATTAGAGCTGTACAGGGTATGTGTATGGCTCTTAAAAACTGGAGATTATTTTTCGAGTTGGATGATTCAACATCAGAGGAAATCAAAAGTTTGAGAAGGCCCGCATTCGAAAAGCACATTCACATGAATATCGTTTCGTAATTAATCTTGCGGGGGATAAATGCCTTTGACTGAAATTTCAAAAGAAGATATACATTTGTTGTTAAAATCTTTCTTCAAAGAAAACGGTCTAGTTAGACAGCATCTGGATTCTTATAATGAGTTTATCGATCATGGTTTGCAGGAGGTGGTGGATGAGGTTGGCGAAATCAATATTGAAGTTCCTGAAAGTCCGTACAAAGTAAAGCTTGGACAGGTCTGGGTGATAGATCCTCAATCGAGGATAACAGGGCCGTACGTGGCAGAAGTGGATGGCTCTAAACACGAAATTTATCCCATGGAAGCTAGGCTCAGAAACCTTGCATACGCCGTGCCAGTGGCGCTTGAAATGACGCCCGTGATAGATGGGAGAGAACAGGACACCGAACTTGTCTACATTGGAAATATTCCTGTCATGCTTAAATCGAAACTTTGCTTCTTATCCCAGCTTTCAACGGAGGAACTTATTGCTGCTGGAGAAGATCCTGATGACCAAGGCGGATACTTTGTTGTTAACGGTTCTGAACGCGTCATTGTTGCCATGGAAGATTTGGCGCCTAATCGCGTACTTGTAGACATTGGCGAGAAAGGTACCTCACCGGTTTTTCAAGCAAAAATTTTCTCAACCACCGTTGGCTTCAGGGCTAGAATTGAACTTAAACTCAAGTCAGACGATGCTATCTACGTCACCATGCCCGGATTACCAACAGAAATCCCATTCGTCGTCATAATGCGCGCTTTAAGCTTAGAAAAAGACAAAGACATTGCAGAAGCGGTTTCGCTTGACAGCGAAATGCAAAGCCAATTAGCCGCTTCCTTTGAAAAAGCCATCGGTGTAGACACACCCGCTGACGCAATTCTATTCATTGGAAACCGTGTAGCTCACGGGCAAGTTGAAGAATACCGCTTACTGAAAGCTGAGACTGCCCTTGACAAAAACTTCTTGCCACACCTTGGCAGAAGCGAAGCGAACCGAAAGGAAAAAGCAATTTTCCTAGGTGAAATGGCTTACAGAGTTATACAGTTGAAAACAGGTAGACGGCAACCTGATGACAAAGATCATTTCAAGAACAAACGTTTGCGTCTCGGTGGTCCGCTTCTTGCAGACCTCTTCCGCGTCTCATTTAGAAACTTAACAAGAGACATGAAATACCAGCTTGAACGCATAGGCGTTAAAGGTCCACTCATAACTGTGTCAGTCGCAGTTCGCTCTGGCATAATAACTGAACGTTTTCAGCATGCGTTGGCAACGGGCAATTGGGGAAGAGGCAGAGTAGGCATTACTCAGCTTTTAGACAGAACAAACTATATCTCCACCCTAAGCCACTTGCGCAGGCTCCAGTCGCCACTGAGCAGAAGCCAACCTAACTTCGAAGCCAGAGACTTGCACCCAACCCATTGGGGACGCTTGTGTCCTAACGAGACGCCTGAAGGCTCCAACTGTGGCTTAGTCAAAAACCTAGCATTGTCAGCGTCCATCGCTGTCGGAGTAAATCCTGACAAAATTAAGCAATTACTTTTCGAAATTGGATCTGTTCCAGCAGGTGAAGCTAGTCGCGATTTACGTATTTCGGGAGCTAAAGTTTTCGTTGACGGAAACATCATTGGCTACTGCAATAACCCAATAGATATAGTGAAGTCTTTCCGCGAGAAAAGGCGAACTGGAGAAATCTCAACAGAAGCAAACATTACATACTTCTCAAAAAAACAAACAGAAACCGAAGAAGTACACATTAACTGTGACGAAGGCAGAGTCAGACGCCCGCTCATAATCGTAGAAAACGGTGCGCCAAAGCTTCAATCCAAACATTTTGAAAAGATCGGTTTAGGTGAGTGGACATGGGAAGATGTAGTTAAGAACGGTTTAATTGAGTATTTGGATGCTGAAGAAGAAGAAAACGCTTACATCGCCTTAACATTCGACGAAATTAATCCTCAAAATACTCATGTTGAAATAGCTACTTATACGATTCTAGGCATCTGCGCCTCAACAATTCCGTATCCAGAACATAACCAGTCACCCCGCAATTCATACCAAGCGGCCATGGCTAAACAAGCTCTAGGCGTTTACAGCACCAACTTTCATCACCGAGTTGATTCACGCTCACACATACTACACTATCCACAAGTCCCAATGGTTGAAACAGAATTAATGGAAGTCATGGGCTACAAGCAACGTCCTACAGGGCAAAACTGCGTAGTTGCCGTGCTCAGCTTCGAAGGCTACAACATGGAAGACGCTCTAATTTTCAACAAGGCATCAATAGATCGTGGTTTAGCTAGATCCACATTTTACCGAATTTACGAAGCTGAAGGCCGCCAGTATTTAGGGGGATTAAAAGACAAGTTCACTGTTCCAGAACCAGGAACTCGAGGCTACCGAGGCGAACAATACTACAGGCTTTTGGAACCTGATGGGATTATCAGTTTAGAATCACAAGTGGTCGGCGGAGACGTCTTAATTGGAAGAATTAGCCCGCCCAGATTCCTTGAAGAATATAAAGAGTTTGAAGTTAAAGGTCCCTCGATGCGTGACACTTCTGTTGACATGCGTCCCTCAGAAACAGGCGTTGTCGACGAGATCTTCATAACTCAGTCTGGAGAAGGAAGCAAACTCGTAAAGGTAAGAATCCGCGATCAACGTGTTCCAGAGTTAGGCGACAAGTTTGCCTCTAGGCACGGACAAAAAGGAGTAATCGGTCTAATCGTACCGCAAGAAGATTTGCCCTTCACAGATGAAGGAATTGTACCAGATCTAATAATCAACCCACATGCCATACCATCAAGAATGACCATCGGCCAATTTATTGAATCTTTGGCGGGAAAAGCTGCAGCGGCAAGAGGTAAACCAGCAGACGGTACCCCATTCTCAAATGAAGGACCAGACGAAATACGCAAGAGCCTAGTAAAACTCGGGTTTAGCCATACTGGAGGCGAAGTCTTCTATAACGGTACCACAGGAGAGAAATTCGTCGCAGATGTATTCGTCGGTGTAGTTTACTATCAGAAACTTCACCACATGGTCGCTGACAAAATACACGCCAGAGCCAGAGGGCAAGTTCAGATGTTAACTAGACAACCCACTGAAGGCAGAGCCAGAGGCGGTGGTCTCAGGTTCGGAGAAATGGAACGAGACTGCTTAATCGGACACGGCGCAGCTATGCTGCTCAGCGACAGAATGCTGGAAGAGTCAGACAAGTACACGCTCTACATCTGCGAAAACTGCGGGGAAATAGCCTTCTATGATATGAAACAGAGGCGGTACGTGTGCAAAATCTGCGACGAAAAAGCCAAAGTCTCCCCAGTAATCGTCTCTTACGCTTTTAAGCTTCTGTTGCAGGAGCTCAAGAGTCTGTGTATAACTCCCAAATTAAGACTCAAGGAGAAGGCATAAAATTTGACCCCATGATGCTTGCACAGACAAGATAGCGCATTGTTACAGAAGAGATAATCCACAAAGTTATTGACGAAATTTCATTCAGTCTGATTTCACCTAAAGACCTGCGCAAACAATCAGTCGTTGAAATCCAAACACCCGATAGGGCTATATTGCGCTTCGCAAAAGACGTTTGGGCCTGTCGTGGTTCTTAAATCCTAAAGCGCGCGCAAGCAGATTTAATACTTATAAGCTGCTTTGACACCGTCAGAAAAGCCCACTATCTAAGAAAAGGAAGACTGCACTATTCCTTTAATGCTTCACGCATCCGTTTGATTTTTTCTTCGTCCTCCGCATTCATTTCTCAATTTCATATCCTTCGCCAATGCTCTTGTTGTGCTGATTTACCTGCTCATTAGTGGAATTCACGAGCTTTTTTACCAACTCAATTATAGCATTGATTTTGTCAGACGTGCTAAGCACATAAACGCTCATTCCTTCAAAATCGACTTCGGAGTCTAACGGTATCGGTTTTTTTCGTAATTCATCATTAAAGAAATCCTTCCAAACGGAATCAGGCACTGCGTCTAGTAATAAATTAAACTTGAATGTTTCTTTAGTTCCTGACACCTTAATTATTTCCATCTTGTCAGGGTCGATGGGTCTTAGATTCACAACCATAGTTTTTGATTTCAACGCTAACCCTCACTAAGTGTGAATAACATAGTTTTAATTTAAGCCTTTTGAACAACAAAAAAGTTAGCCGGTACTACTCAATTACTTGAATGGAACCAGTTGATTCTTCGCCATTTCCAAAAAGGAAAGAAAAAAAGAAATTTTGTTTATTCAGATGGTTGGTCGGGTGGTGTGGGTGGTGGGGTTTCTTGTTTTGCAATTGGCTTCTTCTTTTCTGCTTGGGCTTGTTGTGCTGTGGTCAGGTCTTTGAAGCCGTAGGTTCCAACTGGAGGCCAGCCTGCTTCCGGCATGACCGCGGGCACTAACATGATAGTATTTGTCTGTGATTGTTGACCTAACTCGTAGAGTATGTTCATCCACCTTAGTCTTAGTCCCACGGGGCTTGACTCGTACATTTTTGCTGCTTCAATCATTTTTGCTGATGCTTCGAACTCGGCGGTGGCTAAGGTTACTCTTGCCATGCGTTCTCGTTCAGCCTGTGCTTGGCGGCTCATGGCGTCTTGCAGGTTACTTGGTATTATGACATCTCGGACTTCGACGGATGTGACTTTGATTCCCCATGCCTCTGTTTTTTCGTCGATGATTTCTCGCAGGCGCGCTCCGACTTTTTCGCGTTCAGCGAGCAACTCGTTGAGACTGACTTTTCCTATGACTTCTCTAAGAGTAGTCTGTGACGCCAGCTGCGTGGCTAGAAGGTAGTTTTCAACTTGCAAGACTGCTTTTTCCAGATCTACGGGTTTCATGTATAATACTGAGTCTACGTTTACGGGAACGTTATCTTTTGTGAGGGTTGATTCGGTCCTAAATTGTATAGTGTCTAGTCGAGTAGAGATTTTCAGGGGTGCACGATCGATTAGGGGTACGAGGTATATAATACCTGGACCTTTCAAGCCTATATAGCGTCCAAGTCTTAGGACGGGCATTCTCTCCCATTCTCTCAGGACGCGAATACCGCTTAACAAGAAAAGTGCAACTACTAAACCTATGAATCCAATAACAGGAGCTAAAATGTTTACCGACATAAAATTAACATCTTCAACAAGTATTCTGTGCTCTGGAGAGTTAAGCTTTTTGTTCGGCACGTGCTACAGTGTACGTCGTTTCAGGGCGTGCGTCAGGCCTTCCGAAATCTGGGGGTATAGAGGAAGAGAGGTCTGGCGGAAAATAGCTTATCATCAGAACATATAAAATACAAATAATAATTTCTGGGTTAACTTATCCTGTAGCATGCAATCCGTGACAGGCCTTTGCCCCTTCACTACATACAGGATGCAATGGGTTGACCAGATGCGCGCGCGACTGAAAAAAGGGAAAAAGGGGGATTTGTGTTGGTTTTTTGTTGTTTTATGGGTGTTTTCTTGTGACGAGGATTGCGAGGACTGCGCCGATTATGATAATTATAATGGCGATTGCTACGATGCCGTATTCGAGGGCGGTTTGTGTTGCGACGCCGCTAAGTGGTGTTGCTGTTGGTGCAGCTGTTGGTGCTGAGGAGCTGGCATAGAAAGCGGTCTGAGCAGAAGAGCCATAGTATGATTGTGTACCTGCGAACGTGGCTGTGACAGTGTAGTTACCTGCGATGTCAGGCTTCCAATTGAAGCTGAAGAAGCCGCTGGCGGTAGTTGTAGTAGTGCCGATTGCCCTGTAGTTGTTGTTAGAGTCTAAGACGTATAGTGTCACTGGGACTCCTGTCGTGTTGGTTGGCTTTGGCTGCTGCATGTAAACGTATTGCATCCATTGGCTTTCACTTGCATCTGATACGCATGGGACACCGTTTGGAAAGTTTGCTGCTTGTTGAGCTTGAGTTGTGCCTGCCGAAATGTCCGTCACTGAACCGGTTATCGTTATTGTCGTGGCCGTTGTTGCGCCTATGTCGGGTGCGGTGACAGTGGTTTTGCTTAGTCCTTGACCGAAGGCGTAGATTTGGTTGTCATACATGTTGTAGTTGACGTATTCGCCGGATGCAACGACTCCTATTGGATATCCTGGGCCACCGTTGTCGCCACCCTGGAATTCTTCTTGCCAAATTTCTTTGCCCGTGGTTGCGTTGACGCAGTAGAGCGTTTCGCCTTTATAGTATGGTGACTGAGCGCCGTTTCCATGCTGGTTTGTATCAAAGTACACCTTTCCGTCGGCAATGCAAGATAGCAGGGTTGGCAGAAGACCCCATGGTGAATTAAGCCCGTCGTTGGTGCTGTTTCCTGGTCCGCCATTTCCGAATTGCCATAGAAGATTTCCGTTGGAAGTATCATAACACCATATCTCTCCGCCGTAGCCTTCAACGTAAATCTTGCCATAAGCGTCTGCAGCGTTTTGTCCAATGCCTAGTCCACTGCCGAAGTATTGATAGCCCTGTTGGAATGCCGTTGTTGTTGGGCCCCATATAAGAGTTCCAGTGTCTAAACTGTAGCCAAGCCACTCCATGGTTTCTCCGATCATCATGGTGATTACGCGAGTGGTTGGATCTATATCTACAATTCTTTGCGCATAGCTTCCTAAGTTGCCGTTACTTGTCATCGGGTCTGGCGCTGTGTAGTTCTTAACCCATATGACTGAGCCGACTGCGCCTCTGCTTGAGTTGAGGTTAATTGCCCACATTGTGAAGGGGTTTGGCGTGAACTGAGGACCGACTGCTTCTGATAAGCCACTGCTTGTTCCCATCATGATGTCGCCAGGGATAACTGCGTTGATTGTTGGTCCGCCTATAGAGACTCCTGAAGTAGCGGTTGTGTTAAGGACAGTTCCGTCTAGATTGGCGTTTATTGACACGTTCCATGTGTAAGCGGTCATGTATGGGGTAGCCGGAGTAGTACTTAGTGGGGCATGGGCGCTTCCATCGATTATCTTGGCTTCTGGCCTATATGGATCTCCTACACCTGACGCGCCTAGATTGTAGAGCAGTGTGGTGCTATTCCATAGGGCTAGCGAACCTGATTGTGTGGCGGTGTTGTATTGTAGGACGTATATCATTAGGCTGCCGATTGAATCCATAGCTTGGCTTATGACCTGTTCTTGTAGCAGTTGACCATTTGTACCGTAGACGCTGTAGCTTTGCGGAATGTTTGTTATGTTGAATTGCCAATCTCCAGTAGTTGCAGAGTAAAAGATCCATGTTACACTATTCATTATAGCTGATGCTTCTTGGCCTTTGACGGAAGGTATTGACGTTGGAGTGGGCAGTATGAAGGATTGTATTAAGTAGCCGCTCGGGATAATACCGGATTGGTTAGGGTCGATTTCATTATATAGTTGGCCAAATGTTGGGTTGAAAGCGGGATTATTGTTCTTCCATATGATTTGTCCGGTGCGTAAGTTTAAGCATTCGTAAGCTCCTCCGTATAAGTTTCCGTCGAATCCTGTGACCGTAGTACTGCCGCCTCCGCCATAAGGCATTTTGAAGAATAGGTATCCGTTTTCGATTATTGCGTTAATGAATCTGGGCTGGTATGAACTTCCTGAATAGTAGGATGCTCCTAGTACTCCGGTGTTGGTTCCTCCGACAGTTCCACCGAACTCCATTGGATAGGTCCACAGTATGTGGCCGCTGTTTGGCGCTGTGCCTGAGTTCTGGAAAATTGAGTAACCGCTTTCAGCTGTGGTGCCTAATTGACCTGGTGCGCCTGACGAAGTATCGAGCCAATTTGACGCGATCGTGTACCATTCTGCATTCTGACCGTTTATTGGAAAAGTCCAGTAAGACGTCGGAAGCGGATTGGCAGGTATCGTTCCTAATGGCTGCTGCTGTACGGTAAAGGTTGTGCTTGTAGTGTCGGGGGTAAAAACGTCTCCTGCAAAAGCATTAACTGAAGCAATCTGTGCTGCTGAAGCTGGAGCTGTCCATATTGTCTGCGCATAAGTTGGATAGGTCATTCCTGCGAAAGTGAATGTTGCAGTGTAAGTGCCTGCCGCATTAGGTACGAAAGTAGTGGATAGTTCACCACCCGTATTGGGTACAACAGGATAACTTTGTGTGGTGTTTGTTCCATCAGGTGCCGTGATTGTTAGCTTGTAGTTTTCTTTTCTGATATTGTTAATGACTGCGGCGTTAGGCATAGGTTGAGCTGTCCATATGCTGATTGTTACCGTTTGGCCAATACCTACTGGGTTAGGCGCTAGGGAGATGTAGGCGTGATCTGCAATCGTCCATGCTGGACTATGTGCGTTTGCGACTGGTGTAAGCATTGATGACGTCGCTATTGATAGAATGAAGAATATCGAAAGTATTATTGCTGCAAGTCTTGTTTTAAAATTTTTCATTTATTTTTTTCTCCTTCTTTAAGTTGAAGCATATAAGATGCTCCATAGTCATTGCGAGCGCATTACTTATATAATTTATGTACTGTCAAAGATGCAGGCTGCCCTTTGCTGCCTAGAGTTCAATTGATTGCAGCGCTATTTCTTGCGAGGATATTCGTAAACGTTGAATTTGTTTCCTCTTGCTAATTTTACTCAAAAAAACATTACGAAGGTAAGGGAGTGGCGAGAAATAAGGCTAATTAATACAGCTAATAATTTGGTTAAAGGTCTTAGCTGCCCATGTATACCCAAACAGAAAAAAATGAATCACGGGTGATATCGCCACTTTCGATCCTTTCACATGCATTCTTAATGAGATAACTGATATTTGTCCTTTCTAGTTCCGTTTTCAATAAGCCCTTTCCCGCCTTCCGAATGATTCTTCCATCGCTAGGGCAATTATTGCAACGAGCAGAAAAAATGTATTACCAGCTCTCGCAGTAGCTTTTTTATAGCACACACTGTGCGCGTGCTAGCTAGAACCCGGATCCGCTAAAGCAGAAGAAAGGATTTGCTTCTTCTCTTTGTTGCAAGCACACGCTGTGCGTGTGTGTTGTGTTGTATGTGTGTGTATGTGTATAGGTAGGTTTGTTTGAGTTGGTTAGTAGTTGTGGTTGTAGTTGTGGTTGGTTGGTTGGATTAAATTTTAATCCCACACACACCGACCTACGTGACGTTTGGGTGCTAAGTAGTAGGTATGGGTGGGTAAATGTAGAATAATAATTAGTCAGTTATTGGTATGAGGAGTAAAAAACATAGTAAAACTTCCCCTGCTAACTAAAAAAATACTATTGAGGGGAAAAAATATAAGAAAAATTACCCCCTCAAACAAAAATTATAGTCGGAATCGAGTATACGACTCTGGGCTTTTATTAGTATACTGAAAAATATCTATAAAGAATTGTTCCAATTGTGAATGGTTATAAAGTGAAAAGAAGCAGCGATTGTTATCTGTCCATGGTGACCCGCAATTTAAGCTATCTCTTGAAGGATAGAAAATCCAGTCAAGTGAATGTGGCTTCCGCAACTGTTACAGAGAATCTCCACTTCTTCTAAACCATTCTTGTTGACTTTTGGTTCTAAGATTGAGTATTTCTCTTCGGTGGAGTCTTCAGGAGAGATTATGATGCTTCTATTTTGGTCAAATCTACTCTGTGCGTTTGTTTCGTTCTTCTCGCCTCCTATTTTGAATTCAGGTTTTCACACTCTTTTGATATTTAAGACTATTTGTTGGTTTTTCAGATTTATTCCCGAATCTTTACCAAATTTCTGTCAATCACCATACTTGTGTTTGGAGTGTTTGTGAGGTGAAAAGTTATTGTTAGAAAGTTTGGGTGGGCTTGGATTAAAATTTAGTCCAACCAACCAACGAAAAAGTTAGAAAAAGTTAGGCTATTTTTGAAAAAGGTTGCAGGTGTTTACTCAGTTTGGCAAATGCATACTACACAAAGCTAAGGGATAGTATGTGTAGTATCGGAATCGAGTAAACACATCAAACTACAAAAAATACACTAAGAAGCCACAAAACAAAAAGGTCAAGAAACGAATATGCGAAGCCACATTTTGAAGCTTTACTCGTCAAGATTAGCGCACAAGAGAACGAACTGCCAGTAGTATAACAAGTTATTCCTATAAATTCTTTCTTACTTAAACATCAATTTACTGTTTATTTTTTTTGGGGGGGCAGGCTTACTATGAAAGTTGTTCCTTTGCCCTCTTGGCTCTCAAAACTGATTTTGCCATTTAACGCTTCAACGAGACGCTTAACAACAGCTAAACCTAAGCCTTGCCCTCTAGATTTAGTGGTAACCATAGGCTGGAACAGTTTAGGCTTAATTTCTTCAGGAATGCCAACACCCGTATCCTTGACAGAAAAAAACACATACCTATGTTTCTGATAAGCGCTAATAGTCAATTTTCCGCCTTCAGGCATAGCTTGCACCGCGTTATGCACTAAATTTGATAATACACGTTTCAGCATTGAGTAATCAGAAGCAAATTCTGGAAAGCCCTTCTCTATATCAATAATAACTTGAAGGTTATCCGTAATCGGCACAATAAGCATAACCTCTGAAATTACCTTCCCAAAACTAATTTTCTCAATACACGGCAGTATAACCCTAGAGTAATCTTGCAAATCCTCAATAATTTTAGCAATATACATTAAGTTATCTTGAATGCTCTTCACACTTTCCTGCAAGCTTTTCTTAGTGCTGTCGTTAGGCAAAGAAGCGATATCACTGTCTAGCAAATACAAATCTCCTGCAATAGCTTGCAATGGGTTACGAATATCATGTCCAACCATGCCAGCAGTTTGACCGATAGCAGCTAACCGTTCAGCATCCCTGAGCTGCTTAGTTCGCTCCTCAACCAAATCCTCCAAGTGCTTGCTGTATGTTTCAAGTTTAGCTTCCATCTG
>JBEKPM010000035.1:0-16682 GCA_049520735.1 Bathyarchaeia archaeon | reverse complement strand
CCTGCATCCCGAACTATTTTTGACGCTTCTTCCAAATAAAGTGGGTACTTGGGCACATCACACTTGACAAGGTACCTGTCGAAGGCTTCCTGCCGTGTCTTGACAATGTTTTTCTTAACCAGGTAATCGGCGATGTGAGGTCTTCCAAGCACGCCATCGATCGACTCCTCAATTTGCCTAAAGTCGTCTTCAGTTAATGCTTGGATGTTTTCTCTTTTGAATTCCGTGTTTAGGTTGTCAAGGATTTTTGCTGCCCTTTCTTCTCGGTACTTTGCCATTGCTTCAAGTTTGTTTTCTAATGCTTTGTCGGCGGGTTCGAACTCGTAGCCTAGAAAATCCAGTGAAACGGATTTACCTTCATGGTACTTGGGGTGAGCGAATGTTACGTTTAACTCGACTCCTGTGACATAGCGGATGGCTTCTTTTTTGGCTGTGGCAATGGCTTGGGTTTGACAGCCGATGCAGTCGTGGTCTGTGATTGCCATAAAACCGATGTTACGTTTTTTTGCTACCTTAAGGATTTCCTTGACGTTGAGTTTTCCGTCTGAAGCGCTGGAGTGGACGTGAAGGTCGATTATCATCTTTTTAGAGGGTTCCCTTTAGGTTTTTTCGATTCCGATAACGTACCAGTCTTCGGGGTTGTCGCTGCATGTGTCAACTGTTAAATGGAGTATTTTGAGAGTTGGATATTTCTTCTTTAGGTCGGCGATGTCTACTGGCTCAAACTTTTTCTTGTTTGCGACATATGCGTCCACCGTGAGGGCATTTGATTCGTAGTTTTCCTTAGTGCGTCGCTGAATTCTAGCGATCGAGACTTCTTCAGGGCAGCTTGTTTGCAGAATGACAAAGGTCATCCCATGTTTTGCTGCGATTTCAGCTGCTCGACACCTCAAATCTTGCGTGACAAAGGTGGCGTCCAAAATGATTCCTTGCGTACCCTTATGGGCCAAGTCATCTGCTCTTCGAAAGACTTCATCGTAGACGGATAGTCGTTTGTTCATGTTTCCCGCAACTTTCGCATCGAAGACATCTTCGTTCTTCAGAACCTCCAAGCGTATAATGTCGCTTCGAAGAATGTGATATCCTTTGATCTTGGAGGTTTCCTCGGAGGTTTCCGTTTTCCATGTACCAGGCAACCCTGACGTAATTAACAAGGTTTTTACTCCTAAATTTGCTTTGATGAAACTTGAGAAAGGTTCTTTCATTATTCTACCCTCTTACTGTTAGCTTTGGCATGTTAAACTTAAAACTTTTTCCAGTGCAAGCAACCTGTAGTTGAAAGAAAATTCTAAATAGGTTGAAGATTACATTGTTCTAAAAGAAGGGACAATCATGGAAGAATTCCTAGTTAAAGACAAAAGTTTGGCACCTCAAGGTCATTTGCAAATCGAATGGGCAACAAGTCACATGCCCGTGCTTAAACTGATAAAAAACCGCTTAGAAAAAGAAAAACCGTTCAAAGGCTTGACTTTAGGTGCATGCCTCCACGTGACAAAGGAAACAGCCGTCCTGGTGAAGGCGTTAATTGCCGGTGGCGCCAACGTAGCTTTGTGCGGTTCCAACCCTCTTTCAACTCAGGATGACGTCGCTGCAGCACTGGCTGATAGTGGCGTTCACGTTTTTGCTTGGAGAGGACAAAACACTGAGGAATACTACAAATGTATTGATAGTGCGTTAGATTATAAGCCATCTATAACTCTTGATGACGGTGCCGATCTGGTAGGAACTCTGCATAGCAAACGCCAAGCTCAACTGGCAACAGTGAAGGGCGGAACGGAAGAAACCACAACTGGGGTTATCCGCTTAAGAGCTATGGAAAAGGAAGGCAGTCTGAAATATCCAATTGTCGCTGTGAATGATGCTTACACAAAATACCTCTTCGACAACCGCTATGGAACAGGACAAAGCAGCATGGACGGCATATTGCGTGCCACAAACACGTTGATCGCTGGAAAAACCTTCGTGGTCTGCGGGTACGGCTGGTGCTCTAGAGGCATAGCCATGCGAGCTCAAGGATTAGGCGCCAACGTTATAGTAACTGAAGTGCAACCTATTCGTGCGTTGGAAGCCGTCATGAACGGTTTGCGCGTAATGCCTATAGCTGAAGCCGCGGCAGTAGGTGACATTTTCATAACCGCAACAGGCGACATCAGTGTTATACGAAAAGAGCATATGCAAAAGATGAAGGATGGCGCCATAATGGCGAACAGTGGTCACTTTAACGTCGAAGTCAACATCAAAGACTTGGAATCGCTTTCAACCTCAAAGAGAACCATGCGTCCGAACCTCGAAGAGTATCTGATGAAGGACGGAAGAAGGCTTTACCTTCTTGCAGAAGGTCGATTGGTGAATTTGGCAGCGGCAGAAGGGCATCCCTCAGAAGTCATGGATATGTCATTTGCCAATCAAGCATTATGCTCAGAATACATAGCCAAGTCAGAGAGCCTAAGGCCGAAGGTCTATACGGTTCCGAAAGAAATCGATGAAAAAGTCGCCGAGTTGAAGCTGAAATCGATGAATGTTGCAATCGATGAGCTTACTGAGGAGCAGAAGAAGTACTTGTCTACTTGGGAAATGGGAACAACTTAGCGTTAAGCAAGCGCACTCTCAAAAGCATGACAAACTTTAAATTGTTTGAGAATATACATGGCTATAAAGTGGTGACTTAAATGGTTAGCAAAGATCAAGGTATAGGTGGAGCGATCCTCGCAGTGTGCGTTATAGTCGCTATAGGCTATCTCGTTCTCGTAATCTTCCCAGGTCAATTCATAGGACTTTTCCAAAAAATCACAAGTTCTACTGGTACTGATACACGGTTAGATACAGTATTGGTTCTTGTTTCCGTAGCATTCGTCGCTATTTTGGCAATCGGTGCATGGATAGGCTGGACAATGGCAACAACACCGCCTCCAAAGCCAATCGAAGAGATCACAAGTGAAATTGAAGAGAAGAAAGAAGAGCCCAAAGCAGAAACTACAGCACCAACCACAGACGCGCCTGCCACCGAACCAGCTAAGAAAAAGAAATAAAAAAATTTCCCTTTTCTAAAAATCAATTCTTTGTTTTTTTTAATTATTTTATTTGTGCTTTTCACGTTACCATTAGTTTAAGCTCTCATTCTTTGAAGCATACAATCTAATAGGCGCTGGCAGACCATGCAGTCGTCGGGGATTTTTTGTTTGTCTTGCCTTTCACTCAAATAGCCAAGGTGATAGTTGCAGGCTTGCGGTTTTTCTTTGCTTTTATCTTTCTTATCTTTAGAAAAGCGGTTTTCTTCTGGGGTTTCAAGTTTGGTGATTTCTGGTTGTGAAATCTTTATTTTTGTCAGGCAAAAGGGACATGCTTGGTAGGGTCCCGCTGAATCCCTCAGATTCATAGTATTAATTGGTTTAGCAAAAACTTTTCCACACGAAGGATTCGGGCAGGTGAACATTTCTTTTCCTTCTCGTTTTAGAGAACGCTGACCTATTCTGGTTATCAAATAGGCTTCACTACTTTATAGTGTTGATGAATCCAAAATACAGACGTTAACTATCAATGCTACACGTTTGGGTTGGGGAAGCAATCTTCTTTAAGTTGTCGGCACCCTCAGCGTATCCTGAAGCAATCAGAACGTCGCCTACTTGGATCCTTGAATCTGCACGTGGACGCAGCGTTCTTTCCCCTCTTTTAATTGCTAAAACCCACATGCCTGTTCCTTCGTGCACCCGGGCTTCCTTCAAAGTCTTGTTCATTAGCGGCGAATCAGCGGTTACGCAGGCTTGAGCAACTGTTTCCTCTGCTTCCTTTATTGTTAACTTCAGAATCGGGTGCGGTTCAATACCTCGCAGCACGACTTCCGCTATGTCCGTGGCGGCATCAGCGATTTTTTCTGTTGCCACGCCTAGCCTGATTAACCCAAGGAAACCAGAGGCTTCTTCTTTTTTGAAGTCACTTTTCAGGGCAAGCAGTTCAAATTCAGTGTGCAACTGATCAACTCTCTCTTCTAATCGTTCTACTTCTTCAGCAAGGTCCTTGCTGTTGAGCATTACAGCGGAGTAGGCTAAATCCAGCATTATTTCGGAGGTGTCTTTTAGCTCGACGAATCTTAAGCCGATTTCCTCAAATTTTGCGCGTTCTTCCACGTTAAGTTTTGCCAGTTCTCCTTCGGCTAAGTCTTTGAAGGCTTCAATCCCCGTCGGTGCGCCACGCGTAATTAGGACGTCGCCTTGGAAGATCCTTTCCTCGCCCTTTGGGTCTAGAATCCAATCCTGATTGCGGCGGATTGCAATTATGTCAATACCCATTGTCGGAGCTAATTCAAGCTCATCAATGGTTTTCTTGACTATTGTTGAGTTAGGTTTAACCGTTACTTTCATCAGGTGCTCTTCTACTTTCTCAAAAAATTTTCCCACAACTGGGTGAACCCCAATGTTCCGGGTCACAATTGCCGCGATGTCTGCGGCAGCATCAGAAATCTTATCGGTAGCGGAAGCTACTCTGGAAATCCCCACCATTGCCTCGGCTTCCTTTGGGTTTCTTGAAGCAACCATTATTTCCATTTCCAAAAGTGTCCACTCGGCTTTCAAGAGCCAAAACGTCTTCCGCGAGGTCTTTGTCATTGTAGAGGGCTGAGGAGTAGGCGAGGTCAATCATTAGTTCTGATAGGTTTTTCATCTCAAGCAAAAGTTCTCTGACGGGGATGGGTTTGTACTCTATTCTTTCGAATTTTGGCATTGCTCAGGGTCTCCAAATAAGATACCTTTTTGAATTATTTTAATTATGCCCTTAATGCAAAGTGAATAGAAGCAGGGTTACCAGCAGAGAGGTTGACATGTTGACATTATTATTGTTGCGAAGGAGGTTTCAAGTGGGATTACAAAGTTCTCTGGGTTTAATCCTCTCCTGAAAGTGAATACTGCTATGCCGTAAGATATGAGCACTATGCCGATGACCGCTATTATGTTGGATATCCAGATTATCGCGATTACATCAAGGATCGTTGATGACGAAGACACACGGTTAATTGCCAAGGAACTCAAAGCCAAGATAACGAAAATCAAAAACGACGCTAACCATGCACTGGTTATGTTTTTAGCGTGATTTTGGATAGAGTTGAAGGTTGGTTTAAGCAGGCCTAAAGCGAGTTTGGTGTTGGCAGTTGAGCCTACAACTGAGCCTACATTGCTTATGTTGTTGATTAAGGCTGGATAAGCCGTAAGTAGGGCGGGGTAAATCATCACGATTTCTTTTTGGGTGAACCTTGTTAATCCCCCAAAAATTGTTCCAGTTAAAGTGACAATCAATGCTACAAGAATGAGCATCAAGAAGGATTCACGTACAGTTCTCTTAAATTCAAAGTCGTTCTTGTCTTTTGAAACTAAGTACAAAACGAGAAAGACATGAGCAAAACCGATCGCTGCGATCAAGAGCGTGCCAGGCAAATATGTCGACAGTTTTAACACTCCGACGTAACAGATAGTGATGAAGATGCTGGCTGAGGTTGCTATGACGGGGTAGACGATGATGTCGGGGTCTAACCCTCTTTTAAACGAAACAAATGCGACTTTAACCGTGACGATGGAAAAAAGAAGACCTATCGCCAACGTCGACACTGTGACGCCGAGAAGCGCCGGAAAATCACTCAACCTAATGCCTAAAAACAAGTAACCAAAAAACACCGATATGACACTGACAGTTAAGCTTGTAACTAAAGTTAAAACGATTATCCCGTGGAGAAGTTTATAGAACGATTGAGTGTTTTTGAAAAACTGAGGGCTGATTGTTCCGAGGTGCAAGGCGGTGCTCAAACGGCCGCTCAATAACCCGTTAATGATTCTGATGCTTATTAGGGTAGGATAAAGTGCCAAAGCCCAACGATAATGCTCGAATACGTTAAGTTGATACGCAATCAAAAAACCAGCAATTAGCCCCGCTATGTCAAACAAGTAGGCGAGTGTTGTTTGCTTAAGCATCCCACGGAAAGAACCAGAAAGACTGCCATTTGAGATCCTGATTGCCCCCTTAACGTTGACTACAAAGACGCTGTCTTAACCCGAACGTTTGAAGCTTACATAATAGTTCCTGGTTGAAACTGAAGTATTGCACTGCACTTTTCAGTGATAATGGTGCTTCGTGGGCAACTTGTGAATATTTTGATTTGTGGACTCTTTGCATTTTCCCGCAATCCCTTTATTTTGGCTGTCCACAGGTCACCGCGAGCGTGCGGGCTGCCAAAGCCGATTTTAACTGCCGATTGAAGTTTCTGAAAGACATTGATGTCTTAAATAGTTTCCGACCGAAGCGGTTTTGCTTTTACCACCTGTTGGCGGGGGACGGTTTAGGGTCTTCGTGAACCATTTTTCGGCTGGTAAACGCACCAGGGGTCTTCGGTTAGGTAGTCTCTTTTCAATTCAGTTGGTTCGTGGAGATCGCCGCAGTAATCGATGAAGTCGTTTGATAAGCCGTAGGCGCGTGCTCGGCAGCCACCACATAAAGAGCGGTATTCACAGACCCCACATTTGCCTTTTAACGTGTCTGGGTCTCGCAATGCTTTGAACACTTCTGAGTTAAACCAAATGTCTTTGAAACTCTTTTCCCGCACGTTTCCAAGTTTAATCGGCAAGTAGGGGCATGGAGTAACGTCACCGTTAGGGTAAATGCGGCAATAGTACTGCCCCGCTATGCAGCCGCGAATCCACTGCCTCATGTCCAAACCCATGCCTTTTGCAATTCTCATAAACTGAGGCGCACATGAAGGTCTCACGTTAAGCGTGTGATTAGCGGTTTTCGCGAACGTTTTCGTGATCATTTCTTCGTATTGAGCTGGGGAAATGTCGGCCAACTTCGTTCCCCTCCCAGTTGGAACAAGGAAGAACAAATGGAAATTTTCAACGCCGATACTTTCCGCAAGAGTCATTATGTCATCTACTTGATTGTAGTTCTGTTGGGTTAAGGTTGTGTTCACTTGGACAAGTACGTTGTTTTTTCTCAAAGCCGTGCAGGCTTCCACCGCTTTTTCCCAAGCACCAGCTACTCCGCGGAACTCGTCATGCTGAGCTGGATTATTGGAGTCTAAGCTGATTGAAACTGTGGCTATCCCTGCATCCTTAAGTTTCGAAGCTGTTGCCTCGTCAATGAGGCTTCCGTTACTTCCTAAACCCATCTTCAAACCAATCTCTGAACCGTACCTGATTAGTTCATAAATATCGGGGCGCAAAAGAGGTTCACCGCCGCTCAGAATTAGCAGCGGACGACTAACCTGGTAGATTTGATCCATCAAGTTTTTCGCTTCTTTTGTGTTCAATTCATTGTCGAGCTTCTTGTCGGTGGCGTTGATGTAGCAATGGGAACATTTCATGTTACATTCTCGGGTTATGTTCCAGGACATGACAAGGGGAACAAACCTCTCCGGCTTTTCGGCAAGCGGCGAATAAGCCAGTTTGAGGTAAAACTCGCAGTTAGGGTGCGTTGCTAACCGTTTGGGTTGCCAAAGTGTAAATGGGAAAGGAAGAACCGTGTCAAGCATTGCTTTGGCGTGGGCAAAACAGAAGTGAGTGCAAAAGAGCGAAGCCGCTTCGGGACCTACGCCGTATTTTTCCTCGGCGTATTTGTGGCTTCCGAAGATCGGGCAATTCAGGAACTCCATTCGTCCATCCAACGTTTCAGTGCTCATAGTGTAGTTGATTATGTGGTCGCTTAGCATGATTGACTGCAGTTTTTCTCTTCGCATCCCAACTTTAAGCGTCACGTCAAGAGCGATATCAACGGTTTCTTGACCGAACTTGTCCTGCACCTGCTGCATCGCAGCTTCGACCGCTGCGACACCCAAGTCCTCGACCAGCTTGGTTGTGACCAGTAAACCCTTAATTGTCTCGTATTCTTGGGTTAGCCGCATTCGGATAATTTGGTCTGTCCAAGCATTGAACAGTCTTTTCAACGCTTCAGAAGACTTGGGATCCCTGTTTGTTAACAGGTTTTCAACTGTTTTTCTTGATTTCTTTAACTCGTTGAAAAGACCAATTTTGACTGTATTCTCCAGATGTGGGCATGAGGCTACTTCTTGGGCGCTTAAGGTGAAGGGCGTAATTTCTTTGGTGAATTCTTTTGCGTCTGCTTGAAAGTCACCGTAGATTTTCCAAAGTTTTATGCATACGTCAGGTAAACGGACCTGTAACTGACCCAACAACACCCTGGTTTCCGATTCCATCTTCGTGACCATTGCCATGTGATAAAGCAGTGAACCTTCCATGCCTGGGTCAGCTTGTTTGCCGTTTACTCCTGAAAAGATTTCGGAGGTGAGGCGTTTCGCTAAATCGAAATCTTCTTCCTCTATCGCGATTAATGCGTGGTTAAGTTTCTGTTGTCTGAGAAGCAGAAGCTGCGCCCATCTGTGGCATTGCTTTGGGTCGAAGTTTGTTAATGCATCCACGTCCTTGAGGGAGTATTGATTCATAGGTTGATGGTAAAAAAGGTTAGCGGTATTGCCAACGTTATGTTACGATGCATCTTGTTCGATAACCTAATAAGGCGCTAAAACCAACATAGCCAGAACTAACAGGTGAAAACGTTGAATTTCGATTGGGTTTACACGATTATTGGGTTCCTAATCATGTTCGGCTTTCTTAGCGTAATAGGCATAAACAAGCCTCGAGGCATGAGCGTGAAGATGTGGTGCGTGGGCTACTTAGCAGTCGCCTTAGTTTTCGATGCTCTTGTGGTCTTAGGGTTAGTCGGCGATTATGCTCCGCTTAACGATTTGCTTTTGGGACTTTCAGCAGGCGCTGCCACAGGATTAGCAATACACGTTATGCATCACATAGGCGAAGAAAACATTAACCCAACTATAATGGGCTAAAGCTCAGCTAATTGAAAAACTCACGTTTAAAAGTTTTAGAAACCTTGATGGGCAGTTCAAAGAATTAGGGGGCATTAGATACGCAGTCTTTTCAAACTGTTGTCAACGTATTCCAGCTTCAGTTTAGTCAGAGTTTCTGATGTTGGCATGCCGTTTTGGTCCCATCCTGCTTGTCCATAGTACTGCATCACTTTCTCTTTCACGCTTGCCCTGTCCGCTGCTTGCCCCTTGCAGGGTCCAGTCGGCAGTGGTTCATAGAACCTCTGCGGATTGTCGTCGTCAATTTTGGGGTTCCACGTTAGGTCTGGTCCGCCGAGAAGAAGAAGAGCCCGTTGTATCTGTAGTGTCTTCATTCCTCCTCCGTTAAGCCACCCTTTACGGGTCAAGGTTTGGCCAGTCAGCGCGTTGTAGAATTCATAACGGAACGTAGGCGTTAGGCTAAACGAGGTAAAAATACACATTACCGCTGAATCGTTAAATATCGTCCAAATCTCGCTGCCCCATCCGTCAATGGGCACGTCAGTCATGGATGAGTGGTCGCCGCCTTGCACACTGCAAGCGTAACCTATTTCACGTGAAAAGTCCAAGCCGCTTCGAATTCCATGCGCCCCGATGCTTATGCCCTTTCCTGTTACAGCGTAAGGTAGAAGGTTTTTGTCCTTCATTTTCCCAAGCTTAATTGCAGCTCGGTGCACTCCTTCAGCCAAAACGTCGCCTATGCCTTCCCGGTTCGCGATTTTCTTTGCCAAAACAGCGAAAGCGTCAGCATCACCCCATTTCAATTCAAGGCCGTCCAAATCTTTATTGGTTAAGATGCCTCTTTGATAAAGTTCTGCAGCAAATCCCAAAACGCTGCCGCCTTGGATGCCGCACATTCCCAAATCCTCGATAAGCGATGACAGATACACGTTTTCTTCCGGTGTGAACAAACCTAAGTTTGGACCCAGAAACGCTTGAAGCTCATAGTCGGGGTTATCGCTTATGGAGCCTTTGTATTTGCCTGAGCGTACGCAGCTGATTTTTAGGCAGTTTGTCGGGCAGCCGAAGTCGCTCCACGCTGGTTTCACCCAAACCCTGTTCTCAAACTGGTCGACACCGTAGCTTCTCTGGTCATGCCATTCTTCCTGCCAGTTGCGAACAGGCTCGGAACTTGTGTCCGCGCCGAAGCTATAGCCCCCTCCCCCGGTCCCGTACCTGCGCCACATCACGTTGCCGTAGCAACCCCTGCAAACATCATCAATCATCTGCTTAACCCTCTCCAAATCAGCTACTTCAGGCAACGGACCTGTACCTTTAACCGCCACCGCCTTGAGGTTCTTTGACCCCATAACCGCGCCGTAGCCGCCATAACCTGCCGCATGAGTCCACTTAGCAATGACAGCTGACGGCCTAACCTTGTGTTCTCCCGCTGGTCCAATGTAAAGTTTCGCGGGCTCCTTCCAAACGCCGACACGGGGATAGCGTTCAGCGAGTAGCTGTCGGCATTCACGGTTCATCAAAATCTCGGTTTGTTTGGTATCTTTGCCCCAAACGCCGCTGGCGTCCCTGAGCTCGATATCTGAGTCTTTAATGAAAAGGTAAACTGGCTTCTCCGATTTCCCTGAAACGATTATGCCGTCGTAGCCTGCGCATCTAAGTTCCACAGCGAATTCACCGCCTACGGTCGAACCGACCATGCCGTTGCTTTGAGGCGACTTGCCAGTTACACAGGTTCTACCACCTGGGAAGTAACCTTGAAATGGACCTGTCATGAAGAATAGAAGATTTTCAGGACCTAAAGGATCTACTTTTTCCCATTTATGAATCAGCCTTTCGCTTAAGATTTTGGCTGCAAGCGCTCTGCCGCCAATATAGTCCATTAGCCATTCGTCAGGAAGAGTTGTATTCTTGAAGCTTGAGTTTGAAAGATCAACTTCCAAAAATTTTCCTGCGTAACCCAGCATTACATGAATTCCTCCGCTTTTTCACCATACATCTTCGTCGCAAGATTCCGAGAAGTTTCCTCTGGCGTTCGAGAATACAGCTTAAACTCATGGTCGCCCCGTTTAACCATTTTCAGGCAACCCCATCCGCCTTCCTGGCAAACCTTGGCACATTTAGGATCCCCTCCACAAAGGTCGCAAATCAGAATCTTTTTGGTTTTTGGGTGAATATGCGGGACTTTTCCCGGGCAAGCGTCGATGCATTTTCCGCAGCCCGTACATTTTTCGGCATCAACCGTGACGGCGCTGGTGTCCTTGTTTACACCCAAAGCCTTGAACGGGCAGGCTTCAACGCATGGATAATCTTCGCATTGAGTGCAAAGGTGAGGGAACTCTGCGCCTGGAACCAGCATGAACACACGAACTCTTGAGGCTTCAGGCCAAATCTTGTTTTCTTTCTGAAGCGAGCAGGCGATTTCGCATTTGCGGCACCCGCTGCACTTTGAAAATTCTCTGCTTATCCAAATAGCTTTATTCTCTTGCTCTGAATTCCATCCCAATTTTCCTGCACCCTCCCACTTTGAAAAGACGTTTCCAAGATAGGACAATCCCATCCACGGATAGTTTTCTGGATTGAATCTTAGGTCTTGACGTCTACCTTTGTCAGAACACTTAAATTAAATAAGCAAAGGAAACCAAGCAACTAATATACATTTAGCGAATTGAGAAAAAGGAATCAGCCTGATTGCTGAAGCAGACTAACTTAAGTATTCGCGCTGTTTGTTTCGGGTTTCATTCGCGTTTAAGGTTAAGGCTGCCTCAAAGATGATTGAATCGACATTGTCGAAAGCTTGCTTAACCGCAATTTTAATCTGAGTCAAGGCTCCCGCCACCAAACCAGCGAATCCCATGGAAAAACTCAAAAAGATTCATCGCTGGCTTTGGGTTCGTACAGAAAAATTCTCGCCAGTGCTAATATTTCTTTGTGGGTATCTAGCGGAAGCAACAAAATTGGGTTTGTATGCATTCAAAAAGCTCAGGAAAAGGGTAATTTAGGCGAATTTCAAAGCCTCACTTTTATGTTTGGGCCCTAATGACTCCTTCAAGCCTATTCAACTCTTCGATTACGTCTTGCCCTACTTTTTGGTGTACAAGGTAAATAGCAATGGCGCATCCTTCCCCAATCTGCCTAGACGGATTCTCCCTGATGTTCACCCCACTGTCAGCAAGAACCTTGTCTATCTTGGCAAACATGCCCGGCTTATCCGCATGATAAACGAACAAGGGATAGAATGGCTTTTCCTCAAACTCGATGCTTTCACCCACATTCACCGCGTTCGAAAAATCCCCGCGTAGCAAGTAGTCAATAACCACCGTCGCCATTTCAACCGACGTTTTCATCTGGGCCTCCACGGTGGATGCTCCCAAATGAGGGGTAAAAACAATGTTATCCAGTTTGCGTAGCTCGTTTCTAAACTCGGAATTCTCCTGTGTCGGCTCCTCCTCGAAAACATCCAGAGCTGCCCCAGCTATGCCGCCGCTTTTAAGAGCCTTATACAGAGCTTTTCCATCGACGTTGCGCCCTCGGGACGTGTTGATCAAGTAGGCTGTCGGCTTCATCAGCCACAACTCCTTCTCCCCAATAACGTTTTCATTTCCGTTTACGTGGATGCTAACGTAATCAGCCTGTGAAAGGACTTCTTCTTTTGTGACAAACTTTATTCTTGAACTAACCTTCGCTACAGGGTCGTACCCTATCGTTTCCATACTGAACCCGACAGCGAGTTCGCTTAGTTTCTGCCCGATTCTTCCGCAGCCGATTATTCCTAAAGTTTTGCCGGAAAGCTCAGTGCCCTCAAAACATTTCTTTCTCCAAATGCCCCTCTTTAAAGAATAATGGCCCTGAGCCACCCTCCTTGAAACACTCAGCATCAATGCAAGCGCCAACTCGGCAGTGGCGTTGGTGTTCCCAAAAGGTGCCGACTTCACGATAACCCCGTTTTCAATCGCGGCTTTGATGTCTATGTTGTCTGTTCCGACTCCTGCTCTGCCGATGACCTTCAATTTTCCTTTGACGCCCGACTCAATTACCTCACTCGACACCTTGGTCGCGCTCCGCACCACCAAAGCATCGAATTCGCCAATGTGGTCAACCAGACCTTTTGGGTTCCGTTTATGGGTGTCGGTCTCGATTCCAGCGTTTCCGAAGAGTTTTGTTCCTTCTTCATCCATCCCGTCGTTCAGCAGAACTTTCATTCTATTCACCAGAGTACTTGTGACATAATTGCGTCCTGAGAATTTAGTTTTTGCTCCATGTTTAACGGCTTGGTACTCGAGGCTTCAACTCGCGTTTCAGAAAATGAGCAAACGCGGAGAAAGAGCAACTTGGTTTTATTTAAGTCGCAATTCTTGCATGTAGATTCGGTTTAAGTAAATAGGAGAATGTTAATCTCCCTTAAATTGACAACCTTTAAATACACAAAAGAAAAACAAACCTTTCCGAAGGACGAGTCGTTTATGGGAAGATCCCTTACTAGGAAAATCCTTGAAGAACATCTTGCAGTTGGCGAATATATCCCTGGAAAAGAGATTGGCATAAAAATCGATCAAACCCTCACTCAGGATGCCACAGGGACAATGGCGTACCTGCAATTCGAAGCAATGGGTCTAAAACAAGTGAAAACTGAGCTTTCCGTAAGTTATGTTGATCATAACACCATTCAAGTAGGTTTCGAGAACGCCGATGACCACAGATACCTTCAGACGGTTGCAGCCAAGTACGGCATCGTTTACTCGAAGGCTGGAAACGGGATTTGTCATCAAGTTCATTTGGAGAGGTTCGGCAAGCCCGGAAAGACGCTTCTTGGCTCTGACAGCCACACTACTACCGGTGGAGGCATCGGCATGATAGCAATCGGAGCAGGGGGACTTGACGTTGCAGTTGCTATGGGCGGAGGAGAATTCTACCTCACTTGCCCAAAAGTCTACAAAATCAACCTCTCGGGCAAACTCAAGCCATGGGTCACCGCCAAGGACATCGTCCTCAAAATGCTCGAAATTTTCACGGTGAAAGGCAACGTCGGCGTCGTCATGGAGTACGCTGGACCCGGTGTTAACAGCCTAACAGTTCCTGAAAGGGCAACAATTACTAATATGGGCGCGGAGATGGGCGTAACCACATCCATTTTCCCTTCGGACGAGGAAACAAGAAGGTTCCTCAAAGCGCAGGGCAGAGACGCAGATTGGGTTGAGTTGAAAGCCGACGACGACGCAGAATACGACAAAGTCGTTGACCTAGACCTTTCCACTTTGGAGCCTCTTGCAGCGAAGCCTCACAGCCCAGGCAACATTGTAAAAGTCGCCGACATGAAAGAAACCAAAGTCGACCAAGTCATGCTCGGCTCTTGCACCAACTCATCTTATAAAGAAATCGCGACCGTAGCCAAAATCATGAAGGGCAAAAAAGTTCACCCCGACGTATCCTTCGGTGTAGCCCCAGGCTCAAGACAAGTTCTGCAGATGGCGACGCGGGAAGGCTACATCGGCGACCTCTTGGACTCCGGCGCGAGGCTCCTTGAGGCGGCATGCGGATTCTGTATAGGTAACAGCATGAGCCCCATGTCAGCTGGCACCTCGCTGCGAACCAGCAACAGGAACTTTGAGGGCAGAAGCGGCACCGCCGACGCGCAGGTTTACCTTGTGAGCCCCGAAGTTGCAGCCGTTGCGGCAATCACAGGCAAATTCACTGACCCAAGAAAAGCAGGCATAGCTTACCCAAAGGTGGATATGCCCACAAAATTCCTTGTTGACGACTCAATGTTCATTTTCCCCAAAGATGCCGACAAAAACGTTGAAATCGCGAGGGGACCAAACATCGGCGTTCCCCCCACCAACGACCAAATGCCCGAGCAAATCAAAGGAGTGGTCGGGATTAAAGTCGGCGATAAAATCACAACAGACCATATCATGCCCGCAGGAGCCAGACTCAAGTACCGCTCAAACGTGCCAAAGTACTCCGAATACGTTTTTGAACCGATTGACTCAGCCTTCCCGAAACGCGCCATGGAAGCCAAGAAGAAAGGACTCCACACGGTCATTGTTGCAGGCGAATCGTACGGTCAGGGAAGCAGCAGAGAACACGCGGCGCTTTGTCCCATGTACCTTGGAGTTAAGGCAATAATCGCCAAATCGGTTGAGCGCATCCACGCAGCTAACCTTGTGAACTTCGGCATAATCTCGTTGTCGTTCAAAAATATGGCGGACTACGACAAGCTTAGCCAAGGCGACGAAATAGAGATTCCTGACCTCAAGAGGAAACTGCAAAACAACCAACCCGTCATCCTATTAGACAAAACCAAGAACTTGGAAATCGAGCTTGCCTACAATCTTTCCCAGAGACAGAAAGACATTCTTTTCGCTGGCGGCTTGCTCCCGTACACGGTCAAGCAGAGTTGAAGGAGGACAAAGAAATGGACAAAATAAAAGTGAAGACACCAATCGTCGAGATCGACGGAGACGAAATGACCCGTATAATGTGGAAAATGGTCAAAGACCAGCTTTTCTTGCCACATTTAGACGTGGAACTAGCGTACTATGACCTGCAACTCAAAAAGCGGGATGAGACTGACGACAAAATCACGGTTGAAGCGGCAGAAGCCATCAAGAAATACGGTGTCGGAGTAAAATGCGCAACAATCACCCCGAACAAAGAACGCGTAAAAGAATACAACCTCAAAAAAGAGTGGAGCAGCCCCAACGGCACAATCAGAGCCGCGTTGGACGGCACGGTTTTCCGCGCCCCGATTCTAGTCAGCAACATTCCTCCGTCGGTGAGAAGCTGGAAGAAACCTATCCACATCGGAAGGCATGCATATGGCGACGTGTACAAGAACTGTGAGTTTCGGGTTCCTGAAGCGGGAAAAGCCGAGTTGACCTTCACGAACGCTGCGGGTAAGGAACTGTTCCGCGGCACCATCCAAGACTTCAAGGGTCCAGGCGTCATTCAAGGCATCCACAACACCGACAAATCCATCGAAAGCTTCGCCAAAGCATGCTTTACCTACGCCTACGACCAGAAAATCCATCTGTGGTTCGGCGCCAAAGACACGATTTCCAAAACCTACGACGGCGAGTTTCGCAAGATTTTCGAGGATGAATATCAGAAGAACTGGGCAGCCAAATTCAAGGCGGTAGGGCTCGATTACTTCTTCACGTTAATAGACGACGCAGTTGCACGCATCATGAAGTCCGAGGGCGGTTTGCTTTGGGCTTGCAAAAACTACGACGGCGACGTTATGAGCGACATGCTAGGGTCAGCCTACGGTAGCCTAGCAATGATGACCTCGGTTCTTGTCAGCCCGCAAGGTTACTACGAGTTCGAAGCATCCCACGGCACCGTGCAGAAACACTACTATAAATATCTCAAAGGCGAAAAAACATCAAGCAACCCCATGGCGCTAATCTTTGCCTGGAGCGGCTGCCTGAGAAAACGAGGCGAACTAGATAAGACGCCGGAAGTCGTTGAATTCGCAAATAAACTCGAGGCGGCGGCTTTGCAAACGGTTGAAAGCGGTGTTTTGACGGGAGATTTGATGCAGGTTGTCACGCCTGATGCGAAGAACCATCAGGTTTACACAGAGGAGTTTATTGCTGAGGTTGCAGAGAGACTAAAGATGTTTCTTCAAGTGAAGGAGATGTAAATGGCTCATAAAGCAATCCGAGAAGCTGACGGCAAATGTATGCTTGCACGTCTTCTAAAAGAATACTCAGCTGGAAAATACACTGTTTCAGACAAAATCGTCAGCGTTGGACCCAACACGGACTTGGCAAAGCTGCCCAAACAATACGGGTGGCTAAACACTGAAAAGTTGGTGGTTAAACCTGACCAACTGATAAAACGCAGAGGAAAAAACAAGCTCATTCTC
>JBEKPM010000034.1:0-12999 GCA_049520735.1 Bathyarchaeia archaeon | reverse complement strand
TACGAAGAACTGTTTGGTAACGAATAATGATAAGCGAATATTTTTATAATGGGTTTCCAATCCCTCATTGGCACGAGGCTTAAAAATGCCCCTAGACAACAAAACAATATCTGAAGCAATTAAGAAAGCAAAGACGCAGTCTGGCGACAAGAAATTCAATCAGACGGTAGATTTGATTCTGGACATTACAGAAATCGACATGAAGTCGCCTGAAGGCAAAATCCAAGAGATCGTTGAGCTGCCACACGAAACGGGCAAGCCAAACAAGGTCTGTGTTATTGCTTCAGGTGAATTTGCGTTTAAAGCAAGGAACGCTGAGGCGGACTACGTTGTTGAACGTGCCGACTTAGATGAGTTGAACGGGAAAAAGAAAGATTTGCGTAAGCTCGCTGAAGGTTACGACGTTTTCATTTCCGAAGCGCCTCTAATGCCGCTTGTAGGCAGGATCCTTGGTCCAGTTTTAGGTCCGAGAGGAAAAATGCCTATTCCTGTTCCCCCTAACGCTGACATTGCAGCCTTAATCAAGAAGCATCGTAAAACGGTGGTTGTGAGAATGCGCAACCAACCAACAATTCAAGTTTCAGTTGGCTCCCAACAGATGAAGGATGAAGACCTTGTCGAGAACACAATGACTGTTCTTCGTGTTTTAGATGGGAAGCTTAAGCGCGGTCTGAAAAACGTCAAGTTCGCCTTCATCAAGACGTCGATGGGTGAGCCAGTTAAGATTAAACCTTAATGAGTTTGAGAAATCATGCCGTCCCAACAAGTGTTAGAGGAAAAGTCATCCGAAGTAGACGCGATAAAGGACATACTTAGAGAGTACAAGTCCATTGGAATCGCTAGTCTAAAGAAAGTTCGTGCTTCTCAGCTTCAAGAACTAAAGAAAACTATGCAGGGCAAAGTTTACCTTAGGGTTTTAAAGAATACGCTCGTTAGGCTTGCCATTGAAGAAATGAAGCAGGAAGACCTAAAGAAGCTTGAGCAGTTCTTGGATGGATCAAACGTTTACATGTTCACAAGCCTGAACCCCTTCAAGCTCGCATTGCTTTTGGAGCGGGGCAAAGTTAAGACAACTGCGAAGTCAGGAGACACCGCCGCAATGGACGTAGTTGTTCCAGCAGGCAACACTGGTCAGCCTCCAGGGCCCATTATCAGCCAACTTAATCTCGTCGGCTTGCCAACCCGTATTGAATCGGGCAGCGTCTGGGTCAGCAAAGATACCTTGGTTGTTCGCAAAGGCGAAGCAATCGGCGAGCAACTTGCAGGTGTTCTCTCTAAACTTAACATTAAAGCTGTTGAATTAGGCATTTCGATGCGTGCAGTCTTCGACGACGGATTAATTATTGTCGGTGACCAACTCAAAGTCGACGTTGACGCGACAAGGAGAAGCGTTGAACAAGGCAATCAGGAAGCTTTCGCCCTCGCATTAAGCATCAGCTACGCGACCAAAGACACAATCAAACTGCTACTGCAGCAAGCCCACCAGAAAGCCATTGCTCTATCAGTCTCCGCAGCCATACCCACCAAAGACACCATTGGAGAACTGATACGCAAAGCCAACTCGGAAATGACAAGCTTAAGCGGCGCAGTCGACAAAGCCAAGCCAAAAGCCGCATAAACCCGTTCCTAGCTTATTTTTCTTTTTTGTTTTTCTCTTAGCGGTGCTTGATTCTATATCTATTTTCGTGATGGTTTTTGATCGAAAATGGGGTAACCATACCGGTTGGTCCACCATTGGAAAGGCTGGGTTTGGGTTGTTTTTTTGATTTTGGGGCCTAAGGAGGGCTTACCTTATTTCTTTAAGTCTGACGAAACTCGGTTCTTGCTATTTCTGCCTCGCTTTTTTCCTCAGAAGGGGATTTAAGAAAACCTTTTTGGGCGTCAAATCCATGCTTACATGGAGATGCCTCTTTACGAGCGTGAATGGTAAGGTTTGTCTGGTTTCCTGCAGTGTCCTAAAAGACGAGCTGCAGCGCCTGGTAAAAGACAGACAGCTGGATGCCGAGCTAGTTTTCGTCAGCGAAAAATATCGTATAAGTTAACATTTAAGATTCCAGACGCGTTAATTCAAGAGAAAGATTCAGTTATTCAAAACCTAATTCAAAACGGACATAAAGAAGAAACAGAAATGGCTGAGTTACAGACGAAGGTCGCGCAGATCGAGAGCAGCAAACCCGCCCTTGAAGCGTTGCTTAAACGAGTTTTGGAACTTGAGAGTAAGTTGTCAGAAGAGAAGAAATAAGAGCAAATACGCATCAGACATTTTCGGCTTCAGGATTAAGTCGTAAACATTTGACTGGGGAGGATTTGAACCCCTGCTAGAGTGGAGATATCACCCGTAAAACCCCCTTTTTCCTTTGGTCATCGGAATTAGTTCGGTTAAAGTTATCTTTTGAAGTAAAACCACTGGTTCTCATTAAATTTATTACCATTTTAATATGAAAAATGGCGTTGATTGGCTTTATTCTTCTTCGAAAGCTTTACACAAATTAATTATATCACTTGGATACAAACGAGTTTTTTGAGAAGAAGCGTCTTCTTGCCAGTCAGAAAAAGGGAAACTGGTACCACTCGATGAAGAAAACCTCCGTTTGCCAAAATAAAAAAAGAGGAGAAGATTGGGAGGATTCAGTATAAATGTGCTCTGAAGTGGGGGGGTCCGACGGGAACCGACGCTGTACAACCGCCTTTTATACTGCTATTTTCCTTTTTTTATTTTGAACTTAGCGATTTTGGTTTTCTGTGTATATTGAGGTTAGATTTCATGGTAGTGTCGCTGGGTCCTTTGTTAAAGGCTTTCGCAGAGTTGTTGAGGCTTACGCCAATATGCGTCAACCGCCTAACGTCGAAGAAGAAAAACATTCTCCACTTAATGGAGCAATCGAGGTGTGGAACAAGAACATAGTAAATGGTTGTTTGCCTAAACATGGTTATCAAAAACGTTTCAGATGGCGAAGACAGCCTGAGAAACATCAGAGTGTACTCGGTAATTTAAGGGCAAAAACGATTCAATGTTGTATAGATTCGCCAAAATATCTGTGGGAATGTGGAACAACATGGACAGTTTTTACCAAGGCGCAAAAGAAAAACTTGATTATAGCAAAATTTCCTCTTATTATTAGAAGGTATAGAAAGTGCGATAAGAAATATGTTTGACTTGTTCTTTAGATACCGCTCTTGGATGGCACTGTACATTTCTACTGTAAGCGCTTTTCTCATATCAGTAAGTTAGACCCATGCGTTTTATAAATTCAAGAACTCTTTCATATTCCATAAGGTATTGTTTGCCTTTTTCAGTAAGTTCAAGAGACATCTTACCTTCAATCAAGCCAAGTTCTCTAAGTTCAGTTATGTAATTCTTCAGCCGATCAAAAGGCACATTAACTTGCACCTGAACACGCGTTAAAACAACCCTTTCCTTTTCATTACCTTCCCTCCTCAGTACATACAAAAGGTCCCCGTAAATCTTCAACTTGTCTCTGCGGAGAATTTTCTTCATTTCATCCCCTTTTTTTCGTTTGAACCGTAAAAAGTTCGGTAGGAGACAAAAAGAAAGATAGCTAAACCTGCAAAACGAGTTACCAAGGATCCTATAAATGCCGAAAAACTTGAGTCAATATACCAAAAGAGCAACGAATACTGGCTTATTGCAAGAAAAATGAAGCCGAAAGGAATCCAAATCGTTGTTGGGTCGGGGTTCCTCACGTGACTTCGGAGGGTATAGATAGAAATGTAGGAGAGGCAGATTAAGTTAACAAATCTCAAGTATACGTTAGCGTTCGAGTACCCATTGAAAGCAAATCCTGGAGCAACAAATGCAATTAGAAGCAAAATGGCGAGAGCAATAGCTAACAGACTGATAGTTAGCTCTCCCAGTAGCTGGCCATATTCTGATTTCCTATTTGAAAAGAAGTAGGTGGTTGCAAGAAATACAAAAGCGAATGATCTTGTTAGAAGTGGGAGCCACATTAATTCTTTAGGAAAACCCAGCGGGGAATATGATATGGCTGCGAGAAAGTATGATATTCCCAGAAAAGCAAATCCTAGAGGTAAACCCAGAAAAGTCCCTTCTCTAGTAAGCTTATACGGCTTTATCATGAACCTGACAAGGATAAGGCAAAGAATTGTGGCAACAGACTCTACTATCATCCGTTCTGTAGAATACATGCTGGTAGCAAACATGTTGCTAATCTTGTGCATTCTATCTTTATTTGTTTTTTCAATAATAGTCCAAAATCAAGTAGCTTGGACGCAATCGCAAAAGAAAGACTAGCACTTTTTTGCACTCACGATACGTGAGTGAGGCTTATTAGCGCACCGCATCAGTCAAGGATACTATGAATTAGGAGAAAGAAAAAATGACAAATTCGAAAATCAGAGTATTCTCAATGATGACGCTGTTTCTAATGTTATCTATTGTATTTCCATCTACTATTCTATCTACGGCTAATGCACATACACCCGCATGGCAAATTCCGCAGTACGCTTTCTGCAACGTTGCACCTAATCCTGCAGGTATCGGTCAATCTGTTAACGTTGGCTTCTGGATTGGTCAAGCCCCCCCAACAGCAGGAACAATCTACGGCGACAGATGGACAGGCATGACAGTCAAAGTTACCAAACCAGACAAAACCACTGAAATATTGGGACCCTTTTCATCCGACGCTACAGGCGGAACACATACCGAATATGTTCCCAACCAACTTGGCAATTATACCTTCCAAATGTTCTATGCAGGACAAACCCTAGCTGGCGCTAATCCCCCACCCACAGGTTTTTCTGCCGCAACAAAACCATACATTGGCGATTACTATCAACCAACTTCCAGCAACATAGCGACTCTTGTAGTGCAGCAAGTGGCGATTCCTTCTGCTCCGCAGACTGCGCTTCCAACGAACTACTGGACCCGCCCAATTGTATCGGTCAATGACTTATGGTCCAGCATCAGCGGTAACTGGCTCGGGCTTGGCACGCTGTTCAGCGCGACCAGTGGAATGTACAATGCAACAGGAAACTACAATCCTTACACAACTGCACCAACTACAGCGCACCTTCTATGGACAAAGCCTGAATCGTTCGGAGGTCAAATCGGCGGAGAATTCAGCGGTTCAGATACAAGCAATTACTATTCAACCAGACAATACGAGAGAATGTTCCAACCAATAATAATTCAAGGCGTCCTCTACTTCGAACAATTCCCCGGAAGCACAAATAACCCAACAGGCTGGCTTGCGGTAAACTTGCTAACCGGTCAAACACTCTGGACTGACAATTCAGCTAACCTCGGCGGTGGTTCTCCAGCGCAAAGCGCCTTAACATCAGCCGGCATAGTGACCTCTTTAAGATGCGGCCAAACACTCGACTACACAACTCCGAACCAATATGGAGCAACAGCATACCTCTGGAGCACAGGAACACCAGTCGGAATCGTTGCTCAAGCCGGGACAACAACATGGAACATGTTTGACGCCGTGACGGGACAATACATTCTTAGCGTTGTCAACGGGACCGGAATGAACACGCTCATCGAAGATAACGGTGGAGATCTAATCGGCTACTTCGTCAACAGTACAGTCGGCACACAAATGATTCAGGGCACACCTGTCACTAATCCTACTGGCGGAGCATTGTTAGAATGCTGGAACTCAACACAATGCATCGTTTACGGAACAAACGGTCCTGCAACTTGGATGTGGAGACCAACACAAAACGGGCAAATATCCTTCCCTCTCGGGGTAATGTGGGCACAACCATTAGCCACAAATATTAACGGTGTCCCTCTGCCTCTATCTTCAGTCGCGGCTTTGCCTTCCAGCGCAACTCTTTCACTGAACAGCGGAACGTATACAACCGGCGGCGCCTCAGCGAACAGTGGCGTATTATTCTTGAGCTCTATCGCAAGCGCAGGCGGTTCAAGCTACAACGCAGGATTCATTATAGAAGCAGGATACAGTCAAAGCACAGGACAACAACTGTGGATAGTTAACAGGACTGAAACACCATATACCAGAGTTGACTTTTCACAGACTTCAAACGGCATTTTCGTAGAAATCAACCAAGACACGGCTGCATACACAGGCTACAGCATCATAACAGGCCAAAAACTCTGGGGGCCATTGACGCTACCTAACCCAGACGCATATAACAGCATAGGCAGCTATTACGGACAAGTCGTCAACGGCATGATGTACCTGAGCAGTTTTGGCGGAGACATCTACGCAATCGACATGCACACGGGATCCATTATTTGGCAAACCGATACCAACGCAATCTCAGGTCCAGCAGGATCAGACACTCCATACGGAGTTTGGCCAATCTGGCAATTCGGAAACCCAGGAGCCATCGCTGACGGAATACTCTTCCTTGGCGAAGGACACGAATACAGTCCACCATTATTCCGCGCGTCTAACCTCATCGCTGTCAACCTCACGAACGGCCAACCAGTCTGGAGCGTCCTGAATTTCGACGTCGATGGCGGCTCAGCTATTTCTGACGGAGTCCTGTTATCTGTAAGTGCATATGACAACCAAATATACGCGTTCGGCATGGGACCAAGCAAAACCACAGTCACTGCACCCAGCGTTGGCGTAACAACCGCTACCCCCATAACGATCGCTGGATCAGTTGCAGACATCTCCGCAGGCTCGAAGCAGGAAGCGGTTGCAGCTAACTTCCCCAATGGCTTACCATGCGTCTCCGACCCAAGCATGAAACAGTTCATGGAAGCAGTCTACGAACAGCAGCCAATGCCAAACAACATTACTGGAGTTCCAGTTGCATTATATGTCTTAGACAGCAACAACAACTACAGAGCCATAGGCACAACAACAACCAATGCTCAAGGCAACTTCGGCTTAACATGGACACCAGACATTCCAGGCGATTACACAATATATGCTGCCTTTGCAGGCACACAATCATACTACGCTTCTTCTGCCTCCACTTACATCCATGCAAGTTCACCCGCAGCAACAGCAGCGCCAACGGCAACCCCGGTCAGCGGAGTAGCTTCGCAAACCACTCTAATGTACGGAGTCATCGCCATCATCATCGTGATAGTCATAATCGGCGCAGTTCTTGCAATGCTCGTAACAAGAAAACACCCATAAAACCAAAAATGCCTAACACCAACTTTTCCCCTTTTTTAGTCCAACCATAAAAAACCAATAGAAAGGGATGAAAAAAGAGTGGCTGAGAAGGCTCTGGTTACATTCAAAATGGCTGCAATTGAAGGATTTCATTTTCTTTTTTCTCCTAAAAAGAAATTTTCTTCCTTAGTTTCCAGAGCCTCAGCAAACCCTAAATGCTGTAACATCTCATCGATTCCTTTTTTCTTTTTTAAGGAAATGCGTTGTTTATGTTGATTATTATTTTCGGTTGCCGATTTCAGGCTTGGGCTCTTCGTTAGTGTCACATTTGATGAAACATTGATGGAGAAGGAACATTTTACTCCGGAATGAATATCGAGAGAGTGTTTTTCACAGTACAGCATAGAGCAATCAAAGAACATTTACGCGCTTGATTTCATCATGTTGAATCGTGACACTCGATGAAGGAAAGTATTATCTTTGCCAGGGAACAATCAAGAGAAAATTAACATTTTTTGTGCTCACGATAAGTGAGTGAGTCTTATTAGAAGCTTGCTAACATGTGACTGTTCATTGCGCACTATTGCGCGAAAAAATCAAAGGAAGAAAGACAAAATGATGAACATAAAAAGAAAACTTATGGCTACTTTGATAGCAGCAATTTTGATTTGTTCAATCGGTGTTACGCTCATTCGAATACCAACAGCTAACGCACATACTTCACCTTGGAACATTGAAACATTTGCTTACATTCAGGTCGTGCCTAACCCATTAGGCGTCGGCCAAACAGGGACAGTGTACATGTGGCTAAGCGCCACCTATGACAGCGAAACGCTCTATAACAACTATAGATTCCACAACTTTGAACTAACCATTACAGCGCCTGATGGAAAAATAACCTCCGATGCTTTTGCAGTAGTAAGCGATCCCACGTCAAACCAGCAATTCGCCTTCACCCCCACGGAGGCCGGCACATACTCCTTCAACTTCACATACCCAGGGCAACCAATAAACACGAGCGACGACCTTCCAACGTCTGCATACATCAACGACACCTACCTGCCAAGTTCCTCAACATGCACCCTCACGGTACAACAAGCCCCAATTCCATATTACCCCACAACACCGCTTCCAACAAGCTACTGGACACGCCCAATATACGGTGAAAACACTAACTGGTACCCCATTGCATCAAACTGGCTAGGCACCGGCTCAGCAGGTTACGGCACCGGCGCAGCAGGCTGCAACGTCCCACCAGGAGTTGCAGTCGGACCAGTGACAAGCCATGTTATGTGGACTTACCCAATTGAAACGGGCGGCGTTGTTGGTGGACAAACGCTTACTGACCCAACAGAGACATACTTCGAAGGATCTGCGTACAACGGCAGATTCACCAACCCAATCATAGTCGAAGGATACTTGTATTACACGTTACCAGTATCATTTTCTGGCGCCGCAAGCGGAGCAACAGTCTGCCAAGACCTACGGACCGGACAAATTATTTGGAGCAGCACTCAAATTCCATCGTTATCCTTCGCTTATGTCTACGATCTCAACGATCCTAACCAGCACGGAGTTTACCCGCCGATACTGTTCACTTCCAGCTTTGCACGAGCTTTTGACGCATACACAGGCGATCCACTTTTCAACGTAACCGGCGTTCCATCAGGCACAGCACTTCCAGGACCATCAGGAGAACAGCTAAAACTTATCCTTACAAACCTTGGCACATCAACGAACAAACAAATGTACTTAAGCGAATGGAACTCGTCCAGAATGTGGGACACCACATTCAATCCATGGACAGGAGCAGTTGACAACAACCCAACGCTTTATAACGACTCAACAGCAACGGGCGCCGCCTTAACCACAGCCCAATCCCAAATGGCAACCACAACCGAACCAGCAATTGGACCAATCGCAGGAAACAACCTTAATGCACCCGCTACCTCCAACTACGTGGTCTATGCAAACGTCGTAAACCCATCAAGCGTACTCTACAGTTATGACTACAACATTTCACTGCCTTGGGCTAATACTCTCACTGTTGCACCCACCATCGTAGCTGCATGGGCAGGAAACATGGCTATTCTCGTAAGCGGATCCATGCCCTCATTGACCTCGC
The DNA here is from genome assembly GCA_049520735.1 of Bathyarchaeia archaeon. Taxonomy (GTDB): domain Archaea; phylum Thermoproteota; class Bathyarchaeia; order Bathyarchaeales; family Bathycorpusculaceae; genus Bathycorpusculum. The sequence goes on along the minus strand of JBEKPM010000034.1, from coordinate 3,786 downwards.
AAACGCCATACACATATTACGGGGTTAACCTTAACTCAAGCGTTGGACCAATCGGTAACGTGCTATGGAGCAACACCCTTCAACCGCCAGCAGGCAACCTAACAGTTAGCTACAGCGGACCTGCAAACGGCGATCCAACCTACGGTGTCTTCACCCAATTCTACAAGGAAACTATGCAGTTTGTCGGCTTCAGTTTGGCGACTGGTCACCAGCTTTGGGGTCCAGTCGGCGACCAAAGCCAACAACAACTAATGTACTACAATAGCGGATACAACAGCGGCGGAAACGAAAACGGTGCAGCCGAGGCATACGGAAATCTCTACTATTGCGGCTTCGGAGGAATATTATCCTGCTACAGCATAGCAACAGGAAATCTATTGTGGACATACGGCAACGGCGGACCTGGCAACAGTACCAACAGCGGCTTTGAAACCCCTGGACCATATCCAACAACAATATTCGCAATCGGCAACGGAGCAATCTACACAACAACCACGGAACACACTGTTGAAAGCCCGATTTACAAGGGCGCACTACAACGCTGCATCAACGCTACAAACGGCAAAGAAATCTGGACCTTAAACGACTGCACTTCAGAAGCTGGCTCACCTGTTGGAGCTCAGGAAACAGGCGCTATTGCAGACGGCTTCTCAGTAACCCTAAACGGCTATGACAACCAAATCTACTGTGTCGGTCAAGGACCAAGCTCAACCACGGTTACTGCAACACATGCCGGTCTGGCATTTGGGCAACCAATTGTTATCTCCGGAGCAGTTATGGACGTTTCTTCGGGCACTAAGCAAAATGAGCAGGCAGCAGACTTTCCAAACGGCGTACCATGCGCATCCGATGCAAGCATGAGCCAATGGATGAGCTATGTTTACCAGCAGCAACCATTACCAACCGACTTCACCGGCGTTCCTGTAAACCTCTACGTCTTAGATTCTAACCACAATTACAGACCCATCGGCATTGCAACAACGGATCAAAGCGGCTTCTACACGTTAACATGGACTCCAGACATTGCCGGGAACTACACTTTATACGCACAGTTCGCAGGCAGCTCAGGCTACTGGCCATCATCCTCTGAAACGTCATTTTACGTTGGCAACCCAGCAGCAACAGCCGCACCAGCAGCAACACCGCTCAACGGCTTAGCCTCAAACACCACACTCATGTACGGACTCATAGCCATCATCGTCGTCATAGTCATAATCGGCGCAGTCCTCGCATTGCTCGTCACAAGAAAACATCCATAAGCAAAAACCAAAACGAAATTCCCTTTTCCCTTTTTTTAGTCCTTTAAAACCATGAAAAAACGGCAAGAGATGAAAAGAATGGGCGCTGAGAAGGCTCTGGTTAAATTCAAAATAGCTGCAATTGAAGAGTTTGCATTTTCTTTTTTCTCCCAAAGAAAAAACTTTTCTTCCTTAGTTTCCAGAGCCTCAGCAAACCCTTAATGTCTAACATCTCATCAATTCCTTTTTCCTTTTTTAGGAAAAACGTCTTAATTTTGCTACCTGACGTTATAAAAGGAGAGTTTGCCCAAGTCTTCAGAACCGCAACAGCCCAAAGGTTAGTTAAACATCATAAAAATTATTTGAATCTGATCCTGATACAGTTCAAGTCTCTATGAATTTGAACCCAAAATCGATTGAGACGAATCCATACCCTAAGAGTTTCAAATCTAATAATGGACTGGGGGGGATTTGAACCCCGAAAGAAGTGGAGATATCACCCGCAATTCCCTCTTTTTTAGAAAACTAAACTCAAAATGCGCGCTGCCTTGTCCAGATATCATGTGTTGAAACAGGCTGGTGATACCACTTTGCTGGTCTTCCAATATTTTGAGCTGCTTCCCTGTTAAGAACCAGCTCGATTAAAGACTTTGAAGAAAAAGTTAAAAAGAAACTGTAGCTCTCTTAGTGCATCTTTGCTTTCTCAAGTTCCTTTCTTTCTTGTGCGCGATGTAATCGCAAATATTATACCAGACGATACGTGTATCTTTTAGTTGGCTTTCTTATGTCAGAGCGCCTGGAAGAGGATCCAGTTTTTATGAAAATCAGGGAAATCTTCAGCCCTGTGCCTTATGAAAGGGGATTCCATTTTTTCACGGCGACTGATCGTTACACAGGAGAAACTGCTACAAGCATAGATTCGTTCGTCCAGAAGCTTCAAGTTATAGAAGCTGATTCGATTGGATTTCATTTTCCACGCAAAGACTTCCAAAACTGGATAAGAGGCGTCATCAAAGACGAGAGACTTGCCGAAGAAATAGACAGAATAAAAGAAGAGCAATCAAATGAAGACTTGCGAAAAGAAGTTGTCAAAACCATAGAAACGCACCTATACGAACTGCGAAGCGACGCGCTCCAGATTCTTTACGATTGAGCTCTCCCCCTGCGCTGATATGTCGTCTCAGCACTCGCCTTTAAAGCGTTTTAGCTCTCAGACACGGTTATGTTCGACTTATCCAGACCCTGCGACGCTTGCGGCAAAATGATTGGCTGAGGCTTAAAGTACTGCCCCAAATGCCAAATTTACTTCTGCTATACATGCTGGATTGAGCTAATGTATAGTCAAGGCAAGTCGCCTTTAGAGTGCCCTATGTGCGGTGGGAAGCTTCTATTTCCCGAACAATGAAACATTTCTCCAAGTTTCCAGCTTACCGAGACCATTATAGCGACTAAATATTCTCTGTAAATATATCCAAAGTTTCTAACCCTTGAAGCGCGCTGAGTAGAGTAATTTCACTCATTCAGGATACTCATTTGAATATAGATAATATCTCTTCTTTTGTTTTTAGAACCTCTTCTTTTGTTTTTAGAACCTCTTCTTGCAATCTTCGGTATAATTCATTATCAACGGCGATTATTGTCCATTTAATTTGTAATTCCTCATCAAAAGTATTACCCTTTATTTCTACCGAATTCTTTTTTATCCTTTTGAGTTTTCCTGTGGATTGACTTTTTACCCAATTTTCAGCCTTTTCTGTAATTTCATTAATTTTTTCAAGAGACATTTTGTTTTCACCTCTGTTCTACTATTCTGGTTAACCATTCAATGTAGCATGATGTAAGAACCCAATCCCATCCAATAACAAAAATATGTCTTATTGCTTCCTGATTACGCTCTTTCTCAGTCTTTTCCATATTTAGGCTATTTCTACGCTATGCAGATTTAAGACTTATTGTTTGGTTGCGTTTCTTCTTATTTTGTGAAGGTAATTTTTCTTATCTTTTTTGCTTTATTTTTCTTAATTTTTGCAGTTCTAACATGGTTTGTGATACGAATAAGTTAGTCAGAGGAGCTAACAACCCGACATCTCAACGGTCACGACGGGTTGCATTCAGGTCTTATATCAGCCAACGTTGTTGGTCTCTTGGGTCAACCAGCTCAGAAGCTGGGTTTAAGACTGCCAACTAAATGTTGGGCGTATGATTGCCATTATTGTCTCCGTCATGGTTTATCGATTTTGTGTTAGCTCCCCAACTTCATGGTTGATTAATCCCGAAAATAAAAGCAATATTCCTGTCGTGGAATATTGAAGGGTAAATTCGATTCCGGCTACAATTTTTTGCGAGGGGTAATTTTTCTCTTATTTTTTACCCCCTAATCGCATCATTTTTGGTTAATTTTTAGGGGACTTATGCTTCTATGAACTTCAAAAAAGAAGAAAAATCATTTGTTAACAAAAAAATACTGACTGATTCTTTTTATATATATCTACATGTTAGCAAGAATTAAATCTCCATGAGGCAAAGAAATAGAACTGATAGAGGATAT
>JBEKPM010000033.1:0-13079 GCA_049520735.1 Bathyarchaeia archaeon | reverse complement strand
TTGCAGGATGGCTTCGACCGCCTCAAGCTGGATTACGACAAAGAAAACGGCGGGTTCGGGTCAGCACCCAAGTTTCCCACCCCACACAAGCTCCTATACCTTCTGCGCCGCTATGCCCACACTGGAGATAAAAGTGCGCTGTCTATAGCTGAAAACACTTTGCGACAAATGCGTTTGGGCGGAATCTTTGACCAACTCGGTTTTGGGTTTCACAGATACAGCACCGACCCAAGCTGGCTGGTTCCTCACTACGAAAAAACACTCTACGACCAAGCCCTGCTGACGCTAGCGTATGTTGAGGCGTACCAGGCGACAGGCGAACCCAAGTTCAAAATTACAGCGAAAGAAACCGTGGAATACGTTCTTCGCGATTTATCTGCGGGCGGGGGAGGCGGATTCTTCTCAGCTCAGGATGCTGACTCGGAAGGTGAAGAGGGTAAATTTTACCTGTGGACCGTCAACGAAGTTCTCGATGTTCTGCCTCCTGCAGATGCAGAGCTGGCAGTGCACCTCTACGGTTTAAAACCCGAAGGCAACTACACGGACGAAACTGGGCATGCAAACGGCAAAAACATACTGCATATCGCTGAACCACTTGCCGACCTCGCTTCCTATAAGGGTTTGACCGTCGATCAATTGATCATGCAAATGGGCGGGATCCAAAATGCTCTCTTTAAGGATAGACAGAAACGGGTTGCGCCGGCGGTTGATGATAAGGTCTTGGCTGACTGGAACGGATTCATGATTGGGGCTTTGGCTAAGGCGGGCATTGTGTTTGACGTGCCAGCTTACATTAAGGTGGCATCTAAGACGGCTGGCTTCATATTGAACTATATGTGGAAAGGCGATGTGTTGTATCATCGTTACGCGAAAGGAGAAGTTGCAATAGAAGGATTTCTAGATGACTATTCCTATTTAACGTATGGACTGATACAGCTGTACGAGGCAACGTTCAATGAAGTGTATCTTCAAGCCGCCGCCGACCTGACTAAAAGAATGGTTAGCAAGTTTTGGGATGAGCAGAATGGCGGCTTTTATCAAACTCAAAGCCCGCCAGCCGGTATGCCCAAAATCAAGCAGCTCTATGACGGGGCGACACCCTCAGGCAATTCTGTGGCGCTTCAGGACTTGCTCTGGCTTAGCCGCTTGACTAACGAACCCAAATATGACCAGATAGCAGCCCAAATGATGAAGACCTTTTCTGAAGAAGTTGAAGGGGCACCCGACGCTTACACGTTCTTTCTCTCAGCACTAGACTTCCAGCTTGGCCCCTCCTACTTGGTCTCAGTTGTCGGCGAGACTAACTCAAAAGACACACAAGAAATGCTTAAGACTCTGAGGCAAAATTACCTGCCCACAACCATAATCCAGCTCAAGCATACAGACAAGGCAGGTTTAGGTTACCAGCAAATCGAAGGCAAAGCAACTGCCTACGTGTGCCGCGACCAAACATGCCTTCCTGCAACCGACATCCTGGCAACTATGCTTGAGAGGCTTGGCGCAAAAAAGGAGAAACATTGAATCTTGGCGCTTTCAAGTGTTGATTCTCCATGGACATCTCGACTCACAAGTAACATGCGATTAGAAATGTAGCTTCTCAGAATGTTGATATGTATTGCTGAGGCGTCGGCCACCTCTCCGGAATTTTCCTTGCACCAACTTCAATTTTCGTTATACCGCTGATTCTAGCAATTTGATCCTGCATATCAAATGATTGCGCGGTGTCTCTTACCATTGCCGACAACTGCAGGTCGTAGTCACCGCTTGTTTCCGTAATTATGATAACGTCGGGAATTTTCGCAAGTGCCTCAACTACCGGGTTAGACAAACCCCCAGGTCTCGTAAAGGCAATGTTGAAATCCAATATAGACGTGTACCCGATTTTGTTCGGATTTATCTGGATTGAAACCTTTATCGCGCCATTTTCCTTGAGCCTGTGATATCTTTTCACGACTGTGTCGGTTGACAATCCTATTTCTTGTGCAACTTTCGTGAATGACTCCCGCCCGTCCGCTGTGAGTTTTGTTACTATTTGTTTATCCAGCTCGTCAACCGTGATTCTTTCACCCAACGTGCGGGCTCCGGTAGATAAACCAGGCTGCTCTATTTCGTAGGTATTCTTCTGAGCTCCAGTGAAGTTCAAGTTTTCAGGAATGTTTCTGACGCCTGTCCAGATGTAGGTCTTCAAACCCACCGTAGGTAATTTTCGCCTGATTATTTGCTTCAAATAATCCAGTTCGTTGAGGTTCCTTAAAGTTGCTATTGCCCTGATATTGTAAACGCTGTTATATTGCCTGTAAGAACGTATCTCAGTTATGTTTCTAATGAGTTCCATTGCCTGTTCGAGTTGCTGAGCTTCAACGCTGACAAGAAAAGTCGCAAGTGCATCGTATCCGAAGGAACCAAAATTAATCTGCACTGTCGCTCCATTTATTACCCCTTTTTCCTCCATTGCTCTGCATCGTTTCCAAACTTTGTTCTTGGACACACCACACTGCTCAGCTATTTCATAATAACCGGTTCGGCCATCTTTTAGTAGCCTTTTCAGAATTTCCGAATCAAGCTCTTTGATTTTATGCAAATGTTACTTTCCTTTTGTCTAAGGTTGGTTCAGATTTTCAACATTTATGAATTTCTTACTTGCTCGAAGTATATTGGTATGAATTGCCAATTTATTAAATTATTGGCGAATTTGACGAGCCGGCAACACGCTTTTAGAAGGTAGATATGTGTTGGCGAGGGCTAGGCCATTTTTCCCATCTTTCTAACGACGATATTTCGGCATCCATTTTTGTTATGCCTTGAACTTTTCCCAGTTGCTCTTGAATCGAAAGAAATTGACCTATATCCTTGACCATTGCGTATATCTGCAAGTCGTAATCCCCTGTCGTCTTCATAATGCTTATGACATCGGGTATCATGGCAATTTTTTCAATGATTCCGAATGAGTTTTCATGTGAAGTCACAGTGAAAAAAATGCATAGAGCTTGGTACCCAATTTTACTCGGATTGACTTGAATTGTGACTTTCAAGACACCGTTTTTCTTGAGCTTTTCATATCTCCTTTTAGCAGTATCTGATGAGATTCCAATTTTTTTACCGAGTGTTTCCATGGATACGCGTCCGTTTTCAGAAAGTTTATCTGCTATTTCTGAGTCAGTTTGATCGAGATTCATTGGCTGATGGCTACTTCTCCTAGCCTTTACCTGATAATTGGCTACTTCGTTTCCTTTTTCTGCATTGTCGCTTGTAATTGTAAGATTGTAGTTCATTTCTTTTACGTCTGTCCAGATTGCAGTTCTCATTTCCAAAATCGAAAAACATCTTTTGAATTCATTCTTGATGACGTTCAACCCTTCAAGCGTTTTAAGGATTGCGACAACGCCAAAGTTACCTTTGACTCCCCTGCTGTAGAATGAGTAAAGTCCTGGCATTTTCTGAAGATAGTTGAAAAGTTGATCTTCTTGCTGGGGGTCAACGGTGAGTAGAATTTGCGCTATTGCCTTGTTGCCGAAACTCTTGTAATTAATGTGTGTTGTCGCACCGGTAATTATTCCCATTTCTTCCATTTTGCCAAAGTTCTGCTTAACTATCTCTTTTGTTTCACCTATCTTTTTAGCAATTTCCCTATCAGTCTGGCGCCCGTCTGCTAACAACTCTTTTAGAATCTTTGCTTGGACTGCACTCATTTGTTCGGTTAAGGCTATTTCCCCTGTTAACTTTCATGGTACTTTTTTATTCTATTTAAATTCATCGCACTTCTATAGCTCTACGCCTATTTAGTGTCGCATCACGGCAAATTCCCGTTTCGCCATAACCAATTTGCATGACTGATTTGTCGCCTTTTTTTATCTAAAAGGGCGATAATATTCATTAAAAGTGTTGCTTGCCCAAAATTTTAAATAAACAGGCCAGCGCTAGATTGAGTTATAGAAAAGGAGAAAATTAGAAAAATGAACAAAAAATTGCAAATTAGTAAAAACAGAACTTTAGCTATTGCCATCACGATAGTCTTAGCATTTTCAATGACAGCTTCAATGATTCTAGTGCCAGCCGTTCACGCGGGGTATAATATTCCAGTTTATGCATACATCAGTGCGGCACCTAACCCAACAGGCGTCGGTCAAGGAGTCGAAATCATCATGTGGGTTCAAGTGATTTTCGGGAACAATGCGGAAATACCCAATACTTATCGATTCAGCGAAGGCACTGCCACCGATCCAAGCTGGATACTCGTCATTACTGCACCAGATGGTACAAACACAACCGAAACCTTAGGTGTTGTTGAGAGCACAACATCTGACTATGACTATTTCTTCACTCCTACCACAACGGGCACGTACACTCTCACCTTCAACTTTCCAGCAACAACAGTAACATCCAGCAACGATCCCGCCTCAGCCCTCATTAACGATACCTATACAGCAGCGACTGTATCAACAACCCTCACTGTTCAGTCAACACCAATAGCCGGAATTCCGCAAACTCCGCTTCCTACGGCGTACTGGACGCGACCTATATACGGTGAAAATACCGCATGGTACACCCTTGGGTCAAACTGGCTAGGTTTCAGTGCACCTGGTTACATAGCACTCGGCGCCGGACCCAATTTGGGAGGCAACGGAGAAGAATTCGGCTCAACAACGAACGTAGGGCCTCTGACTTCTCATGTCATGTGGACTATGCCTCTAGCCAGCGGCGGAGTCGTCGGACAAACTGCCGCTACAATAGCTGCAAACACTTACGCCGAGGGATCTGCATACGACCAAAAATTCACAAATCCAATAATTGTCGACGGACTGCTCATCTTCAAAGAACCAATCAGTCAAACTCTACCCTCAGGTGGACCAACCGTCTGCGTTAACCTGCAAACAGGACAGATACAATGGGTCGGCACACAAACTGGCACCCCTAACAACCCTGTACCTGCAATCTCATTCGCCTACGTATACGATGCCGAAGACCCTAACCAACACGGAGTTTGGCCACCAATGCTAGTTGCGAGCGTATCTGGCCAATGGAATTTCTATGATGCTTTCACAGGAGACATACTCTTTAACATGACAAGCCCTCCATCGGGCACAGCAATGATGGGTCCGAACGGCGAATATCTGTCAATATCCCTCCACAACTACGGAACCGCAGCAGCGCCAAATTGGTACATGTATGAATGGAATTCATCTAGGCTTTGGGATAACTTATACTCCGGTCCATCAACAACGCCAACTATACCTCCGACGATAACTAACGGGGCTTGGGCAGGCGGCTATGTAACAACTAATGGCCCCTTCGGTCCCACAACAACTTATGAACCAAGCTTATACGACTTTAACATTTCGTTACCGTGGCTCAACACTGCAACGCTCAACAACGCGCTCATAGGATCCTCAACAGCACCGCTATCTATTTCCGCATCTATCCAAGGTGATATTTTGCTTGCGCGCGCTGGCAATTATCCCTCAACTGGTGAAAACCTCTTCTTTGGCGGATCAAGCTCCACTCCCTATGCATACTATGGCATCAACCTCAACACAACTACCGGTACATTGGGTACGGCGTTATGGTCAAACACGCTTCAACCACCAGCAGGCAACATCACCGTCCTATGGGCCGGAATCGATCCGGTTAACAATGTCTTCGTCGAAAACTGGAGGGAAACTGCACAGTTTGTCGGCTACAGTTTGACTACAGGCAAGGAAATTTGGGGCCCAACCGTACCACAAGCGTCACTTGACTACTATGGCTCAGACGGGTCAGGCAGTATAAGCGATGCAATTGCTTACGGCAACATCTACAGCAGCGCCTACGCAGGAATACTCTACTGCTACAACGATCTGAATGGAAATCTATTGTGGACCTTCGGCAACGGTCCAGTAGGATCAGACAACAGCACAAATGCCGGTCTTGAAACTCCATTCGGTAATTACCCAACATTCGTAAATGCTATTGGTTCAGGAGTAATATACACGGTTACCACCGAGCACACTGAGGAAACACCGATTTTCAAGGGAGCAGTAGCACGCGGTATCAATGCAACGACCGGACTACAAATCTGGGCTCTTTCGGATTACACAGGCGAATTCCTAACTAATAGCTACGCCATCGCAGACGGCTTTTCAGTAATGTTCAACGGCTACGACAACCAAGTCTACAGTGTGGGCAGAGGACCAAGCCAAACAACAGTCAACGCTGGACCACAGGCCACAACCCTTTCAGACAACGTAGTCATATCGGGCACGGTGATGGATGTTTCCGCAGGCACAAAACAAACTGAGCAGGCAGGAGACTTTCCAAACGGAGTTCCAGTCAGTTCTGACGCAAGCATGACAGCATGGATGGGCTACGTTTACCAGCAGCAACCAATGCCGACCAACTTCACAGGCGTACCAGTCACGCTATCGGTCTTAGACTCTAACGGCAACTACAGAACCATCGGAACAACCACAACTGACAGAAGCGGCAGGTACACACTAACATGGAAACCCGACATCACAGGCAACTACACCGTCTACGCAAACTTCGCAGGAACTAAGGGTTACTGGCCATCAAGCGACGAAACCAGCTTTAACGTAATGAGTGCTCCACCAACAACTGCACCGACAGCTACACCACTCACAGGCCTAGCATCCTCTGCAAGCCTAGAGTACGGCATCGCAGCGGTCATTATAGTCATAGTCATAATCGGCGCAATACTCGCGTTGATTATGCTCAGAAAGAAACCATAAAGCGAACAAACGACGACAAAATCAATTTCTTTCTTTTTTTGTATGAAAAACCTTCTTGCAACTAACCATTAGCAACGACAGTGTAGCCTGCGTTTCTCAAAACTCAGCCATCTATTCGCCAGAAGGAGCGAAAACCATTTTATTTATCGAGGTCTAAGAAAGCCCCAAGAAAAGAACGGTGTTTCTTCCCGCGCTCCAACCTGGTGAGTTAGATTGGAGCAAAAGGTTTTTTATTGCACTTCTATGAACGCTTGCTTTATAGGATTTATTTTAGCTAAATAAAACAGCGGTCTTCTTGTATGTTGCCGCTCAAAAGCCGAGTTTATAGTTAACGGCTATTTTCTTACAAAGTTGCCTATTTTTTATGTGAATAGTAATTTCATCTGATATTCTTAATAATTTTGCAAAATCTTAAATACGAATAACTTGAAACCCAGATTACAGAAAAGGAAGAAGAAAAATGTCAAACATACTAAAAGTATTTTCAAAAAACAAAACAGGAGCTATCGCAATCGCTATACTCTTAGTACTTTCGTTGTCAACTTCATTTATGCTGATTCCAACTACCAAAGCACAAACGCCTGGAGAAACGATTCCCACATACGCTTACATCAATGTCTCACCCAACCCAGTTGGAACAGGTCAATCAGTTGAGGTAATAATTTGGCTTAACCAAGTAATATTTAATGCTGCAATTCCAAATAGTATCCGATTCCACAACTACCAACTCGTAATAACTGCGCCAAATGGCGATAAGATAACACAAACCTTCGCCGTAGTAGCGGACTCAACATCGGCCCAAGACTACGCATTCACTCCAGATCAAGTCGGCACATATAGCCTTAACTTCACATTCCCAGGACAAACATACAACTTCCCAATTACCTTTACAATGTTCGGCTCCAACGCACCATACGAAGGCGATTATTATGCACCAAGCTCCGCGTTAACTACCCTTACTGTTCAGCAAGCACCAATTTCTTATTACCCAACAACACCACTTCCAACAAGCTATTGGACACGGCCAATCTACGGATATAACACAAACTGGGTCTCAGTTTCGTCAAACTGGCTAGGCACAGGTGCACCAGGGTATGGAGGTTTTGCTAGTACGTACAATGCAGGAGGTAACGGCGAGCAATTAGCCGGAGCAGGCGATGTCGTCGGTTCAATGACCGGCCACGTGATGTGGACCAAACCACTTGATAGCGGCGGAGTGGTCGGCGGAAACCAAACTGCAATCGTCGGTGACACATATTTTGAAGGATCTGCATACAATCAAAGGTATAACAACCCAATCATTGTCGATGGAATGCTCTTCTACACTGAGCCAATATCGTTCGCAGGAGTAGCTGGCGGATTAAGCGGCAGTGCTTATGGACCTACTGACTGTGTTAACTTGCAAACTGGGCAACTCATTTGGAGTCGCTCAAATGTACCCGCATTGTCATTCGCATACGTTTATGATGTTCAAGACCCCAACCAACACGGAGTTTATCAACCAATACTATTCGCAGCATCTGGAGGAGCCTCACTTTTCGGCGTTTTCCCGCTCGTTTGGGAGGCGTTTGATGCATTTACAGGCGATCCAATGTTCAACGTAACCAACGTTCCAGTAGGCTCATCTTTGCTCGGTCCGAACGGTGAAGAACTTGTCGTTAGCTTGACAAACTATGGCACTCTTGCGAAACCAAACTACTATCTGCAGGAATGGAACTCATCAAGACTATGGGACGGTGACTACTCAGGCGAATCAACATCACCACCAGTAATTCCACCAATCACGAATGGAGCAGATCCATCGCTGTTAGACTTTAACGTCTCCGTTACGGGAGTACCAAGCGGAGTAGTCACTCAAATCGGAGCGATCCTCGACGACAGCCTACTATGCTATACGGGTAACCTACCTTCAACAGGCGCTATATTCATGGGTTCACAAAGCGACACTCCATACACATACTTCACTGTCAGCATTAGCGAGAGTCATAAAACGTTGGGTTCGATACTCTGGAAGCAGACCTATAACCCCCCAGCAAACAATATCACTGTTCTCGAGGCAGGAATTGATCCCATAAATCGCGTTTTCGTCGAAAACTGGAGAGAAACTTCGCAATATGTTGGCTATAGCTTGGATACAGGCCAGAAGGTTTGGGGCCCAACTGTCGCTCAAGCAGACCTTGACTACTACGGCAGCCCAGCATCAGGTAGCTTAGCAAATGCATTTGCTTACGGAAAGATGTACAGCAGCGCATACGCAGGAATCGTCTACTGCTATGACACAAAAACCGGCAATCTTCTGTGGACATATGGTAACGGCGGAGAGGGCAACAGCACCAATTCAGGTCTTGAAACACCATTCGCTCACTATCCAACCTTCGTCAACGCAATAGGCAACGATGTAGTGTACCTTGTCACAACTGAACATACACCTGAAACACCGCTTTTCAAGGGTGGATTAGCACGCGCCATCAACGCTACAACTGGAAAAGAAATCTGGACCCTCTCAGAATACACAGGCGAATTCCAGGTCTTCAGCTACGCCGCAGCAGACGGATACAATACGTGGTTTAACGGCTATGACGCCCAAATCTACGTTGTTGGCAGAGGACCAAGCCAAACTACAGTTACTGCTCCAGGTGCAGGCTTAGCCTCTGGACAACCTGTAGTAATACGCGGCACGGTCACTGACGTTTCTGCAGGCACGAAGGAAAACGAGCAGGCATCTGACTTTCCAAACGGAGTTCCGGTCTCTTCTGACGCTAGCATGCGTGAATGGATGGGCTACGTTTACCAGCAGCAGCCCGAACCGACCAACTTCACCGGAGTTCCAGTTGCCATCTACGTCACAGACTCTAACAACAACTACAGGCAAATAGGCACAGCCACAACCAACTCGCACGGAATGTACACCCTAACTTGGACCCCGGACATCGCAGGCAACTACACGGTCTACGCAAACTTCGCAGGAACCAACGGATACTGGCCATCATCCGACACAACTAGCTTCACTGTTATGCAAGCAGCCGCAACAGCAGCACCAACGGCAACACCCCTAAGCGGAGTAGCCACACAGACCACGCTCGAATACATTGGCATAGCAATTATCATCGTGATAATCATAATCGGCGCAGTACTAGCATTTCTCGTCACAAGAAAACACCCATAAAAAACCGAACAAACTTAACAACAACCTTTCCCCTTTTTTAGTCCCTTTAAAAAAAACTTGAAAAAATGGCAAGAGATGGAAAAAGAAATGCGGCTGAGAAGGCTCTGGCTAATATCACAGAAATAGCGATTGCAGTGTGATGTAGATTTTCATTTCTTTTTTCTCCTTAAAGAAGAATCAAAATCCGCCAGAGCCTCAGCAAACCTCTCTCAAAACCTCCATTTAAGAAAGCTGATTGACAAAATTTTTCTTCATTTAAACACAGTCAGAAAATTTATGGCGACATGAAATTTAGGGATTCCAACCCAACATGACGCAACGGCCTGAAAAAAATAAATTACTCGGAAACATGTGTCTAGAAGCAGGTAATGAATGCAGGAACGCATTGAAGCAATAATTCAGAAATTTAGAGAGAAAGGAGCCGTCAGCCCAGAAAAAGCCTTAGGTCTACAAGAGTTGGGTTTGCCGCCTCGTTTCGAGCAAGCAATGCATCGAAGACTTGGGCAAACAGGCATTTTCGTGGAAGTAAGCGGCAAATACTACCTCAATGAGGAGCGGCTTAAACAGATCCAGCAGCAACGCACAGGCTGGGCTCACGGAAGCGGCTTTAATCGGCAAGACGTCCCGGGCTGGCTGCGCTATGGTGGGATTCTGCTCATGTTTCCGCTCGGAATCATAGCCGTTGGTTTGCTTGTACTCTATTTTGACGTATACGGCGGAACCGGCTATTTCCCAGGCGAAATCATCATCATCCTGCTCGTTGTCTTGGTGATTCTCTTTTTGGCTCGAATCCTTTTCTGGCGGGCAAGAAGACGGGATATGCGGCAACGTTGGATGTAGAACAAAACGGCTTGATTCAAACAAAGTAAAGCTTTGGGGATTGAGCCCCGAAACTCATTTTTCCGTCTCAACCTATATCTTATCTAAGTTAAACGCTTCATGTATAGCTCGAACTACCGCTTCCCCGTCTTTTTCTTTAACCACAAAAGAAATGTTAAGTTCTGAGGAGCCCTGTGCGATCATTCGGATGTTAATGCCTTTTTTGGCGACTGTTGTGAATATTTTTGATGCTACTCCTAATGTTCCTTTCATGTTTGCGCCGACAACTGCGATGACTGCTACGTCGTCTTCCGAAGATATGTCGCTTACCAACCCGCCCCTGTCAAGCAAGGCGATTTCAAGGTTGCTAATAGCCCTGCCTAAAACCCCACGTCGAATAACCATCGAAATGTTAGCTTCTGATGCAGCGGTTGATATCATCATCACGTTGATGTTGTTTTTTCCAAGCACATCAAAGACTTTTGCGTAGCTTCCGGGCGCACCGACCATTCCTGCGCCGCTGACGTTTAACATGGCAACGTCTTTTATCATGGCTACGGCTTTAACAGCTTCTTTAGAGTTTGCATAAGGCTCTCCAGTAATCAATGTGCCCACGTTTTCTGGGTGAAAAACGCTGCGTATCCTGACTGGGACATTTTGTTTTATTACGGGTTCTAGGGCTCGAGGGTGCATTGCTTTTGCCCCGAAAATCGCCATTTCCGCAGCTTCCTGATAGCTTAGTTGCGGGAGCATTTTGGCGGCTGGGACTATTTTTGGGTCTGTGGTCATTATGCCGTCGACATCGGTCCATATCCAGATTTCGTCAGCGCCTAATGCAACACCTAGAATTGTTGCAGTGTAATCTGACCCTCCCCGCCCAACCGTTGTCACTACTCCGTTTTGGTCCGCTGCGATGTAACCGGTAACCACTGGGATAACGCCTTTTTCAAGCAGCGGACTTAACCGTTCGCGGATTAGGTGAGTGGTGAAGTTCATTAATGGGTCTGCTTCCCCGAAGTTTGAGTCCGTTACAATGCCTGCTTCTTTGCCTGTGAAACATTGGGTTTCCAGCTTGCGGTCTTTTATGGCTCCCCAGACGATAGGTGCTGAGAGCCGCTCGCCGAAAGATAAAACATAGTCTTTCGATTTAGGTGTCAACTCACCTACGTAGCATATGCCGGTTAACACTTTCTCGAGTTCAACGATGATTTTCTCTGTAATTTGGGTCACTTCTTTCTGTATTTGTTTGCTGGTTATGGCTGATTCGATTGCCGCCAAATGCTTCTTTGAAAGGCCTGTGGTGAAGGCTTGAATGTGTTTTTCGTCACTTTTCTTTGCGTGCTCAGCGACCTCAATTAGGCTGTTAGTTACGCCTGCCAAAGCTGAAACAACAACGGCTATTCTGCAGTCGTTCTTTGCGTTTTGAGTCACTATGTCACTTACGTGGCGTATGTTTTCGCCTGTGGCTACGCTGCTTCCGCCAAACTTCATTACTATATTCATTTTCAGGACTCCGAGTTTTCATATAGCATTCTGTCTGCTAACTTGTGTCTTATATCTAAGAGGTCTCTTAAAACTGCACTGGCAGTCTCCACTCCGCCTGCACCTTTGCCTATGATGGTTTCTTCACCTGCATACTCGGTAAAGAAAGTCACCGCGTTAAGAACTCCGCTGACGCACAGAGGGCTGCTCTTCGCTATCTCCATGGGTTTGACAGATGGTTTGTCGCCATTTATTGATCCTATGAGCTTGATTGTGTTTCCCCTCTTTGCAGCTTCATCAAGCGCTTCCAAAGAAACCCCTCGGATGCCCGTGATATCAACGTCTTTTAAAGTTATTTTCTTGTTCAATACCCAGTTTGCCAAAATAACCACTTTGCAGGCAGCATCGAACCCGTCAACATCCATGGATGGTTCCCGCTCGGCGTAACCAAGCTTCTGTGCATTTGCCAATGCCTCCTGGAAGGTTAAGCGGTTTTGAGCCATTTCAGTCAGAATGTAGTTTGTTGTTCCGTTCAGGATGCCTCGGATGGCTAAGATTTTGTCTCCCGCAAGGCATCGCTTTGCGAATTCGAGTACCGGTGTTCCTCCGCCGACGGTTCCACTGAATCGCAGATAAACGTTGTTGTATTCTGCTAGTTCTGTGAGGGCTGGCATTGCTAAGGCTAAAGGTCCCTTGTTGGTTGTGACAACGTGTTTTCCTGTTTGGAAGGCTTTGGTTATATGTGATAGGGCAGGTTCAGCGTTTTTGATGTTAACTGGAGTTACTTCAACAACCACTTCTGCTTCAACTGACTCGATAACGTCTGACACTGACATTCCAGGGTGTCCGAACTCGGGGTCTTTGGAAATTGGAAAACCCCTCTGCCT
>JBEKPM010000032.1:0-13101 GCA_049520735.1 Bathyarchaeia archaeon | reverse complement strand
AAGTTGCTCCGGCACTGTAAGCTTGCGCAAGATCGACGTACATTGAGTAATTCGATTCAAGGAAGGGGGTTTGATCGTACTTCCAAGTGATTATGACGCCCCACGGCTTGCCAAAAGATTCGGCGGCGCCTCTATCCAACGCAATAGTGGTTTGTCTGCTTTGGTTCCCCACGAACTCACCGAAAACCGTACTGTACCCCGATGCGTAATCGAACCAGTAAAGCCCATAGTCTGAGGTGAAAATTTTGGCAGCGGGCTCATCTGTTCTTCCACCATAGGCAGCGTAATAATTTATGAAACCACCCAAATTGTAGACATATTGATTGGCTGCGTCAGAGTAGCTAGATGCGTTGCTGACAAGCTGAAATTTAGCTTTATCTATTTGGTTTCCGCCTGGTTCATCATACCTATAGAAGCCCAGCAGATGATTGCCATATTTCTGCGTGGCATTGCCCATCCAATCAAAAACCGTGTCATTTCCTGGGTAATCGTTAGTATTGTTGTACATGGGGAAACTGGTAATTAAAACGATAAAATTCAATCCTGAATTGTTAAGGTAGTTGCATGACTCGTCCAGAGCCGTTCGATTAAATGTTAATAGGACTGAGCCTATGACAAAAAAATTCGTGTAACCTTTTACTGCATCGACTAAGGATTTTACCTGTGAGAATTGGCTGCCATAAGCAAATTCCACGCCAAGATAGAAAGGTCTACTCGTGGCTTGCTTGCTGGGTTTACTGAGAGTCAAAAAAAGGGAAACCGAGATCAAAACAATAAGCAATACAGCAGCCAATACGAAGTACTTTCGATTCAAAATCAAGTCAACCAGCCATTTCAGTTACCCAGCGAAATTCGCATCTTAGCTAGCCGTCAGGCTTTCTATTGATACCTGCGGTATATTCCCATTAATTCGCCTTTAGCAAGAACGTGTCCTTGCATTGCTTTTTCGGCGTCTTTCTTCTTCGAGCCTATACTCAACCCGAGTTCAGTATCCAGGGCGTATACCTTGAAGAAGTACCTGTGTGTGCCTGATGGAGGACATGGACCCATGTAACCCGTTTGCCGTGCGCTGTTAAAGCCTTCCTTTCCAGGCACCGAGTTCTCTGCTATCTTGGCCGTTGACGCCGGGATGTTCCAAACGATCCAGTGGTCAAAAGTTCCGCTAGGCGCGTCCGGGTCATCTAAAGCTAAAACAAGGGTTTTTGCTTCCTTTGGGATGCCTTCAATGGTCAACGGCGGGTTGATGTCTTGTCCGTCGCAAGTGTACTTTTTCGGAATAAGCGTGCCAGGCTCAAAAACCGGGCTCTTAATTGTCAAGTCTGCCATAAAACATCACTAAAAAGAGTTGTTGGGACTGGTAAATAAACAGTTGCCAGCGCATTGTTTCAGCTTTTTTGGTCTTCCCATTTCTCCACGATTAATTTGCCGTCGTTTGGGCTGAAACTCACTTTGACAGGCATCGAACTTTTGCACTTCAACGGGAACATGCTGTCGTCAACCACGCGGACAGGCAGATAAAGCAGGTATCTGTTGTCTTTGCGTCGAAATATCGTTCCTTTCCCCTCATTGCCCACTCTTGTCACCTAACAGGTTAACGTTTTCTCGGTGTTTGCTTTTAAATTTAACCCTATATTAACCCTTAAAACACAAGAAGGGTCATTTCATTGCCCTGCCTCTTTCAAGTTTCTGCTTTACGCAGAAAATCCTGCGCACTGCCTATGTTGACTTTGTAAAATACCACAGTAATGATTATAGAAATTACAGCACTTATACCAAGGCCGATGACGTAGTTTAAGGTGCTTACAGAGATCCTATAATACAACCCGTAAGCGTATTGCGCAAGCACAGGTGCAAAAACTCCGACGCCTGTGATGACACCAACGATCGATCCCAGCAATGACCATTCCTGCCGTACCATTCTTGCTCGCCTTGTCCCTGAAAAGTCGGGGCCTTTAAGACCGATTTGAAGCGAAACCGATGCCACCGCGAGTGACATAAATAAGGCCTCCACCATAGCCACAACGGCTTTTCGGAGACTCGGATGGAATACCACTATGCCTATGGCTCCAGTCGCAACTAAAATTATGGTTGAGAAGATCATGACCAAAAAGAATTTGCTCCTAACCAAAGTTTTGGCTGATATGGGAGAAGCGTAAATTCTCCAAATCACTTGCCCTTCCTCGCCTATGAGGACTTGTCCAAGCAGCATTGCCATTCCGCTGGCAGGCACCAGAAAAATCACTCCAGACCAAAGTATCAGGTTTGAGCCCGAAGATGAACCGCCAGTTATGCCAAACGAGTAGAAAATCGAAATTATTACCAAGATAATCGGCATAAAGTAGATGCCCAATAAATCCCGTCGCCTAGTAAATGCGCGTAAATCTTTCCGAATTAAGGCTGCTTCAGCACTTGAAAAACCGAGTTTGCCAAGCCCCCCTATTTTCGGAGCGTAAACGCCGCTTTTCTGCAGCGTTATTGCCGGAGGCTCATAGAGACCGAACCGCATGTTCAATTCGACGGCGAGATAGTACAAGCCTGCTATGAGAGCGGCTGACAAAGGTACGTATACGAGGCTTTGCAGGAAGAGACCTTTCGCGAGGTTGGAAATTATTAAGGCGGGCCAAACAAAAGGCACGTACCACGCTCCGCTCTGCGCCGCGGTTAAGCTTGAGATGAAGGTGCTGGTTCCTGAAACCGCGTAAAAGTAGATAATGTAGAATATTACGACGATCAGCAACGAGCCTACGAGCCGCAACCATATGGCTGCTCTTCCGCTGGACTTATAGACAGCTCCTGAAAAGCGAACCTGAATAACTCTTATGATTTCTGTTATTGAGCTAGCCAGGAAGGCAGTTGCCAACAAAATGACTACTGTTAATAGTGCTTGGAGGATTAACCCGTTGAATGCTGCAAAAACGATAAGTCCGGAGCTTAATCCCACGACAACGGCCGCGGGTAATCCAAGCAAGTTCGCGAGGATTGAGGCTAAAGTATGTTCCTGCCAAGTTACAGGCAGCCAATACATCACTTGACTCGACGCTTTACCAGCCAACTGAACCTGCTGGAACAAAGTAAACACTATACTGATGCCTAAAACAAGAGTCGGCAAAACTGAGAAGAAACCGACCGCTTGCGTATTTAAAGACTGTATTTGCGTGGATGATGCAAGACTCACCAAATAGTCGGCGAGAAAACCTCCTAGAACCCCAAGTATCAATGCCACCCAGTAAGGCCAATAAGCAACGAAAGAGTTTTCCTTGTACCGTGTGGCTTTTATGCCTCTGATTAGCCTGCCAGATTTGCGTTCCACCCGGAGCAGGCGGAGTACGTTTTTCCAGTTCATTTCATGAGTTCCTCAACAACAGCTCTCAAATCTTCCGTACCCGTCAACTTCAGGAAAACGTCTTCTAAATCTGAACCAGGCAGACTCGCCGTCTTTCTAAGTTCATCCATGTTGCCTAACGCCAGTATCTGCCCCTGATTCATGATGCCGATGCGGTCGCATATTGCCTCAGCAATCTCAAGAACATGAGTCGTCATGATGGTGGTGACGCCTTGCCCTTTGAGTTGATGTAGAAAATCCTTAACTATCCTTGCTGAACGGGGATCCAAAGCGTTAAGCGGCTCATCAAGCAGCAGCAGCTTGGGTTTGTGAATAAAAGCTGAAATGAGACTGATTTTCTTCCTCATGCCATCCGAGTAACTGTTAATCATGTCACCTTCCCGACCCTCCAACTGAAGAGCTTTGAGGTACTCGGTTATCCGCTGCTTCTTCTCTTCAGCGGGAACACTGTAGACGTCAGCGATAAAATCCAAATACTCTATTCCCGTTAGGAATTCGTAGATGTTTGCCGATTCGGGAACATAACCCGTGAGACATTTGACTCCGACGGGGTCCTTAGTAACATCTAACCCTAAAACAGTGACGCCGCCAGCGTCAGGCGTGACCAAACCCAATAGAATTTTAAGGGTGGTGGATTTTCCTGAGCCGTTGGGTCCTAAAAGCCCGAAGATTTCGCCCCGGCCAATGGTTAGGTTAAGATTGTTTACCGCCACGATTTCATTGTAACGTTTCGTTACATTTCTTAATTCAACTGCCGCCTGCGAATACATGCTTAAATACGCCCCGTTGCCTCAACAGTAAAAAGTCATCAGTATTTAAGGTTAATGCGCAGTCAAAAGAGCGCTTACTCATCGTTTGCATATGAAAGAAATAATTTCAAATGCAATGCCAAAAAATAGAAAGTCGGAAAGAAAGATTAGTCAAAAGGTTTCTGTCACTTGAAGTTTAGTTCAAAGCTAATTGGGACAGCTTCACCCCAGGATTGCCTTATCGGACAGATCTTCTGGGCCATCCCGTAGACGGTGTTGGCTTTTTTGCGTTCGCGTTCATTGTCGTTTTGCAAGCCGACATTCATCTGGAAATGCACGTTTGTGAAGATCAGTTTCTCCATGCCTTCAATATTCATCTTAACATTCGCCATTGTAACTAAGCTCTTAAGTCCCAGTTGGCTATTTTTCGCAATCAGCAGAAACAGCGTGTTGATGCATGACGCCAAAGCCGCAGCGAATATGTCTTCTGGCACGCAGTAGCCTTCTTTTCCGCCGAACATTGGGGGTGGACTGACCACAACTAGTTCTTTGCCTTTCACTGAAAGTGAACATTCGGTTCCGCCTTTCCAACTTGCAGTTCCTTCAAAATTCATTTCTGGCAACAAAAATCACCATCAATTCATTGTAAGGCTGAAATTTTAACGTTACGGAATCAATGAGAGAGCTATTTTCAGGATCTCATCTGGGGCACATCAATGTTTGTGGCTATGTCGACGCAACAACAGGTTTGAATCGGGTTTTTAAGGGCAAAGCGCTACTAAACTTTAAATCCCACGTGTGTCCCCATTGCTAAAAAGAGAAGCTTGAAAATGCCTGTCATCGAAACCCGCCACTTGACTAAAGCTTACAACTCTTTTAAGGCCGTTGACGACCTTAGCATAACGGTTGAGTCGGGAGAAATCTTCGGGCTGCTTGGACCGAACGGCGCTGGCAAGACAACTACAATTTCGATGCTTTGCACCATTCTTAAGCCGACCTCGGGCACCGCGACGATTAACGGCTTTGACATAGTCAAGCAGGCAAATCAGGTTCGTAGATCGATCGGTATTGTTTTCCAGGATCCAAGCATTGATGACCGTTTAACAGGCAGAGAGAATCTATACATTCATGCCAACTTGTACGGCGTTCCAGCCTCCGAGCAGAAAGAACGCATAGACCGCATTTTAAACCTGATAGAACTAGAAGACAGAGCAAATGATTTGATGCGCACCTACTCAGGTGGAATGAGACGTAGGCTTGAGCTCGGTCGCGGCCTAATTCATTACCCTAAAGTGCTGTTTCTAGATGAACCAACTGTCGGTCTTGACCCCCAGACAAGGGACCACATTTGGAAGTATATTCTGGAACTTAAGAAGGCACATGATATTACTGTGGTTTTAACTACTCATTACATGGATGAGGCGGATAGACTTTCCGACCGCATCGGCATAATGGACCACGGCAAAATTGTTGTTTTAGATACTCCGCCCAAGCTTAAGGACACGCTTGAAGGCGACGTCGTGGTAATTAGAACAAATAAAGTTGATGAGCTCTCCGAACTTGTAACTAAATGGTTAGGATTAAATAACAAGCAAATCGTTGACGGCGCATTGGAAATAACCGTCCGCAACGGCAAAAACGTGATGCCTAGAATCATGGAGTTAGCCACCCAAAACAACATTTACGTTGAGTCTTTGCTGCTGCGTGAACCTAACCTTGAAGATGTATTCTTGCATTACACGGGAAGAAACATCAGGGAAGACACATCCAAAGAACTGCATGGAGCAGCGGCTGCCCGTAGGAGAGCAATAAGATGAGTGAAACCCGCGGCTTCTACAGTCTGTGGCTTCGAGAAATCAAACGGTTCATCCGTGATAGAACACGGCTTGTAACTAGCTTCGTTCAGCCTCTACTGTGGCTCATAATATTCGGTGCAGCTTTCGCCGCTCGAATCGTGTTGCCGTCAACTCTGAACTACCAGCAAGTGTTGCTTCCAGGCATAATTGGTCAAACTTTGCTTTTCACAGCTATGTTCATGGGCATAAACGTCATCTGGGATAAAGAATTCGGATTCATGAAAGAAACCTTGGTCGCGCCTGTTTCCAGATTGACGATTTTTCTGGGAAAAATGGTTGGTGATAGCACAGATGCTTTCATGCAGGGCATAATTGTCTTCGTCATCGGCTTAGCCATCGGCATCCCAATAAATCCAATAACTATTCTATACGCATTGCCAGTAATGCTTCTCGTCACTTTTGGCTTGGTAAGTATTGGATTAACGATTGCAAGTTTTATGGGTAACCTAGAGGGTTTCGGCGCCATTCAGACATTTGTAAACCTACCTCTATTCTTCTTAAGCGGCGCTTTGTTTCTCCTTAAAGGAGGCGGCCTTCCGAGTTGGCTAACGGACATTGCCGTGTGGAACCCCCTGACCTACGGCGTAGATGCTCTGAGGCACGTTATTTTGGGTTCGGCATGGGTTCCTTTCCAAGTTCAATCGTTGTGGTTTGACCTTGGAGCTGTCGCATTGTTCGATGGAATCATGGTTGTTGTCGGCACATGGGCTTTCAACCGGATGAAATAGAAACCAAGCTGAGTTAAAAGGCAGAGAGCCTTATCTGAGTCTTGCGAGCAATCTGGCTTAAAAATTGGAAAAAGGAATAAAGAAAAAAACTGTTTTACTCTTTGTTGGTCATTTCGTTTATCTGCTGTTCCATCGCGTGTCCACGGCAGTAAACCAGGGCTTTCTTGACGCCAGGAACTGATTTTGCGGCGGCCTTTATGTCAGCGGCAAGTTTAAACGCGATCGGGCAGAATGGGCTAGTGGGGACAAATTCAACGGTGAATTCTCCCGGGGCTGTTTCTTTTACGCTTTGGATCATTTGCATTTCAGCGAAGCTTTGTCCTGTTTCTGG
The DNA here is from genome assembly GCA_049520735.1 of Bathyarchaeia archaeon. Lineage (GTDB taxonomy): Archaea > Thermoproteota > Bathyarchaeia > Bathyarchaeales > Bathycorpusculaceae > Bathycorpusculum. The sequence continues at coordinate 6,094 of JBEKPM010000032.1, read as the reverse complement.
GTCTTGTACTTTTCCGACTTCTTCGCGCACTTGATCTTCTAGTTTGCTCATTTTTCATAAACCTCTGCGGTTAATTAATTATGAATTTTCTTAGAATATAAACTGTTAGCTCCAAATTTGAAAGATTTCAAATCTGACCAAGTTAGCCGTTGACGCAAAGTCAAGATTTGAGAACATATAGCGCTAAAAATACGTGTACGCCGAAAAATGCACCCGCAGCTATGAAGACAGGCGCGTAACCTAACGTTTGAGCCACGAACCCTCCGGCAACAAGCGACGAAAACTCAGCCAGCCTCATCGGTGCGTGAAGCATTCCGATATCCAGCGACACATTCTTACTGTCTTTGGCCACCTTCAGAACCGTGTGTTCGAAGAATCCCACGCCGTAGCCTCGAACGAAAGCAAGGATCAATAGAGCTGCCGGGAATATTAGCCCTGAACTTGCAAGAAAAACCGACGCCATCACACTAATGACGGTCAAAACTGCCGCACGTTTCACATCCAAAGTTTTTTCGACGCTAAGCCACGTTGCCGCCGCAGATATGGCATAGTAAAGCATGAAGAGGATTCCGATAGTGATGTAGCTGTACCCCAACTTTTCGCTCATAAAAACGGGCAGAAGCAGGCTAACCAACGGGTAGGTTGCAAGGCTGTTAAACATTAACGCAACTGAAGCAACCCAAAACAGCTTAGACCTGCCTCTAGGATTCAGCGGATTCAAGAAGCGTTCAGATTTAGGCATAGGGATTTTGACGCTGCTTCTCCACAGCATCACCGCCGGGACACCGATAGCTAAAGCAACAAGAGCCAGCACTTCAAGGCTTGCCGAGAAACCTAGGTAGTCTATGCCCAATCCCGCCGCAGCTCCTCCTAAAGCCATGCCTAACCAGATGATTGCGTTCATCTTTGTTGCTTCGTGCCCAGCACGATGAGGTGACAAATGGTAGATGGCTGTTCGGCTCACCGCCCAATATGACGATTCTCTTAGGGCTTCCACCGTTTTTCCCAATGCGAAGAAGGGCCAGGTAGACGAGAAATAGTAGATTAGGGTGGAGAAAAACGCGGAGGGCCAATTTATAAGAACAAAAACGTGTGACCACCCAACGTAATCTGCAATGGCGCTGAAAAATAGGCGAGCCACGAGGAAGACAAGTGGTAAAATTGAAAGGACCAAGCCTATTTCTGCCACGCCGACGTGTTTCGCCAGCAACAAGAGGGGAATCAGAAGCGTAAGTGCGCCCGACACGAAGTAATTCAGGAAAGTTATGGCATTTACTCTTCTCAACCGTCTCCCCACGCCTTATCTTTAAACGGACATTTCTCCAATTTCTAGCTTGCTGCTTTATTTAATATTCAAAACAACGCATCTATTTAAAAAAGTTGAAGGGAAACTTAATGCGTTTGATGCGACAAAGTAGAGATATAAGGGCGCCTTAAGATTTGAAGTTTGACGAATCATGCATTTTCTGTAGGATTATCAACAAAACGGCGCAAGCCAGCATAGTTTTCGAGGACGAGGCAGTGATGGCTTTTCTTGATATAAGACCGTTAACCATTGGGCACACCCTTGTCGTACCTGAAGCCCACTACGTCGACATCTTCAACATCCCAAATGAATTGCTAAACCAGGTTCACTTGGTAACTAAAAGAATTGCTTTGGCTGTTAAGAAAGCGACGAGTGCTGACGGCATAAGCATTATTCAGCAAAACGGCAAAGCCGCAGGACAAGACATATTCCATCTGCATGTCCACATTGTCCCAAGGTTTGAGGGGCAAAAACTTCCGCATTTCCACGAGCTTGTGGAGGTTGAAAGAGCAACACTTGACGATATAGCCATTAAGATTAAAGAAAAACTCTAAAACAGCAAGTTAATTGATTGTGAATCAAAATTTGTAATCAACAAATGTTTAATACGAGAGAAAACTAAGTTATTGTTTTCTGGTGCCTGCGTTGAAAACAGCGATTGAGCCTTCTTCCACAACTTTGCAAATCAAGTACAAACAAGTTAAATGCAAGATTTGTTACGGAACAGGCAGAGACACAAGCAACTCTGAAATAGGCGTCCCATGCCTAAAATGCCGTGGAACAGGTTGGCGTTTGTTTCCAGAAGGAAGAACCGAGAAATGCCCTGCATGTTATGGCAGAGGCAAAGATTATCATTTAGGACTGAAGGGGCAGGTTTGCCCAGAATGCGATGGCATCGGCGAATTCAAGCTGCTTTGATTCTGGAGTAAACACTTGATTATTTTGCAAACTTGATGTTGAAAATGAGCAGGGAACAATTTTGGATATTTTTATAAGAATGAAAATGCTAGGATAATGTAGCTCGATTTTTGGCAGGTGGTATTTTTGGCAAATAAAAAAGGCGACAAATATCAATGTGAAGACTGCGGGCTAGTACTTATGGTCGATGAGCCATGCGGTTGCGAACCATGCGAGATAGTTTGTTGCGGAACAGCTATGAAAACTGTTGCAGAAAAGCCTAAGAAAAGCACTGCAAAACCAAGCTTTAAAACGAGGAAATAAGCCCTCGGACAGCCCCCCCCCCTTCCTTTTTCTACATTTTGAAATAAATGCAAATCTAATTAATAATGGGCGTGTCAAAAATAATTTTAAAATCTTTTTCAACGTTAATTTCAAAAAAAATAGGTTTCCGCAAGAAAGCGGAATCGATTCTACATTGATTTCTCCATCTTTGCCATTTTCGGCATCAGAACTGCGTCTATCGCGTGGCAAACCCCGTTATCTACCATTAAGTCGGGTTTGACGAGGTTAGCTCCGTTGATCTTCATATTTCTGTGCAGGTGCCAACTTTTCGCGTCGATCCTTAATTCTCCTCCGTTAAGAGCCTGCAGATACTCATGCTGAGCTAGATCCGTTGCCATCATCTTCCCTTCAGCCACGTGGAACATCAAAACATCCTTCAGCTTTGCCGTGTCTTTGAGGAGCATGTCAAGAGCACCTTTAGGTAGCTTCGCAAATGCTTCGTCAGTGGGCGCAAAAACCGTGAATGGACCCGGACCTTTAAGCGTCTCTACCAATCCAGCCGCTTTTATCGCGGTGACAAGCGTCTTGAACATGTCTGAAGACATGGCAGTATCAACAATATCCGCCAAATTTTTCACCTCCAACAAAAATCGATTCAAAAACTACAGAGAATATAATGGAAAAAATGAACTATAAACCTTTGCTAAGTTGCTATTGCGTGGATTTGTAACGCCAAAAACCTATGTAAGGCGCCTCCGAACCCATCTGCCAAAGAGCAGCTGATAACTCGCCGTAGTGAATCATGGCCTCGATAACCATGTGAGTTAGTCCAGTTTCAACGCTTATCCGCATCCCAGGCTTGTCGCCCCAAGGGACAACAATTTCTCGACAAAGTTCTTTGGCAGACAGGGCACTAAAGTAGTTTTCAGTGTCCTTCTGAACCCCGTCCACATACTTTTTCAAGGCTTTTATGTCGCTGAAGGCTTCAAAATCTATGTCAACCCACTCCTTGAACTTGCCAGCAATAATATAGTTGATCCATCTATCCTCGACCAGCGTCAAATGCAAAAAAACATCCCGCATAGAATCAAAACTCAAACCCCGAGGCTTCACAACTGCTGCCCAAGGCAACTTCGCGAAAGCATCAAAGTACAAATGGCGAACAACATGATTATAACGAATCAAATCAGCGACTTGCATGATATGGCGTATGTTCAAATTGATATTTAAGATTTAAGAGACAAAAGTCGATTGGCAATGAGCCTAAGTGGGCGGTCTCTTTTGAGCGTACTGGTACCTGCGCGGTTTTCCTATTCGCGTCAATATGTTGTCTTTGACGAGGTCGACGAGTGCGTGGGCTACAGCTGTGCGGTCGTAGTGGAAGCCTCTGCGTGCTAGTTCAGTGTGGACGTCGTCGAGTCCTTTAGGTTCGCTAAACCAAGTTTCTTCCCAGAGTTTTTGGATGACGCCTTTGCATGTTTCTGCTCGGGGCTGTGTGGCTTGGCGTTCGATGACTTGGCTGAGGTTGGTGTTTTTTAGGCGGTCGGTGACTGTTTGGAGGATTTTATCGACGGTGTTTTGGATTTGGTCTTCTTGGGATTCGATTTCGAATTCTATTTCGCCGATTTTCATTTTTACTTTGATTGGTGGTCTTTGCTGTTTTTCTGTCAAGTCTTTCACTATTGTATATTGAATTGTGCAATATGCGCATGCACAATACTTAAATATTTCACCAACATGTTGTTGAATATTGGTGAATCATGGTGATTGAACAATATACAATTACTAACAAATATAACTTTCCACAACCAACCATCGACACAGCGCTACCACAACGCTTCCTCGAACAAAGTCTTTACTCCCTACGGCAGGTCCAACACCAACCTTTTCAACTAAACCCTCAAAACCTCCATCAACCCACCATAAACGAACCATTCCCCTCTAGCATACAACTAAGACCGGAACCGATCCAAATAAAAGCAGACCACCAAGAAACCCTAATCGCAGCCATTGACACCTCAACCATGAAAATCGGTGAAACAAGCACAGGCATAATCGTCGCCATTCGTGGAGCAATCACTTGGCGCCAAAACCATAGCTACAAGTACACGCGGTTAGGCCCATTCATCTTCCACATAACCGAAGACAACAAAAACGCAGTCTACAACACCCTGGAGCGCGCTTACTTCAGCACAACCTACGGTAGCATGCATCAGTCCGCGCCTAACCTCATGCAGATGCCCACGCGCCTCGCTAGCCTGCTTGAGCGGTGGATGCAAACGATGCTTGCCAAAACCGTGAAAGACGGAGTGATCCTCTTCGATGGCTCACTCACATCGGGAACTGTCGACACACCAACCCAGCGGCTCCGCGAAATCCTCAACTACGCGAGAAGAAACAACAGCACCGTTCTTGCTTTCTCAAAAGCCACCACGCTCAGAGCAAACGGGATCCTGATAACGGAGCAGCTTCCCAACCATGAGCCACCTTACCTGCTTGAAACCGCAGGGTTGCATTCTAAGCCGCCGATGATGCTGCTGGGCGACGTTTATGTGGCGCGGCTTAACAGGGCAAACTTCGCGTTCCGCTTAGACATCGACAAAGAAACTAATGCTGACCAGAGAATTTGCGCCATGCAAAAATTGGTAGGCAACGACCTTTACACTCAAAGCTACCCAGAAACCCTTCGGCTCTCGCATATCTTGTGCACGTTTACTGCCAATGAAGTCTTAGCCATCAAACACTTCATCACCCGCAAGCACGGCATTGAGATCGTCAACCGACCCGACATGCACAGGCTGCTTTTCGGGCCTTTCGGAAAAGGGGAAATCTACTCATGAAACTCTACAAAAAAGAAGGCAACATTCTTCAATTAATCAGTTTCCCAACAGAAAACGCTGAAAAAGGCGACTACCTGCTAGTTGAGGACCAAGACGCAGGAAAAGCCTTAATCGCGCAAGTTATCGATGTGCAATTCGCTGCAGTGCCGGGCGTCCTAGAGGAGCTTTTGCGGACGCTTCCCGACGGTGGAGAACCTCTGCAGGGAGAGGATATTGATCCGATGGAAATAGCCCCGCACATCACCTACATTCAGGACGCGAGCCTGCTAATTTGCAAGATAAGGGCTACCTTAGAGAATGGGATGTTGAGTCCGAGCAGCAGTTGGCTTCCCAGCCGTTCTCAATCCACCATCAAAAAACTGTCTGTGCCGATGCTGATGAAGCTGGCAAAAATCGACGGCAAACTCCCCATAATTCTGGGCGGCACCAAAGATTCTTCGTTGCTTACCATTGACGCGTCTGCAATAGATGGGACGCTGAACATTATTACGGGCAAGAAAGGCTGCGGCAAATCTCATCTCTCCAAGTTGCTGATGGTTAATTTGGTCGGGTACAAAGCCACAGTTGTCATCTTCGACCTCAACGGCGAATATACCAGCCTCGGTTTGAGCAACGACGGCAAAAGAAACATGTACTACGATAAAATCCATGCTCTAACGCCTGGGCAAAACTTCAAAGTAGCCCTCGACCAACTCCACCTAAACACCGTGATGGGCATACTCGTAAATGCTTTGCATCTTCCGGGAACTTCAGCACGCGAGTTCCG
>JBEKPM010000031.1:0-13218 GCA_049520735.1 Bathyarchaeia archaeon | reverse complement strand
CCCACCTCAGCTCTGTTCAAAGAGTAACCCTGCACAAGCCGCTGGCTAAGGAAGCGGTTAAACAGATAAGACTGATGCGCCTGAACAAAAAGCTCCTGAAGCTTAATGGGCAAACATTGGAAGGCGCCAACAAAATCCTCCGTATTATCTGCCAAGTGGGACAGCATCAGTCGTTCAAAACGAAGTTGCCGGGGAAAGTTTTCTAGCGCTTGCTTGAAATCGCCTGTTTCTTGAAGCTGCTGGCGCGCTTGCCTCGAGGATGGATGTTCATACGCACTGGGTTTAGCCAAGAAAAGCATGGCGGCTTCCTTGAAATCACCTCGGACAATGGCTTTTCCAACGAGATGTGTTATTGGGCGGGTTGTTCCAAATCTTTGGTGCCCAAAAAAGTTTGGGATGCCGCTTACCGATTCGATTTCGCCAATTATGCGGGCTATTCGCGTTTCAACGGTTGATTTCTGGTGGTGAATTGCTTTGATTTTTGTTGTGAAGCTGTTGCCGAGCAGATAATAGGTTGAAAGCGCCTCGCGCACGTAGCCGATTGGATTGATTTGAATGTCTTTAACGTCGACTTTTAAAGCATCCTCTATCAAGCCTCCGTCGACTGTTACATGTTGCGCCGTGAGGGCTTTAGCGTCTTTGATGCCTGCAATCTGGATGCGGCTCTGATCTATTCCAAGCTGCCTTGCAACGTTTTTGACGGCTACAAAAGTGTCCCAGTTGCGCTTAACCAAAGTGCACAGCAAAAAGCGTTGTCGCCCAAGAGTGGAACCCAAAACCTTGCTGGGAACAAACCCGTTTACGTTCGCCTTTGAGCCGTCGACCAGAACTTCCTCAACAACAAAATCCTCGGCGCCTTCACGGATGACGCCTCCAACGCCAGAGCCTTTGGTCAAATAAACTTCGATGCCGAGCTCTTTGTCAATGGAGGAAACAGGCAAACCGCTCGCCTAAAGTAGTTGAAGGTTACGGGTTAATTTATCAATCAAATTATTCGGAGCAGGACCTATCCCAAGGCAGGTAACCGTGCCTTCGGGAACCTCAGTTAAGCCTCTGTCAACGATTAAGGCATGGGGCAAACCCATTTCGTCCGCAGCCTGCTCCAACTCGCTAAGTTCCTTCTCGCTTGGAACTTTAACGGCGATTTTCCGCATTCCCTCGTACATCCATGCTTCCCACCACTTCTTATGCTGTTCATGAGCAGCTTGCGCTGCACAAATCGCAGCATGCCCAGCTTGAGCCGCAATCTTTCCTTTACTCATCTTCAAATCCGCGCGGAAAACAAGTACTTGCTTGTACTCAAATTCACCCATTTCATTTTCCCGCTTCTATCTTGGGCAATCGGGATTTTAAGGGTTTGCAGACAAGTAAAGCAACGCAAAATAAGCAACCATTGCCAACATGGAGGGCTTCGCAAGGGCTTTAAGCAACATTTTTCCCTGAAAATCAATTTCATCCTCATTCCTCAAAGCTTTGTCAACGCCTAGCTTTCCACAGACCCGAAGCATTTCATCGAGTTTCTCGTCAGATAAAGAGTTAAAAAACCTTCTGAGCCTCAACATAACGTTGAAGTCGAAACCCAAAAGGTCGAAGCAACGCTTCTGATAAACCTGTAACGCATCACCTGAAACGTCTGCGGCTCGGATGGCTTGGCTGGCGCTTTCCGCAGCGATTTTCGCGCATGTCAAGCCGAAGATTACTCCGCCGCCCGTGGAGGGCTTAACCTGCGACGCGCAGTCGCCTACGGCTAGAAACCCATTCGTGTAAGTCTTCTCTATTGGACCGCCCAAAGATATCGCGTGGTAGTTGACCTTGATTATTTTGGCTTTACTCAGCTGCTTAGATGCCACGGGATGCTTTGTCCTGAGCTTTTCAAGGCAGTCTCTGGGGTTGCCTATATTAGTTGCCAAACCTACCTTCGCCGTTCCATCTACTCTCGGGATGAGCCAACCATAAAATCCAGACGCGTAAGCTTTGCCAAAGTAAACTTCAACAGCGTCGCTTTCAGCGTCAGCCACATTCTCTACTTCAGCTTCAACCGAGTAAACTAGCCCGTTAGGCTTCAACGCCTTCAACCCTGCTTGCCTCAAAAGCCTGGAAGAAACCCCTTCCGCATCCACAGTCACCTTGGAAGCAAATTGCCACTGCTCTCCATTGCTCCTTTGTATGTTGACGCCTTTAACAAACCCATCATTGATAGTAAGCGATTGGACACGGGTATCCAAGAAAATGCGTGCCCCTGCATCTTGGGCTTGCTTAGATAGATACTGGTCGAAACGTGCCCTGTTCAACGTTAATGTCACTGGACGGGATAGATGAATTGAAAATTTGGTTCCTTTTGGCGAGTAGAAGTTGGCTGTGCTAAAAGTGTTCTCCACTATTCCGTTGGGAAGCGGATATAACCCCATGCTCTTCAGGCTTCGGATGCTTAGGTGTCCGGCGCAGTGGGATGGGAATCCGATTTGTGGGTGTTCTTCGAAAACTGAGGTGTTCATGCCTGCTTTAGCTAAGTTCAAAGCTGCGTAGGAGCCGACAGGTCCGCCCCCGATGATTATGGCATCTGTCTGCTGGATTTTGTGCTGGGTCATCATCACTTTGTTATTGGATTAGCTCTACTCGACGTTTTCCACGGGCTAACGATGAAGTACGAATTTTGCCGCTTACTTCCAAGTTAAGTAGCACTCCGTTGAAGTCTTTGAATCCTAAGTCTTCGAATTCTGCTCTAAGCGCATTGAACAAGTCATCGTCGGTCATGTCGCCCTTTTTCTTTAGAATTTCCAAAACTACAAAGTAGTCTGGCCGAGTTTTCCAAGTTTTCATTTGTGGCATACGTTTTCCTTCTAAGCAACGGGTGTTGCTGGCTTTTGTACTTGTCGGAATTGCTGATTGAAGCTCTTGTACCATTTCTCCATGTCAGGCGTAATCGACGGACCCATCTCTTTGAGAGCGTCCTGGAAATCCTTCATTGTGACTTCGCGTGAATTAACATCGCGGCGCAATGCGTGCATGGCGGCTTCTCTGCACAGGGATTCGATGTCAGCGCCAGAATAGTACTTTGTCGCTGTCGTCAACACGTTCAAATCAACGTCGCTGCAAATTGGCATGCTCTTCATGTACAATTTAAAGATTTGGAGACGGCTTTTTTCGTCCGGTTCAGGTACATAAATTAAACGGTCAAATCTGCCTGGGCGAAGCACCGCGGGGTCGACCATGTGAGGGCGGTTTGTTGCGGCGATGATTACAATGTCTTGCAGGGTTGTTATGCCGTCCATCTCTGTCAGTAATTGGCTTATGACTCGTTCGAAGGCGCCGCTGTCAGACATGCCTAAGTCACGTCGCGGAGTAAGGGAATCGATTTCGTCCAGGAATATTACTGAGGGTGCTGCCATGCGGGCTTTGCGGAAGACTTCCCGGATTGCTTTTTCTGATTCGCCGAGCCATTTGCTGAAGACTTCGGGTCCTTTTATGGATATGAAGTTGGCTTCGCTCTCCGTTGCGACTGCACGTGCAAGCAGGGTTTTGCCGCAGCCAGGGGGACCGAAAAGCAGAATGCCTTTAGGTGCTCTGATTCCAAGTCTGGTGAAGATTTCGGGGTTTTTGATCGGCCACTCGACGGATTCTTTTAGGTGTTCTTTGACTGTGTCTAAACCGCCTATATCGCTCCAATGTACGGTTGCAACCTCAATGTAGACTTCTCGCATTGCTGTAGGCGTAACTTCCTTGTAGGCGCCCAAGAAATCGTCCATCGTGACTTCCATCTTTTCCAGCACGGCGGGTGGAATGCGTTCTTCTTCAAGGTTGATTTGTGGCAAGTATCTGCGGAGGGCTTTCATCGCTGTTTCTCTGCTCAACGCCGATAGGTCCGCGCCCGTGTAGCCATGTGTCATGTCAGCGAGTTTTTTGAGGTCAACGTCTTGATCAGATTTTACTCCCTCAAGTTTTTCAAGTCCGTGAAGCGGCATGCCTCTGGTGTGAATCTGCAGCACCTCGTGTCTTCCCCGCTTGTCGGGTACGCTGATTTCTATTTCCCTGTCAAACCTTCCGGGTCTGCGTAGGGCTGGGTCAAGTGCTCCTGGGCGGTTAGTTGCGCCGATAACTATGACATTTCCTCTTCCGCTCAAGCCATCCATCAGTGCGAGAAGTTGGGCGACAACGCGTCTTTCAACTTCGCCAGTGACTTCTTCCCTCTTTGGCGCAATAGCGTCAAGTTCATCAACGAATATTATGCTTGGGGCATTCTGCTGGGCTTGCTGGAAAATCTCCCGCAAACGGGCTTCGGATTCGCCATAGAATTTACTCATTATTTCGGGGCCGTTTATGGAGTAAAAGTTCGCTTCGGACTCGTTGGCGACCGCTCGGGCAAGCAATGTTTTGCCGCAACCAGGCGGACCGTGAAGCAATACTCCTTTAGGCGGCTCTATGCCTAACCGCTGGAAAAGCTCCGGGTGTCTGAGCGGCAGCTCAACCATTTCGCGGACTCGTTGGATTTCTTCATGTAAGCCGCCGATGTCCTCGTAAGTGGTTCTTGGTAAGCCTTTACCTTCGGGCGCTGGCTCATTTAGAATAGTCAGGTGTGTTTCGGTCGTCACCTTTATTATGCCGTGCGGACGCGTTTTTGAAACAGTGAACGGAATTGCATGCCCCAACATCATAACCAGGGTGGTATCCCCTTCAACAAGTGTACGTTCCATAAGACGGTTCTTCACGAAGTTAGTAAAATCTTCATCAACATTAAGCCGCATGTCCACCGGAGCAAGAGTCAGGCTCAAAGCCGTCTTAACTTTTGCAGGACGCACCACAACGTACTCGTTTATAGCGACGCCGCTGTTCTTGCGTGTGAAACCGTCGATTCGGATTATATCGCGGTTCTGGTCTTCACTGTAAGCTGGCCAAGCTATAGCCGAGGTTGTGCGTTTATTTATTATTTCAATTACGTCGCCAGCGCTTATGCCTAATTTCTGCATAGTTCGCTGGTCTATGCGGGCGATTCCTCTGCCCACGTCTCTTTGTCGTGCATCTCCAACGCGCAGTTGAACTTCACTCAAACAGAATCCTCCAAATAATCTAGTGCTCTTAAGGGTATGAGGGGAAAAGAACATTTAAACCTATATAAACTTTCAAGCGTAACATTTGAGACTTTCAGGACTAAATTGAAAGAAAATTCGGTTGGATTCTTGTCTGAACCGAGCATTTGACAGATTTATCTGCTGCTTCGACGCAAAAACATAGTTTGTGCTTGGCTTACTCCCGGCAACTTTCCGAGTTTTTCCTCGAACTGGTCAACGAGCCCTGTCTTGTCCTCTGGAAACTTTAGTTGAACAAGAAGCGCTACAAGCCCAAAAGCTACCGGTTCTTCTCCCCAGCCTTCAATGGACGCGTCCTCGGGCGTAATTCCTTCGATCGCCTTCTTCAAGGCGTCAAAGCTCGGAACAATATCTTCTGGGAAAACCTTGTATGTTACTATAACGCTGCCCATACCTAATCGCCTTTTAAGGACCTGTGAAACCGCATTTTGGGCACTTGTAGAGGCGTCCGAACTTGCGGCATTTTCCGTCGCGTTTAATTTGGATATCTCCGCAGTTTGGGCAAAGGAACTTTGTTGATTCACTGCCAGGAGGGATTGGTTTGCCGCAGCTTGTGCAGGTGACTAAGGTAAGTGCTGTTTGTCTTTCTGTCATAACCGACATCTTCTTGCGGTTTTAAATTGTAAGGGTTCCTTATATCTGCTATGCTCAAAGGATCCCCATAACCCGCTTGTTCACATAAAGATTCATAACTTGAAAACAACATGTTCCCCTTTCCATTTTTTCGCAATTCCCAAACTAAACAAACTCATTTTTAGAATAAACGTTTTCTAGCCTCTTGACTTTGTATTCAAGGACTCATTCGCAAGTTTATTAAGAAAGTCTTTTCCTATTTGTTTTCCGTGATAAGTTTTGGGCGTAGACTTCAAAGACATTGTACCGAAAACCCCCGTTAAACTTGAAGATTTAAGCGGTAAAATAATCGCCATAGATGCGTACAATGCCATCTACCAGTTCCTCAGCATCATCCGCCAACCCGACGGAACCCCGCTCAAAGATAGCGCGGGACACATTACCAGCCACCTGAGCGGTCTTTTTTACCGTACCAGCAATCTTGTAGAAATGGGACTGAAGCCGATCTACGTTTTCGATGGGATTCCACCTACTTTGAAGGCCGCTGAAATCGAACGTCGAAAGCAGGTTAAAGTTCAAGCCATCGCAAGCTACGAGAAAGCTGCGGCGAAAGGCGACACACAGAAGATGCAGATGTTCGCCCAAGCAGCGACAAGCATGAAAGATTACATGCAGGAGGACAGCCGCAGGCTCCTGGATATGATGGGTTTGCCTTGGATAAGCGCGCCAAGCGAGGGGGAAGCCCAAGCTGCCCACATGACCAAGAAAGGCGACGCGGATTACTGTGCAAGCCAAGACTATGACAGCTTGCTTTTCGGAGCGCCCAGAACGTTGAGGAACATCACTATTTCCGGCAGACGTAAACGTGGGAATGCTTACATCGAGGTTGTGCCCGAAGTCATGGAGCTATCAAAAACGCTAAGCGCGACAGGCTTGACATATGAGCAGCTTATAGACGTCGGCATACTCACCGGCACAGACTTCAACCCTGACGGAATAAAAGGGCTAGGACCAAAAACCGCCCTCAAACTAGTTAAGCAATATGGGTCATTGGAAAATGCTCTTCCCCATATAAAAAACGCCTCCTTCCCAGTAGAACCAAACTGCATACGTCAAGTCTTTCTGCACCCAGAAGTCACTGACAACTACAAGCTCAAATGGTGCGAACCAAACGTTGAAGGCGTCGTGGATTTGATGGTGAGGCAGAAAGAATTTTCGGAAGATCGTGTCAGAAAATCCCTTGACAAGATGCTTGTAGGCAGCAAGAAGCAGAAGTCAAAGATGACGCTGGAAAAATGGTTCGGCTAATGCCAGCCCTAGTTCTAAAACGCTTGGGTCTTTATCTAAATGTGTCTATTTGGATCCTTAAGAAAAACGTGGGGGCAACGGGACGAAAAAAATCCTGCGAGGTACCACGCTATTTGTGACAAGAAACTGCACAAAAAACATACTCAAGAAAAGCGGGTTAGATAAAGATCGATGGAAAAAAGGAGAAGGCTACTTTACAGTGACGCATTTCGCCAGGTTTCTAGGCATGTCGGGGTTGTAGCCTTTTTCAAGCGCAAAATAGTACGCCAATAGCTGCAGAGGTACGACGAAAGGAATGGGTGACAGAACGCCGGGAATGCCTTTGGGAACCTCGATGATGTCGTCAGCCAAAGACTTTACATCCTCGTCTCCTTCCTCTGCAACGGCGATTATCTGGGCGCCCCTGGCTTTCATCTCCATAATGTTGCCGATCAACGTTTTGTGGCAGTCATCTTTGGGACAGATGAAAACCACTGGGAACCCGTTTTCGACAAGGCTGATTGGTCCATGCTTGCTTTCGCCCGCTGGGAACGCTATCGACGGAATATACGCGATCTCCATCAATTTGAGTCTACCTTCGTAAGCTGTGGCGGTGCTGATTCCTCTGCCTAAGAAAAAGAACACTTTAGAATCTTTGTATTTCTTGGCGATTTGCTGAACTTTTTCTTCCTGCGTCTTCACTACCGTATCAACAATTTCAGGCAACTTACACAAGTTTTCTTCAAGGCTGTCCATCTCATCCTGAGAAACCTTTCCTCTCTTCTTTGCCAGTCTAAGTGCAAGTTGCGCCAAAACGGAAAGCTGGGACGTGAAGGTTTTCGTAGCTGCAACGCCGATTTCTGGACCCGCTTGTGTGCCGATGTAAACGCGGGAAATCCGTGTTAAGGAAGAGCCGATGACATTTGTTAGGCTAAGAATTGTAGCTGCCCGCTGCTGTGCAACGGATACGGCAGCTATAGTGTCAGCTGTTTCGCCTGATTGACTAACTGCTAAGATGGTGCTATCGATGCTTACTGATTTGCCATGTTGCTCAATGAATTCCGAAGCATAAACAGGGTGAGTCGGCAAGAACGCAAGCTTAGAGAACATATATGAAGCCGCCAAACACGCGTGGTAACTTGTCCCGCACGCGACAAGAAAAACTTCGTTTGCACGGTCTAGAAAAGTTGTAAGTAAATCAAGATAATGCTCCTGCAGTCTCAGCGTGTTACGCAAGGTTTCAGGTTGCTCATGGATCTCTTTGATCATAAAGTGCGGGTAACCTTGTTTGATAGCCATTTCAGCTGACCACTCGATAGTTTCTGGCTCCCGACTTACAGGGCTAGAATCCTGGATTCTCTTGATCTCGTAGCCTTTTTCAGACAGAATAACCATTTCGCCGTTGTTTACTAGAACTGCCTTGTTGGTAACAGGTAGAAAAGCTGGAATATCAGAAGCGCAGAAAACGCCCTTTCCGTTTATGCCTAATACCAGGGGGCTCTCGTTTCTGGCGCAGATAATCTTGTCTGGTTCTTTTGTGGAGATTACCGCAAGGGCATATGATCCTTCAAGGCGCTTGATAGTTTCTTGAACTGCATCTACGAAGGAGAGTTTCGGGTTTTGTTTGAGAGTTTGTTCAATCAGGTGCGGGATTACCTCTGTGTCTGTTTTGGAAACAAAGGTGTGGTCAAGATTTTGCAGTTCAGTTCTGAGTTCCATGAAATTCTCGATGATTCCGTTGTGAACGACCATTATTTCGCCCGTGCAGTCTGAGTGAGGGTGAGAGTTAACTTTCAGGGGTGCGCCATGTGTTGCCCATCTCGTGTGGCCTATACCTATGTTGCCGGGTAAATCGTCAAGGTTTAGGATTTTATGAACCTCATCAATTTTTCCTTGGTCCTTCTTCAGGTAAATTTTGTTTTCAGAAATTGTCGCTATGCCAACTGAGTCATAGCCTCTGTATTCAAGCCGTTTAAGTGACGAATGTATAAGGGGTGCGGCGTTTCCCTCTTTTAAGACACAACCGAATATTCCACACATAACCTGGCCTCGTTTCGATGATGACTTACGACCTTATGGTCAGAGGTTTGCTAATAAGCATTTTTAACATTTTGCTTTGACCGCTAAAAGAAACTTTGTAGCAGCTTCTAACCATTCTGCGTGCAAACAGGCAACCGCAGGCCCACTGCAGTTCGATTTTTTCTGCACCGCTATAAATAAATTTTTTATAGTACATGTTTCTTACTCATCAGGACTAACTTATGGAAAAGAAACTTCTACTCCAAGACAACGGCAACACCCAAGAAGTAAAAGAAATTAGCATGATAAACGACTCACAAAAACTCAAAACCGTTCTCGGAAGCCTAAGCTGGAAAATCCTAGCCATGCTCTCAAAAAAAGAGATGTACCCCTTAGAAATCGCTAAACAGCTTGGCATGCACGAACAAAAAATCTACTACCATATAAGAAAACTCGCCAAAGCAGGAGTAATAACTGTCGAGCGTGAAGAAAAAAAGAAAGGCGCAACGGCAAAATACTACAAAACCGTCTCACCAGCTTTCGGAATCGAGTTCCAACAAGGGTACAAAGCGATCCAGAACATTTGCGCCGTCAGCTTGGATAAGCAGATTCAAGACTTCTTCGGAGAATTCATCAGCAACGGCATCTTCGACGGCAAAATAGTCGTAGGTAGCCCCCAGCCGCATGGACCATTCAAAACCAGCGCGCGCGACGGACACTACGCGGCTCACCTGGCTCTTTTTCTAGGGCAATTTGCGAAAATGCCGAGTGAATTCGCAGTTAAACTCGACGTTGATGTGAAGGTGGAGAAAGAAGAAAAAAACAACCTAATCCTCGTCGGCGGACCCGGCACCAACCTTCTCACGCAGGAAATAAACGAATACCTGCCCATCAAATTCATAATGAAGTCATCCGAACAGGGATTCCTGCTGGGCGGACTGTCCTCAGATAAAACTTTGCAGGTCTACACCTCAGACGTTTCCGGTCTAATTGCCAAAATCGCCAACCCATGGGATAACACCAAACGCATCATCATCTTGGCGGGCAACAAAGCTGTCGGAACAAAAGCGTGCGTTTTGGCTTTGACTAATTTCTGGAAGAAAACCCTGCAGAAATACAAGGGGCAGGACAAGTTCGCGGTTGTGATTCAAGGATTCGATTTAGACGGAGACGGCAAAGTTGATTCCATCGAGGTCAGCGAATAATTGATTTCTGAAGAAGTAAAGGAGATTGTGCTAGCTTTTGGGCATAGGAACATTCAAGCCGTTCACTCGTCAACTTTGATGTTTACAAAAGAGAAACATCTTTCTAAAACAGGAGACTGCATCGTCGCAGTGGAGGCTGAGAAAGCCGCAACAGACTTAAGTTTCGAATTCAAAGAAAAAATGAAAAAACCAAACGCCAAACTCACAATAATAATCGAAGCTGACGACTCATCCCAGCAAATCAACGCCTCTGGCTCCCCAAAACTGGCTTTAACTAACCCGACCGACATGGTGATTAGAAAAAGCAACTACATCTCTGACCGAACCCTGGCCATCCACGCAGACAAGTCCTCGAATGACCTACCAAGAGAATTCGTTGAAAAACTCAAAAATCCCGAACAGAAAATAAAGATAACCCTGATCGTTAGAGCCTAAGTGATTTTAGCGTCTAAAACAATCTGGGATTCGTAAGGTGCCGTTTCGCGAATGCTTCTAACACAGAGAAAAGACTCCACCTTTCTTCCTGCTTTCTCAACAGCATCAGACAAACGAAGTTTTAGGTTTTCTGCCGAGTCGGGTGAACGGACAAAGCCGTAGAAATAGATTACCCCACCCGCGGGCTTAACGACTTGGCAAACGGCACCCACAAACTCGATGGCGGTTTCAGGCAGATTCATGATAACCCTGTCAGCAGAACCTCTAAGTTTTTCTGCCGCAAGCTGCCTCGCATCCCCGAGGACTGGAAAAACCCGGCTTTCAACCCTATTAACCCTCACATTAACCTTTAGCAGCTCAACGGCTTCTGGATTAATATCGACCGCGAAGACTCGAACGCCTGGGTTCTTTTTTCCAATCAGCACCGAGAATGGTCCGACCCCAGCGAACAAATCCACCACGGTTTCTCCCTCTTGCACGAGTGAAGCCACCCGCATATGCTCATTGGAAAGCCTCGGAGAAAAATACGCTTTCGCCAAATCGACATGGTATTGACACCCGAATTCCCGATGAATGGTCGCAGTTTTTTGCACCCCAGCTACAAAATTGTACTCTCGCACCCTGTACGTCCCGCTTACTGAACTAGCCTTCGCGAGAACGGTCTTGATATTTTTGTGGGTTTTTAGGATAGCTTCTCCAATGATCTTTTCGTAGATTTCAAGTTCGTTTGGGATTTCGATTACGGCTATGTCGCCCACGATGTCTAAGGCTTGAGGCAGAATAGCCAGCAGATGAGGCGGCAACTTTGATTCGAGAATTTCCGTTATAGTGACTGTGGCTGGCTCCTTTTGGATGAAAACTCCCGTCTCGACCTGAAATTCAGCTACTTGACCCTTCAAAAGTGTCAATTCCTTATCTTCAAGTGAACGAACCAACGGAACGCATAGGTTCGTTTCGTCCCGTTTAATCTCCAGCGACTTGTCCAAAACTCCTATTTTGCTGGCAAACGCTATTGCGGTTTCACCTTGTTTCTTCGAAACTTTTATGCAAATTGCTGTTTTCTGCATGGCATTAGCTGCTTCTCTCTATCCTATATAGGGTTTTAACTTTTTGAACCATAAATTTTACGTTTAACATTTTTTCCATTAGCCAAATGTTGGCTAATACATGCTCAGTCATTTCTCTGACCAGGAAAGCTGAATTACCCCGTGCCAACGCTATGTAGGGAATCAACATGTCAGCCAAGAAAACATCGACAGTTGGCTTCGCATTAAGCTCCACAACGAGTTTTTCCGCGGCTTCCAGTCCGACAGCCTCAGCCGTTTTGTGCAGTTGACCGATGGCGTCAGCGCCTATAATGAGACCATTGTCGGTTTCAGCCCACAGAACGATTGAGCTACCCTTCTGGAAGGGGTTCGACTCATCATTGATGATTTGAATATCGGCCTTTAAGCCGTTTCGTGAGAGGTATTCCTGCACTGTCTTTGCCTGCCGCTCAGCAACCTGTCGGTCAGCCAAGAAAGTGCAGACGGAAACACCACCTACACGTTTCAGCTTGCCAAAACTCTCCATGATAATCGGCCTCAAAGCTCGATTGGGTTTGATAGCCAACGTGGCTTCGCCCATTCCCTTCGGGTAGTAACCGTATTTCTGAACCGTTATTTTAGCGTCAACTCCCATTCTCGCCAGCGTCGGCAAAAGCACATGTTGCAAGTAGTTGATTGTCGGGGCATGAGTTGTGTCCGTTCCCCCTTTAGCGACATGCAGGTTAATCGGAGAGTCGGCAAACAAACAGATGGGCATCACCGCCAAAAGCAGCATTGGGATGCTTCCAGCGGTCTCGATTACGGCTTCGATGCTACCACCTCTTATCTGCTGAGGTGTAAACCAGAGTTCTCTTGAACCCAAACTGGCTCCCCGCACTTTTGCGCAGCAAAGTCTGCTTGCTGTGATTACTGCTTCAAGATGTTGGGGTTTTAAGCCGGGTTGAGGGCGGCTTTGTCTGATGTTGTAAATGTGGAGTGGCTGGTTCGTGATGGCTGCCAAAGCTACTGAGAGACGAAGTATTGTGCCGCTTCCGCTTTTTTGGCTCCCATCGATTTCAATCATGCCATTTTCTTCCGCGTATAAGCCGTAGTTTGACGTTGCAAACAATTAATAAGCGTCTTGGGATTATTTAGGAGTTTAAAGGGAGCGTTAGGGATGAGCACTGACAAAGAAAAGCTAAACGAACTGGTCAGCAAGGTGGAGGAGATAACCATAAAATTGGCCAAAGTCGCCGAAGAGTTGAAATCTGTTTCAACATCGATGAAGACTCTCTCAACAAGTCAAGTCAACCAATCATTGTCTCAGCCTGCTCAAACAGTTCAAGCGTCAAATCCGCCGCCGACAGGGCAGAAACTGCGGACGCTTGACGAGATACGGATGTCTTTTCCCGAAGAATTGGAAAGCCTACTGGGTTTTGAGGAAAAAGGCGACTACATAATTATTAAATTGATGGGGTTCCTCGGCTCCGAAAAATTCGCGAAAATCGCTTCGGCCGTCAGAGGGATGGGCGGAGAATACATCAGCGCCGGGAAAGAATCGCATTTCAGAGTACCCAAGAAAAAAGCGTA
>JBEKPM010000030.1:0-15697 GCA_049520735.1 Bathyarchaeia archaeon | reverse complement strand
ACGAGGAAATTTATGAACGTGAAATAAGCCTCCTATCAACCGGATTGGATGCGACCAAGAGCGAGTTAGTCACGATAAAACAGGTTACAAACTCACTTTTTGCTCCTGCCTCGCCAGCAGCTACAGAGCCAGTTGCGGCAGCGATTCCCGAAGTCGCGCCAGTAGTAGAAGCAGCTCTCGCCCCAGTTATTGTTGAAGCTGCCCCAATTGAAACCGTTGCAGAGCCAGCGCCGATTGAGCCTACCATCGTTGAAACCGCTCCAGTTGAGATTGCTGTTGAAGTGGCAAAAGCAGAAGCCGCCCCAATCGAAACCCCCGTCATCGAAGCTGCTCCAGTTGAGGCTGCCCCGATAGAAGCTGCGCCCTTAGAAACAGTTATAGCCCCAGTCGAAACCGCCCCCATAGAAACCCCAGTTATTGAGACTCCAGTTGAAACCGCTCCTATAATTGAAGCTGCCCCAGTTGAAACAGTTGTGGAAGCCGCGCCCGCCATCATTGAGACGCCGGTTGTTGAGGTTGCCCAAGTAGAAGCAGCTCCAGTTGCATCTGTTGAGCCTGAAGTAAACGAGATAGTTGAGCCTACAATCGAGATTGCCCCGCAAGAGCCAACGGTAGCTGAACCCGCCATTGAAGAGCCAATCATTAACACGGAAATTGCTGCTCCTGAAGTTACGCCAGTTGTGGAGGAAGCCGCTGTTGAGGTTGAAGCAGCTGAAATTGTCCTTGAAGTTGTTGAAGCTCCAAAAGAGCCAGAGGTTGAAACCCCGATTGATGCTTTCGAAGTTGCCCCAGTAGCTGAAGTTGAAACTACCCTTGACAAAGTAATTGAGCCCGAGCTTGAAACTGTTATTGAGTCCGTAACCGTAGAGGAGGTACAAGTTCCAGCCCACCCTTTAGAAGCGCCCCATGCGGCGCAGATGGAAACGGCTCAAGAACAAAACGCAGAAGAAACCGCAGCAGAAACAGAAGACTCCAATAACTCACAATAAACGTATTCTTTAGCTATTTTTTTCTTTTTATTTTTTGTAATTTTCTGAAGCGGGATTTTTTGTTTAACGCTTCCAAAACAGCCAACCCAAGCTTTTTCTCAACATGAATTTGGTTCAATCCTGATCCGCTTCAACATCAAATTAGTTCAAAATACACAACCCTCAAGCGCCTTTTTCACCCGGCGTTCACAAAATCGAGCCCAAACCAACCCTATTTTCACTGAAAAATAGTTCAAGTTTTGAACCTGCAGGTTCAATTTGACTATAGAATGGTGTCTTGAAAGTCCTTCCCATTCCCATTTTACCTACCATGCCTTCAGTTTCTCGCCATTTCCTAAACGTCCTATTGCACCCTAAATGTCCCGGGCGGAACTTTCCATATTGTATTGCGCCGAGTCATGTCTTATTGCAAAAAGTTTTGGAACTGAATTTGTTAAGATTTCGCTTCAAATGTTGCTGAAAAGCAAAGGAGTCAAAAAAAGAAAAGGTTGGGGTTCTTTATCACCTAGTCGAAAACAGGTAGGAAAGAATCGATTGAAGCTGGGTTCGCTGAGCTGAATTGCGGCGTCGGGAAGGGTCGTCTTCTAAGCGGGGGCGACGGCATCGGCGACGGCGGTTCAATCTCCAGCGGGACGCGTTCTATCAGTCTTCTTCGCCTCCGTGAACGGTTGGAACGATTGTTCCCTCAAGCAGCGTTTCTTTTCGGATGACAGTGAGTTTGGTTTCTTTGCCTATGACGTCTTCTGCCAGCAGCCTAGGTAAGTCGTAGAAGTCGGTGACCGGTTTGCCGTTGAATTTAACGAGCACGTCTCCCATCGCCAAGCCTGCTTTGCGCGCGGGTGAGCCTGCTTCAACGCTAAAGATCATGACGCCTGTTTCTTGCTCTAAGCCTGCTTGCTCAGCGATTTCCTCTGGAATCGCGACTGTGTTAGCGATTATTCCTAGGTAGCCTCTCTGCGCTATGCGCCCTGTCATGAGCCTGTCTGCTACAGTTTTTACTTTGTTGATAGGGATTGCTATGCCTCTTTGCCACACGTAAGCTGTGTTTATGCCGATGATTTTGCCTTCGACGTCTACGAGTGGTCCGCCGCTGAATCCTGGGTTAAGCTGGGCGTCGGTGGCTATGATGTTCTCCATTTGAGTTGTTCCACGCCAGCCTCTGATTGTGCTGTTTACGCTTGTGACCATGCCGCTTGTCGCGGTTGGTTGGCTGCGGTTGAATGGATTGGCTAGTGCGACGACGTATTGGCCTACGTTTAGTTTTTCTGAATCGCCCACTTCTATGGGTGTGAATTCGCCTTTCTCTGCTTTGAGTAACGCTAGGTCGCTGTATGGGTCTGTGCCAACGATTTTGGCGTTGAAGGTTTTTTCGCCTTGCCCAACCGTCTTTCGTCAAAACGACACCTGTGCCATGTGACATCTCATTCTTTACGCTGACTACGGACTTTGAAACTTTGCCTATCAACATGCTTGTTGCTTCTGAGAGTGATTTTAGAACCTCTAACGGATTAGATATTTGACTCATCTTGTTTTTTCACCGAAAGAGTATATATCAAAATAGTATATGTTGACTAAGGAACACCTAAACCTAGTCACGAATAGAGCTTGGAGGGTCTTTAGGTGAATTAGTCGGGGGGCCGGGCTGAGGTTAAAGAATTGGCGTTTCTCATTCGGTTAATCTAAGTGGCTTGTGACTTGAACCTACACAGATATGCGCCCCAAAACCTCACAATTTCCCTAAATCGTGTCTTTGGAGCGAAGCAAAAGGCTTTTCAATTTAATGCAGCTTTGATTGTTTGTGGTATTATGGAGAAAGTTTGGGAAGAGCTCAAAAAAATCGAAGCTGAAGCAGAGAAAATTTTAGGCGACGCTCAACAAAAATCTAAAGACATATTGGCTCTTACCCAATTGAACAGTGAGAAACTGGCTTCTAATAGCAAAAACTACGCTGAGGCAGAAGGGCAAGAGTTTTTTGCGAGCGCGGTTGAAGAAGCTAACCGCAAACGGGACGAACAGTTGAAAGCTAACCAAGCGGCAACCGAGAAGCTGAAAAGACAAGCGGTAAAACGCATGGAGCGCGCCGTCACAGCGGTTGTGGATGCAATCGTTAAGGAAGCTAAACCTTGAATCAAGTTACGCAGTACGCTGCTGTTCTAGCCAAGAGAGGCGCTGAAAAAAGCAAGCTTTTGGGCGAAACAAAATTTAAATCTCTGCTGGAAAGCAAAGACCTGCCTTCATTTGCGGCTCAGCTACGGGACACCATTTATCAGACACAAATTGCCAAAGTCTTGTTACCTCTGACAAGCCGAAAGCTGGAGCGGGCTTTCACCGAAAACTTAATTGAAACATTCGTGAAGATGATCAAGAACTCGCCCAGCAAATCAGCGAGCTTTCTTTCCGTTTACGTTTTGCGGTTCGAAGTAGAAAACCTCAAGACCCTCATAAAATCGATTAACGGGGAAATTAGCGGTGAAGAAAGATTAAACAAAATTTATTTTTCTGCAGAAGATTTTCTTAAGAACCGAGTGATGCTTGAGGAAGCGGCTAAATCTTCAAATTTGAAGCAAATGCAGAACTCAATTAAAAGTTCATTGTATTTGTCAGCTCTTAGCCAGGGCATGCGGGGCTATGAGGAGAACGGGTCGACTTCAGGATTCGACATTCTGCTGGACAAGTTGTTCTACGAAACTCTTCATGACAGGTACGAAGAGTTGCCTCGAAACGAGAAATCCCATGTAAATTTTTACGTAGCCATGGAAAACGACGGCTTCGCGCTTCTATCGATTCTCAGGGGGAAAATCTTGAATTACGACGCGAACTGGTTGAGAGCGGCTGTGCCTCCTAAAAATTTTAAACTCACATCTGAAACGGTTGAAGCTATGCTTGCAGCGCCTGATTTCGATTCGGCTGTACGAGTCGTTTCCGAAACCTTCTACCGAAAATTCTTCGTTAAGGCCTCACACCCGGAGGGAACAGTGGCAGCAGCTGCAAAAGCCTTCAAGGAAGCAATATTCAGCCATGCTAAAGCCCATATCGTCGACGAAATCTTCAATGTTGGAGAGCCACTTGCCTTCATGATTATCAAAGAAGCTGAAGTACGCAATTTGATTGCGGTTAGCGCAGGTATCGAAGGCGGGGTTAGCACGAACTACATCCTGGGTCAAATGCTGTTTTAAGTTTCTTCCCCGTTTTTCTCATGAATGTGGATGTTCGTGTAGATGAAATTTTGCTTAAACGGATGGAACTCGGCTCCGTCCCCAGCGTAAAATTTGCTGAACCACTCGTAGAAGTGCAGTCTTAAGGTGTGGATGAAAACGATCAACCCCTCAAAAGCGATTACGAAAATGTTTCCGCCGATGATGATTATGCCGCTGACAATCAAGCCGAGCCCCGCGGATCCGCCTATCAAGGCAGAAAAAGTGTAGGTTACATAAAGTAACGCCCAGTGAGCCATAAGCAAAGCGAGAATTCGAGCGTAAGAAATGCTGTTGCTGAGCAAACGCGTCACCATGTCTCCGCTCTCAAAAATCCTTTGGCCCAGGGGTTCGGGCTTTTCCAAGTTAAGCGCATTCGGCTGTCGGGTTAAAACTTTCGCAAAAGCCATGTAAGCCGGTTTGGCGAAAGTCACGAAAATAAACGGAACAATCAAAAGCAACACGGGACCTGAAAACCACGCTGCAAAATTTAGCTTGTAAATTACGACTAAGTAGACGCCGCCGAGGTAGAAAGCCATTTTCGGGATAGACGTTAAAACAGCGTCAACCATATCGTGCTTCAGGGTGAAGTTTACCATTTCCAAGACTAACCCACTGAGTATTTGGATTACACCAACAACTAAGGCGAACACTAAGAAGCCAAAGACGTTGGTGACCTGAAACGGCCTGAACCATAAAGCGGGAAGAAGGTCCTTGCCGAAAACTTCGCCGAAGAGGGCGCCTGCAACCGTTGCCGCAAGCCCACACATCGCAAGGATGTACGCGATATTCTTTATTCCCTGATTCTTCTTAACAAGCATCCCGACAGTGAAGCCGCCTACCATTAGTATTATGCCGTGTCCCAAATCGCCGAACATTAACCCGAACAGGATTGGGAATGAAATCGCCATAAATGGGGTTGGGTCTATTTCGCCGTAATGGGGTAACCCGTAGAGTTTTGTGACTTCTTCAAATGGCTTAACAAACCTGTTGTTGCTGATTTTCGTGGGAGGCTTTTCAGCTTCAGTCACGTCTTGATGTATCACTATTGCTTTTTCTCCGACAAGAGAATGAACTTCCCGATAGAGGGCCACCAGGTTTTTCTTAGGAACAAACCCTTTGACCGTTGCGAGTCTTCCTGACTGCAGCATCTTTTTTTCAGCATAAAGCAGCGCCAAGATGTTCTCAACAGTTTCCTTCCATACGAGCAAGTTGCCCTTGTTTTCTGCGCCTAATTCATGCAGTGAACCCGAAATCGTTTTTTCTTTTTTTAAGTTCTCTTCTAAGCGGCTATTAACTTCTGTGAGCGCATCGCCGGCGTCGTTCGGCAAATCTTTGGGAATTGAAAAAACCTCTCCACGATGAGCTTTAACGATTTTTTCCACGTTTGCTCCTTGCTTGCCTGACGCCGCTATAGCTACGAAGCTGTTTTCTTTTGTTAGGCGAGAGCGGCTTAAGATTAGGTGGAACTGGGCAAGTTCCGCTTTTAATGCTTCGAAGTTTTTATGGGGGACGGATGCGGTTGTGACGTGTATTAATTCCAGGGTCTGTATGGCTTCAAGGTCAACATGGTTGTTATCGATTATTGTAATCATTTTTTTGACGTTGTTAAGTTGGGCTGTTTTTTCTTTGAGGCTGGATAAGGAGCTGTTTAACCCGTCAACTTCCAGCTTAAGCTGTGAAACTTTTTGGCTGGTTTCCTCTGTGAGTCCTTGCCAGTTTTCAGCCGTCACCTGTGTTCTAGTTGGTTGATCTGCACTGAACAGGTCAAGTGCGCCTGGTTTTTCTTGACAGAGCTTCTTGATTAAATCGTTCGCATTGGAAAGCGACTCTTCAGCCTTCTGAATCTCTTGGCTGTACTCAAGGAGGCCGGTGTTTTCAGGGATTTCTTCTATGTGGAATTCTCCGAAACTGCTTAACGCTTCCAGTACAGATTCAACGTCTTTTCTGACGCAGATTATCGAAGTAAAAGTCATTCGTTCTGGTCTGAGCATATTCCTACAAAATTGTGGTTAACCTAAGCATTTAAAGGTGATTCCGCAAGCCAAAAACTAAGAAGCCCAAAAGGGGTTTAGGGTAAGTCTGCGTCTCGGATTCCTCCAATTTTAGCTTCTTTTAGTTCAAGCTAGCGCTTGCGACATTGGAGTTTATTAGGCACTGAATTTAAAGTTCTTTAGGAGAAATGTATGCTTGGTTTTGTAATCGGCGACAATGACATGGTCACAGGTTTCAGGCTTGTCGGCATGGAAGGCGTAGAAGTGACTTCCGTGGCTGACGCAGGACAAGCCCTAGACAAAGCGTTGTCACGAACCGACTTGGCAATCGTGATCGTAAGCGAAGAATTCTCTTACCAACCGCAACTGCACGAGCACATCGAAAAGGTGCGACGGGAACGCAGGGAACCATTGATCATTGAAATTCCCGGAAGCAAAGGAAAACCAAGCGAAACCCACATGTCGGACCTTATTAGCAAAACCCTTGGAATGAGAGTCTAACAGAGGAAATGGTAACGTGACCGTTAAAGAAGGGCTATCAGCGATTGCAAATGAAGTATTAGCGGACGCGCAAAAAGAGGCGAACGCCATCGTTCTAAACGCTGAAAACGACGCGAAAGAGGCCCTAAGAAAGGCTAAGCAGCAGGCAGACAAAAATGCCCAAACAATTTTGACTAAAGCTGCTTCTCGAGCAGAGGCGGAAAAGAGAAGAATCGCTTCTGTAACCGAGATAGATATGCGGAATATTCTGCTTCAGGCAAAAGAGGATTTGGTCGACGCTGCATTCGAAAAAGTTCTTGTGAAGCTTAAGGAGTTCGCTGCATCCCAAAAATATCAACGTTACCTGCTGAAAAGCATACAACAGGCCACTCAAGGGCTAAGCCAAGAAAGCCTCGTACTCAAAGTTAACGCTAAAGACAAAGCATGGCTTACCCAAGAGTTAGACCGCTTATCTAAAAAACTAAGTTGCGAATTAAGATTATCAGATGAAAAGTGCGATATTATCGGAGGCTTCAAAGCGCAGACGGCTGACGGCAAATTGACTTTTGACGGTACCATAGACAACAGACTGAACGAGCTTAAGCCGCAGTTGCGTATGGAGTTGGCGAAAATAATGTTTAAGGAGGAAAAATAACCCGTGCCTGCTTGTGGAAGCGTGATTCGCGTTGCTGGGCCAGTCGTTGAAGCTAAAGACATGACCGGCGCAATCATGTATGAGCTGGTTGAGGTGGGTAACGGTAACTTAATCGGCGAAATAATCCGACTCGAAGGCGAACACGCAACTATCCAAGTTTACCAGAACACAACCGAGCTTAAAGTCGGCGAACCGGTTTTGGGAACAGGAAGCCTGCTTTCGGTTGATTT
The DNA here is from genome assembly GCA_049520735.1 of Bathyarchaeia archaeon. GTDB lineage: Archaea > Thermoproteota > Bathyarchaeia > Bathyarchaeales > Bathycorpusculaceae > Bathycorpusculum. The sequence continues at coordinate 8,155 of JBEKPM010000030.1, read as the reverse complement.
GGCGCCTGGGTTAGTCGGGAACGTTTTTGACGGGATACAGCGGCCTTTAGAGGTCTTGCGGTCGCTGACGGGAGCGTTCATTAAGCCAGCGAAGGGTGTTTCGGCTCTTGGGAAAGATAAGAAATGGCACTTTAAACCTAAAGCTAACGTTGGCGACAAACTTGCGGGCGGCGACGTCGTCGGCACAGTTCCGGAGACAGCTTTGTTGGAGCACAGCGTAATGATTCCGCCACTGATGCACGGCACCCTGACCAGAATTAATGCTGAGGGTGATTTTACAATTACGGAGCCGATTGCTTCAATCGAGGTGGGCGGCGCAAAAACTGACGTAGCCATGCTGCAGAAGTGGCCTGTGCGAAGGGCGCGTCCTTACGGTCGGAGGCTTTCTCCATCAGTTCCCTTGATTACTGGGCAACGGATAATCGACACTTTCTTCCCAATTGCCAAAGGCGGCAGCGCCTCGATTCCAGGCGGATTTGGCACAGGCAAAACCGTAATTCAACAGCAGCTTGCCAAATGGTCCGACGCAAACCTGGTGGTTTACGTGGGCTGCGGGGAACGCGGCAATGAGATGGTTGATGTGCTGACTAGTTTTCCCAAGCTTGTTGACCCAACGTCTGGGCACCCTCTTATGGAGCGAACCATCTTGGTGGCTAACACAAGCAACATGCCTGTTTCCGCTCGGGAAGCAAGCATCTATACAGGAATAACGATAGCAGAATATTACCGCGACATGGGTTACGCGGTCGCTTTAATGGCTGACTCTACCAGCAGGTGGGCTGAGGCGCTGCGTGAGGTTTCGGGAAGGCTCGAGGAGATGCCTGCGGAAGAAGGATTCCCGAGTTATTTGCCATCGAGGCTGGCGGAGTTTTATGAGCGGACAGGCTTGGTTGAAACATTGGGCATGGAGAAACGGTTGGGTTCAATCTGCGCGGTCGGAGCTGTTTCACCTCCGGGCGGCGACTTCTCCGAGCCAGTTACACAGCACACCAAGCGTTACACGCGGGTTTTTTGGGCTTTAGACTCCGAGTTAGCTGATGCGAGGCATTACCCGGCTATCAACTGGATGCAGAGTTACAGCGGCTACATTCCTGAGCTCGAAGGCTGGTGGCAAAAGCAGGTGGATAAGAACTGGAATAACTACAGGGTTGAAGCGATGCGTATTCTGCAGTCAGAGGACGAATTGAAAAATATTGTTAAACTAGTCGGTCCAGAAGCTTTGCCTGACAAGCAACGTTTGATTCTGGAAACTGCGCGCATACTACGCATTGCGCTTCTGCAACAGAGCGCCTTAGACCCCGTGGACACTTATTGTTCGCCGAAAAAGCAGTTTAAGATGCTTAAGATGATTGTGGATTTCCATCATCTCGCCGACAGAATCATAAGTAAAGGTGCGCCGATTTTCAAGATAACCCAGTTGCCCATCACAGAGGAGATTATGCGCATGAAAACCGCGGTGCCCAACGAGAAAGTCGACGATTTGGATGGGTTGGAGATTCGGATGCAAAAGGTTTTTGAAGAGTTGGAGGGTAGTGTGAGGTAATGCATATGGCTGGATCGGGTTTAGAGTATAAGGGAGTCGCTTCGATTTCTGGCCCAATTATCATTGTGGAAAACGTGCGGGACGTCGGCTACGATGAGCTTGTCTCCGTTATCTCTCAGACGGGTGAAATTCGCCGAGGCAAAGTCATTCAGGTAACTCAGAAAGCTGTCACTGTGCAAGTCTTCGAAGGCACTACGGGGCTTTCGCCTTCCGAAACGCGAACGCGTTTCCTTGGAAAGCCCCTGGAGACGCCTGTTTCGACGGAGATGCTGGGGCGCGTTATGAACAGTTTCGGCGAGCCTATAGACGGCCACCCGAGGTTTTTCACGGAGGAGCGGCGGGATGTAAATGGGTTTCCCCTGAATCCCACCGCCCGAGAGTACCCGCGGGATTTCATCCAGACGGGGATCTCGGCGATTGACGGCTTGGACAGTTTGGTGCGCGGGCAGAAGCTTCCTATCTTTAGCGGCCCAGGTTTGTCACATAACGAGCTCGCTGCACAAATTGTCAGGCAGGCAACAATTCGAGGGACAAATGAAGGGTTTTTCATCGTTTTCATTGGGATGGGGTTGGCGCATGATGACGCAGCGTTTTTCAGAAGAAGCTTTGAGGAAACCGGCGCAATAAAGAACGTTGCGATGTTTCTTAATTTGGCTGAAGACCCACCTGTGGAGCGCATTATTACGCCTAGAGCTGGTTTGACTTTGGCAGAGTACTTAGCTTTTGACCAGGGTTCGCATGTTCTGGTGATTTTGACTGACATGACCAATTATTGTGAGGCTCTGCGTGAAATCAGCGCGTCAATGGAGGAGGTGCCAAGCCGAAAAGGATATCCAGGCTACATGTACAGTGATCTTGCAAGCCTTTATGAACGCGCGGGAAGAGTCGCCGGCAAAAACGGCTCAATCACCCAGATGCCGATTCTAACTATGCCAAACGACGATATCACGCACCCCATCCCTGACCTCACGGGCTATATAACAGAGGGGCAGATTGTGCTGTCCCGCAATCTGGAAAAACAAGACATCTACCCTCCAATCAACATCACAACAAGCCTTTCCCGGCTAATGAAAGACGGCATCGGGAAAGACCGCACCCGCGAAGACCACGCCGACGTAGCGAGCCAACTTTACGCGGCTTACGCGCAGTACAACACCATAAAATCCCTCGCGACTATAATCGGCGAAGAGGGGTTGGGTACACAGGACCAAGATTACTTGCGTTTCGGTGAACAATTCGAGAAGACGCTGATTAAACAAAGTAAAGATGAGAACAGAACGATCGAGGACACCCTCACCATTGCGTGGAATGCATTGTCGGTTTTGCCTGACGAAGAATTGGTCCATGTCCACCCAGAATTCATCGAACGGTACTATGCGAAAAAAGCTCAAGAGGCAAAGTAAGAGTGTCAGTTGAAAACATCAGTCCCACAAGAATAAATCTGATTCAGACCAAAAAAACTCTGGCCTTAGCCCAAACGGGACGGGACGTTCTTGAACGCAAACGCGACATCCTGCTCCGCGAGCTTCGAAACAGCATCTACGAGGCAGAGCGGGCACGTTCAGACCTGCTGGAAGCGCTCGCAAAGGCGTACGAAGCAATAAAAGAAGCCAACATGGTTAAGGGCTCAGACACCGTGGCCAACGTGAGTCGGGGTTCACGTTTCGAAGCGGATTTTCTGATGGATTTCAAAAGCATAATGGGCGTCGTTGTCCCCGATGTTGAATTCCAAGCCGCGGACGAAGTAAAACCCGACTACGGATTCGCTAACACAAGCTCTAACTTGGACACGGCTTTCAAGCAGTTTTACGGTTTGCTCGAGTTGATCGCCGAGTTAGCCAAAGCAGAGGGTACGACGTTTCAGATTGCCAGTGACGTGAAGAAGACGCAGCGACGAGTTAACGCTCTGAACTACGTTCTTATCCCTATGTATCGCAAAATAACCAATGGGATCGCTTTAGTTTTGGAGGAAAAAGATCGTGAAGAGTTTGTCCGCACAAAAAGAATCAAGCATATGATTAGGGAGCATGGAAAAGTTGAGTTTTGATTTTAAAGGCATAAAAAAGATTTTAATTCCGACTGACGGGTCAGAACATAGCATCCATGCTGCAGAGTATGGAATCAGCATAGCCAAGCTGATTGGGGCGGAGATAACAGTAATTTTCGTGGTTGACGACGTCGTTCTGGATCAACTGGCGAAGGTAACCGCGCGTGAAGCGGCTGAACGGGAACTCAAAGAAGACGGGCAAGGTTTCGTCAACTATATCCTGAGCTTGGCGAACAAAGCGGGCGTAAAGGGTTCTTCTTTGGTTGCTGAGGGAAGGCCGTTTGAACGCATTGTACATGTTGCTAAGGAATCGAACATTGATTTGATAGTGATGGGAACTTATGGACGAAGGGGCGTTGACAGGATTCTCATTGGCAGCGTCGCGGAACGAGTAATTGGATACGCATCATGCCCCGTCCTAGTCATCAAATAGATTTTGGAAGAACGGTGATTGAATGTCGAAGGAAAAGTTGGAGAAGGATTTCCAGGACTTCAATCTGCAAATCGAAAAACTGGCGAAAGAAGAATTGAAGAGCATAAAGGAAAAAGCTGAAGCCATAAAGGCGCAAGCCAACAAAATCGGCGAAGCCTTTGAACTTTCGGCCAAAGAAACTAAGCAAAGCAGCAAGCAAAAAGGTTAATAGTTAGCGGCGACCTGTCTTTTTTCTGTCGGAGTTACTGTATTATGAAAGGAAGAGTAATTGCGCTATTTCTGCTTCCACTAGCGCTTCTTATCCCCATCGGATTCGCAGCGGCAATAACTGTAACCACCCTTCAATCAACTGCAGCAACCTCAACAAAGGGACCATACGATACGTTTGGTGAAGCAATCGGCGCAGGGCTCTCAATCGGTCTATCAGCGTTAGGAGCTGGAATTAGCATTTCAGCTGCAGGCAGTGCGGCCATCAGCGCATTAGCGGAGAAACCCGATACGTTTTTCAGAAGTTTCCTAATCGTCGCGTTGGCAGAAGCACTGGCAATCTACGGCTTAATCATGGGAGTCCTGCTTTGGATTAAGATATAGAAAACCATTTCTTATTTGTTTGCGGTAATTTTTCGGCTTTTCCATTTTTCTTCAGAAGCTAAAATTGATTCTTCTTTGTTTTTGGCTGAACGTGGGAGAGGTTAGATTGTTGAAAAGCAGAGCCAGAATTCCATGTTTGTTTCTGCGAAATTTTATTATGCCTTTAAACTCTTGGGTAATTTTGTTTTCGAATTTGTGCCTTTCCGAAAAGATAATAATGTGACTCCACTTAGTTTATTTAAATCGAAGGGACTAGTAATCTCTTGATTTCTAAAGGTGCGTAGTTTGCAGGCTAATTCACTATCGTTTACAATCGTTCCTGAAATTCCAATGAATTACTTTAGCAAATTCTACGAATATATGAATAAGTTTTTCCTCGTTCCTCAAAAAGAAAGGTTTGCGGATATTTCGACGGGCAACTTTTCGATAAGTTATTCAGTTTTGGATTCCAACGGGAAAAGGATTCTGAGTGTTCGAGCTTCAGGCAGCGAAAAAATTGACGTCGTTATCCAGCCTCTAAGTGAGCCGGTTCCTGAAGCGGAGGTTTTAAAGTCAAGAGAAGATCTTGAGATAGCTGCTAACGCCTTCGAGGATCAAGTTAGGAAAAACAGCCTTTTCTTTGCTTGGAGAGAAGGCGAATCAATAGTGCCTGAAAAGGTAACGGGTAAAGAAAACAAATCTTTGCGCCGCATTTTTTTGGAGACCCAGATTATACTTATCGCGGCGTTTATGAGTGTGGGAATTTTGCTATTCCTTATCATCGGGCCGCTGGTTCCAATAGTGTTGCTCGCTATCCAATTCGTCTTTGTTTTTTACTCAAACAAGATAGTTGCAAGGTCCGCAGATTGGCACATCACTGAAAGAGACCCATACCTCCACATCCTGCAGTATCCTTTATCCACAGCGATGGTTGACTCAAACAAAAAAATCTCTAAGAAAGACTTGACACAGCTCAAGCAAGAAATTTACAAAATGACTATAGCTGAGAACGGCGAACTTGACTGCGCAAAGGCACATGAAGTTTTTGCCAAGTTTGGGATTGACTGCAAAAGCGAAGACTTGATTGCCAGAAAAGTAAACGTTTACGATGTTGTAAAGAGAACTGCTGACAAATTCGGGTACAAAGTGCCTGAAATAATTGTGTCAAACACAATACTGCCTAACGCAGCGGCTTCCGGTCCAAGCCCAAGCCGAGGCATAGTGTTGATAACAACGGGAACATTCTTGCAATTAAGTGACGAGGAAATTGAATCGGTTTTGGGACATGAATTCGGGCATCTAAAAGGACACGACCCCCTTTGGCTCTACAGTCTATCCGCGATCCAGTACCTCTTCTGGTTCTACATAATCTTCACGCTAATAAGAACCAGTTCGACGTTTTTGCTAATCATTTATCTGTGGGCGCTGTTGACGCTGACTTATTTTGTCTCGAAGTTTTTTGAGGCAAGAGCCGACTTAATTTCTGCTATGGTAATTGGGAAACCAAATGTTCTAGCTGATTCGCTTGAAAAAATAGGCTTCCAAAGGCTGCTTTACGAGCGTGTGCCATCTTTTCGTTTCCAAGAGTGGCTCAATTGGGATCCTCACCCGCCGATCTACTTCAGAATTGCAAGACTAAGAAACTTAGACGACCCTTCAAGGATTAAACATCCTCTTCGCCAATCAGCAAAAGAAGTAATAAAAGGCTTTTTTAGCAGTTTCTAAAATGCGGCTTTCATGAAGGCTTCTGGAATTGCCAAAAAACGGTTTGCGACAAAATCAAAAATAAAAAAATTAGAGATTGGGGAATTTACTAATTTTAGTTTTTTGTCGTGTTAAGAAAGCTGCCAGACCTGTCATTGTTAGTGCCACAAACATCAATGTCAACACTGAAGGGTACTCGGGAACTGTCGATGTTACTTTTACGTTTCCCCACATGCCCAATGCAATGTGTCCTGGAAATGTGCATACATAGTAGAAGTTGCCTGTTTGAGTGGGTGTGAATGTAACGGATCCTGAACTTTGTGGAGCTATATAGGTTGAAATGTCGATGCCTGCTCCCCACAGGGGCGAGGTGGTTGTCGATTTGGATGTCGAGATTTCCCACGAGTGCTCCATGGTTCCAACGTTATTCACTGTCATAGTATAGGTGGTGCCTTCAACAAGGTTAAGCGTTGGTCCCGGGGAGGTAATATCGCTTGAACTGGTGCCAAAACCATATGTGCTTGTGGATTTTTCTCCTGCATACCATGTCAGAGGTGTTCCTGTCTGCGCTTTTACTGTTGCCGCTGAAGCTGAAAGCAACCCGATGGCAACTATTAGTGTCAGCGCTAAAAAAGTCTTTCGAACTAACAAATTAAATGCCTCGAATTATCTTAGAGAATAATCGGGTTAAAAGGCTTTGTTGCTGTGCATAAGCAACAACAAGTTAACGCTATAACGTCAAGGCGATTTCCAAACATGAATAAGAAAACACTGTTGCTGAACAGGCTGTAACACGCTTATGTAACAACAAAAGCTTAAATCGCTTTTTGCGTCATTTAATTTTAAAGGTGCTTTTTTTTGCCAGTCAGTAGGCGTGAGTTTATCAAAATTGGCGCTGCTGCTGCAATTGGGGTCGGAGTAGCTAGCGCGATTGAAATTCCAATTCTAGAGCGGTCTATTCAAAGCGCTAATAATTCAGCTAGCCAAACACAAAGTCAGGTGGAACAGGCTTTTATTACGCTTGGCGCAAATGAGCAAGCAGAAGTTGAAGCAATCGTAGAAACAATAATTCCAACAGACCAAAACGGGCCTGGCGCGAAAGAGGCAGGTGTAATATTTTTCATCGATCATCAGCTTGCAGGCGATTACGGAAACAATGCGCGAATGTACATGAAGGGTCCTTTTGTGCCGGCAGGTCAATCGGGGCAAATCACGGTAGGCGGAATAACTTATTCGGGGGGGACAGCCTCGCAAATATATTCAGGTCCGGAATACCAATACAACATGTCTCTTAGGGAGTTTTGGAGAACTGGTCTCTTGGCTCTGGAGACGTACACAAACAGTGCATACGGGAATAGTTTTGAAAACTTAACAGTTGCCCAGAAAACTCAAGCATTGACAGACTTGTACAATAATAAACCCAGAAGTTTCAGCAATATCGTTCCAAAAGACTTCTTCGACGAAGTGATGTTTATGACTTGGTCTGGTTTTGTGATGGACCCTCTTTACGGTGGCAACAGCGGCAAAATTGGATGGAAACTCACAGGCTTTACAGGCGCCAACATGGGAGACAGCTTCAATGAGGGCAGGCATGTGATGCAGTTGATGGTAGCAAGTAAACCGACAAGGTTTTCACCGCATAGTTTAGGCGAGTTCCAAAAAGCATCTGGACAGTTGTGAGGGCATAACCTATGAGCCAAACTATTAATCATAGTTCTGTGGACGTCGTTGTTCTAGGAATGGGAGTAACAAGCGGAACTGTTGCCGTGGAGCTGGCAAAGGCAGGCTACAAAGTAGTCGGTCTGGAAAGAGGACCCCACTGGGATTTTGCATCGGACTTCTTTTACACCAAATACGA
>JBEKPM010000029.1:0-13693 GCA_049520735.1 Bathyarchaeia archaeon | reverse complement strand
TCTATCACCTCCTTGTCTAATGGTGACAAACCTATCGTTTGGTAGAACTAATAGAACTGCGGGTTGGACGCATTCATCCTGCCGCTAACGCGGCAGGTATTCTGCTAGGTTTTTTATAAAGAAAGAGGAGTTCTTAATTCCTTAGCAAATCAGATTTTCTGTTTGTTGAGTACTGTTCTAAAGGTTTTGCCGCAGCACTCGCACAGACCGATTTCTAGTTGCATGCGTTTTCCCGTTTTGTCAGGTTTGCCAGCCATCTTCCAAGTTTTTTTAGGAGCCACTTCCTTTCCACATTTGGGACATTTTGCCATAAGTTCGCCTCCATTAAAGTGATAACAGACTTGATGAGCGGATAAAACTTTGCCAAATAAGCGTCACCTTTGCAAGAAGCCCAAAATTATCGAACGTCCGATAAGCATCAATCGAGCAAGCTTAATTTTTAGAAATCATCTTTAAACCTGTGAAAAGTGGCAGAATTATCCAAGTTGGAAACTCTGGAACGGAAGGTGTTGGCGTTTATTGTAAAAGACCAATCGCCATTTTACGACAATGCAGCAGACGTATACTATAATCTATGATACATTGAATGATGGAGAAACAAAAGCGTTGCCAGCACTTGAGCAAAGAGTTGCATCGTAAGTTCCAGTCGGCAAGGGTGTTGAAAGACATTTTGTCTGACCAAGGTCAACGAAAGCCACAGATTCGTTGAGATAGGCGTTAACCGTAGTCAATTCATTAATTTTCAGGTCAACGACTGGAACCAATTTAAAGTCAGCCACAATGTCTCCTGTTGTTTCATTTTTGACAATGACCTGTTGTAAAACAACAGCGGTATATTCTCCCTGAAGATGAGTAGCTGTTGCGGTTACACTTACTGAGTTATCAGAGCTATTGAATGAACCAAATTGTATTGTCACTTTTTCTTCAGAATTAATTGCAGGCATTTTGGCTATATTTGAAGTAAACGCTAAATAGCTTATACCAGTTAAGACGACAACTAACGAAGGAAGGACAATGCAAATCGCTTTATATCGATTTTTCATTTTATTCGCCCAGAGTGCAAGAGACCCTCAAAGCGCTATCTCAATCAGTCATTATAAGACTTATGAACGCTTGCTTCATTACAAAAGAGAGTAAAAAACCCTTGCTTCTGCTATTCATAATTAAGGTAAAGAAAAGTTTGCGATAAAAGGCTATTCGTAAAGGTTTCTTGACTGGATTTAGTCAAAGTTTTCTGGAGTAAGAATTGGTCTATTTCTGCGTTGGGTCTGTTTTTCTTTGCGGATGCTTCTTTCCTCGCAGTTGGGGCAGGACGAATTCTATGATTGCAATCACCAGGATTATCAGGATGATTGCGGGCAGACCCCACTGGTTATCGTGGATGAAGATTGTGACCCAACCAAACCAGGGAATACGCATAACCACTTTGCCAACGACATCTTGTTGAGGAATTGGACCCCATAAGTCAACTCCTGTGGCGGGATTGGGCCAAAACTCTGGTGGGTTTCCGTCACCTTTTGTTTGGAAATAGATTGTTCCGTTGATAATTTCTTTGCTTACTATCCTATGAACTACTAATTCACTTGGGTCGTCAGGTCGATGGTAAACGATTATGTCGCTGTTGGGGTAATTCGTGTTCAGGTCTTTCGGGTTAACTCCTTGGACAATTATAATGTCGCCAACGCTTAGGGTTCGATCGAACGGCGTGGTTATGGTCAGCCAGAAGTTGTTGTCAGCTCCGTCATAGGGGATGCTCATGCTGCCGCTTACCACGGTCAACGCGGGGTCAGATGTGTTCAGCGTCGCCCGCAAACCGAAGAACAAGCCGAAAACGACAACGACCATCAAAACGACGGCAACTAAAGTCTTGAAGTATTCCTTGTGTCGAATTCCTTTTGTAGCCGTCAAACCTTACCTCTCAACAACAACGTTTAGTACATTTAATCCCAAAATGTTACGGTTAAGCATTACGGAACATAAGTAGACTGCTGAAAATCAACCTATGCTTGAGAATGGGATAAATGTCTCTACGTAAGTGGCGGGTCCGCTGGGATTAGAACCCAAATGGGGGCGGAACTGCTATAAGGCTTTTTTCATTTACTTGAAAGAAATAAATGAGGGATACCCGCTCCATTTTAACAATAAAAAGATATTGAAGATGAGTCGGACCGGACTAACTCGCAAAAAGGAAGAGTTCCTGGCTGAAAATCCTGTATTTTTGGCCAAATTAGACAAAATTAAGAGTTATCCAGAAGTTGGAAATGTTAGAACAAATTTTGCGCCTTTTCCTTTTTCACTTTCGAATTTTACTTCTCCGCCCATTGCCTCAGTTAGTTTCTTGACAACTACAAGCCCAAAACCTTGACCTTTGGATTTTGTAGTAAACAATGGCGCGAAAATTTTTGCTTTGACTTCCTCAGGTATGCCATTGCCAGTATCTTCAACGCTAATTACCGCATTATCTCGCTGGCAAAATGCATTAATACTTATTTTTCCGCCATCAGGCATAGCTTGCACCGCATTTAAGATCAAGTTTGTTAATGTTCTCCTCAAGCAAGCTGGATCTAAATTGAGATTGGGGAAACCTTTGTCAACAGAAATTGATGTGGCAACTTCCTTGGGAATACTAACTGAAGATAAAGCCTCTCGGAGCGCTTTTTCAACATCAACTTTTTCTTTCTGAATCGATGGAATTTTCGCATAATCTTGAAGATCTGCAACTATCTTGCTAATGTAAATCACATTTTGATTTATTGACAAAAGACTTTCCAGCATACCTTCTTTTCTTCGCTTTCGGGAAGCTTAGACAATTCTGAATCCATTAAATAAATTTCTCCAACCATTGACTGTAACCCGGAGGTCACAGTTGATAAGCTCCGTGCTTTGCCGTTTGACGTGATGCTGTGCTGCAGGAGACGGTTTTGAATTCGACTTTTTTACCAGGGAAGACGTCGAAGCCTGGATCGACAACTCCGGCGAACTTCAAAGCATCCTCTTGATCTGCCATTACTACCCGGCGTATGACTTAGAAAATGCCGGCAGGCTGAGCCGTCTTCAAATACAGGTCCTACTGGAGGGTATTAAGTTTATTCGGAAAACGATGAACCTATAGAAAGCAAGATTTCTTGTTAGGCGTTCGGCTAGGTTTTTCTGAACCTTATATTGCTGCAAGAAAGAGCATTGAAAGAAGCAAAGGCAAAATTGCTAACCAATATTCCACTATTTCAAGCGGCCTGCCGATAGAGAAAATAACACATCTACCAGAAAAAGCATCAGAAAAAAGGGACGTTGCTGTGAAGGTATTTCATTTGTATTAGAACATTCGAAGAACTACCCGCCTGTAAACACAACCGAATCCACGAAGAAGTCATTCCACGCATCGTTTTGTCCAGCATTCCAAGCGCAAACTGCAACAGAGCTAAATGTTATACCGTACTCCCACGTATAACCTATCCAAAGCCATTGCCAGTTAGGCCATTCAACTGTAACTTGTTTCCAACCTATGTAGCTCCAATCGCCGAATGGCGCCCATGGATTATTGCTTGCCAGTACAATCACGTAATTGCCTGGACCGTATGCCCATGTCGGACCAAGTTGAGTATGAAGATAAACGTCACCGTACGAAGTGGAGCTGTCCATTAGACCTACATCGAATGCTTCGTCATTTAAGTGGGGAGTAAAGAACTCCGTACCGGAACCATCTGGCGGACCCACTATTTCATACGGAGCAGCTACAACCCCCGTTCCATCTGTCCACCAATGGACCACGCTTCCCATGAAATTCATTCCTCCCTGAAGAGCTAAAGGCGAGAAACTTAAAACAGCACCATTCGTCTCCTTGATTCGCTCTTGATTATGCGCATTCTGGTTTGCCCACTGGATCCTAATCTGGTTTAGTTCAGCCGCTGTGGCATTAGGATGGAGAGCCTCAAGAAATTTCTCAAGAAATGGCGGCAAAGTTGCGCTTGATGTGGTATTTGCCACCGTTTGAGCAAGTGATACTGAAGCAGTTCCTATCAGGATTAGTATCAATGAAACTCCGAAAGCCAAAGTAAAGAAAGACTTTCTTACCACTCTTTGTCACCTCCTTTTATTTTACCCGTTTTCTCCTTGCCCATCAGATTTGGGCTAGGTGAATTCACGAACGAAACAACTCCTCGACCAAGATAGATGCAGACACTCTCTTACTAATTTCTACGCATTAGGACAGAGGTCCTAAAAGAACAGTACACTTCGAGAAAAAATCAGAAAGCACGCTAGATGTTCATTGCATGTCTAAATTGCCGCTCTTCGCCTTAATTTGATTCAATTAAGAAAAAAAATCGCCTGGTGGAAAGAAGAATTTTATGTTCCTTTCGCAGTTTTTCATGATTCCTCGTAGGTTGCCCATTAGCAATTGAGCTATAATCTTTTGTTGGACCAAATCTTTACAGTCTCGTAGCAAAAAAAGACCAGAAAAATCATCATCGCCGCCGTGTAAATTGAGTATTCCATGGTGATCTCGGGTGGCCTAAGGAGGGTAAGCTCAAGGAGCAAAATCACAGCGGCAAACATAAACCAAAAAATATACTTGGGAACTAAGAAGCGCTTGACTCTAATGCTGTTCTCCAGTATTACCTTGCTAATTATGAAATTGCCTCTTTCTTTCTTCAAAAGATCAAGTATTCGAAGTCTTTCCAGATGATATTGAGCAACAGAAGGGCTGCTAAGATTTAGCGCTCTCTGAACTGCCCTAATCCCAAACGGTTTATTATTTTTCAGGAAGAGACGATAGATCTGAAGAGCAGTACCCCTCAGAGCAGCTGAGTCGGGCTCGGCCAACTTTTGATCCTCCTAATTACGGAGAACTCGGGTTTACAACAAAGCGAACAGTGATTTGAGTCAGATGGGAACCGTTTGCTTCTAAGTCTCCGAAAATCGTTATGTAATGCGACCCCTCAGATAAGTGTGGCAAGGCAACCGACCCGTTGACAGCTCCAATCAATATGTCTCCAGGATTGGCTGGTTCAATCTCTACGTGAATAGGAAGGGGTTCTTGACCATCTAAGCTGTAATTTATGGTCAGTTCAATGTTATTTGCCATCATAACCCGACCGCTAACCTCTAAAGTCAGCATATCGGAGGCATATGTTGCGTTAGATGGGAAATCTATGCTTAAGTAACCTAAAGGACCGCCAAAAGACCCATCAGTTGAAGATGGAACAATCGGCTGGGAATTTGCATAAATCGGCGTTGAACCTCCAGAAGTCTTAGCAACGCTTGCGGAAGAAGTTACCTGTGATAAGCCTGCTGTTTGAATTTGATGGTTAGTTGAGCCGTGGTGAACAACCACAAAAGCAAAAGCCAAGAAACTTATTGTAATCAAAGCTGCTGTCATTAAGAATTTCTTGAGCATTTTTTCACCTAAGAATGTCATTGGTTTTGTCCTATTTAGCTCTCCTGAAGGAACAATCTGTTCGTACAAAAGAACGAATCGTTCTTCCACGGGAACACCTCCTCTTGAAATCTTGAAAAAATTCCCTTGCCAACTCAACTGCTGTCTTCTCTAGTGAAGTTGTATTGAACCATGACTGCCAACGTTGAGTTTAACATTACTGCGTTTGATGAAGCGTCAAGCGTCTTCGAAGAGGTACAGAGCAGTGCTTCCGAGTGTTTCTCTGCTGTAACCTCAAGCGCCTCTGAGGCGGCCAGCAGTGTTGAGACCTCTAGCAGTGAAATGGTCAGCAGCACGCAGAATTATCAGTCTGCTTTAGAGGAAGCGCAATCTCAGCAGGAAAACATTAACGCTTCATACGGTTACACGCCTTTAGCTGTCGACTCCGCCACGACTAGTTTAAAGAGCAACGCTTTGGCGATCGGGCAAGTGGCCAGCGGCGCCGCCAGCCTTGTCATGGGCTTAAGTGGCGTGGAGAACGCGCAGGTTGCCCTAGACCGGGCTAACGTTACTGTCGAGAAGGACACTAACGCCGTTCAAGCAGCTACAGAAAAATATAACGAGGCCGTGGCCAAGTATGGTCCGAATTCGCAGCAGGCCACTGACGCCGCCGACAAACACCCCCTCAGCTAAGACGACCCCGTATTTCTTCGCCAAAGCCACAGCAATGCGATTACTCAGGTTCATGGCTAAGCCGTAAATTTCCGCAGCATTCTTACCCCGAATCACCGACACGTGAACAATCCAACTTTTTGAAGTATGCCTAACCCTAACACCCTGTTCTAAACCCAAAAGAGCCGTCCAATTCTGCATCTCCACGGCTTGAACTTTCCATCAGGATAATGTCCCTCTGCCAAAATCTTAAACGCCACCTGACACTTGTCCAACCTGTGCAACCCGCAAGGAAAAACCCTGCCCTCACATGACTTGAGAAGATTTGAGCCCTCGGTTTTTAGTGCATAGAAAGTGGCGTTACTGCGTTTTTCTTGATAGATCAGGCCTGCTTTCTCTAGCTTGCCTATATAATACCAGACGTGGCTGCGGCTTAACCCAAGGATCCGTCCTGCTTTAGTTGGGTAATCGCCAGCGTAAATGCGGTTCATGAGAGGCAGAACTCATGTGCGGACTTTATCGCTATCAAACTGCATGCTGCCTTTGGCTTGATGTCTAGTTGTACTTTGAGCATTTTCAGAACCGACTTTTGTACTTTGATCTTCAACCAAAAAATCAAGGCTCCGTCCAGTTGGATACGGCATCATTTATTTTCGGTTTCATTTCTTCCTCGAAAGCGTCAACAGAAAGCGTTAGGTCATCCAACGCACTGCTAAGTTTCCTATTTTGCTCCCAAAGCAGTCGGTTTTCCTTTTCTAGAACCGCAATTCTTTCTTCATACGTTAATAGGACGCGCTGAACTTCTTGTAAAACATCAGATTTAATTCTCTCTCTTATCGAATTATCGCCATTTTGAATCATTATCAGCTGCCTCCAAAACGTCGTCGCTCAAGAGCTCCCCCGTCCAGGACACGAACCGCCCCCATGAGTGCAATGCCGATTAGAAAAACTGTACCGCTTACACGAAATATCTGTTCCATCAGCAAGCACCAACTTTGCAAACTTGCAGAAAAACAAATCTTTGGAGCAGATGCCAATTAGGGCGCAGTCTTTTGATGACGGATTACTTATGCAGGGATAGTATCCGAGAAGACATGGAGGCTTAAACGAATCAACGACTGAGCACATTAATGGCTGCCTCCCCTGAGCTGGAACTTAGAGCATGCGCAGCTTGAAGCTATCTGATTAATTGATTTCTTACTCTTCAAGATGGGCTCAGAACAACGACCACACCAAAAAACACAATCCATACAAAGGAAAACTTGAATAGCTGGCGGTTTAGCGCCTAACGTAGGACCCTCTAAATACTCAAAAAAAGAAGCTAAAATAGAAAAAATCTAGTACTTTTTCGTACATATGATGGCGGGCCCGCTGGGACTCGCTTAATTATTTAAGCGAATCCTATTCAAAAAAGGCACAAAATGACTGGCGAAGCAGAAGGGCTGCATACCAAAACGAGCCCAGCTCCAGCGTCAATTTATCAACAGATAATGTCCGTTGAAAGTGAGAGTTCGAACCTCTAGCGGGCTACATCAAATCGTCAAAATGCTATCAAATCAATCGTATTTTAGCTATGAAAGCACAACAATTCACTATCAAATTAGGAGCGCATACGTTCAATTAATATGGTGTTGGATTAAAATTTAATCTTTCTCTCTCTCTCTCGAACGAACGTACGCCTACGACTACTCTCACGCCTACTCACGCACGCGCCCGCGTGCCTAATGTCTGTCTGTCAGTCAGTCTGTCAGTCTCCCAATCTGTCTCTGTCAGTCTGTCACTCTGTCTCCGTCACTGTCTGTCAGTCAGTAAGTGTATTATCCTTTTAAGCGCGGTTGCGCTTTGGGTTTTGGGAATAAAGCTTTTTGAGGGGTTCAGCTCTATGATACGCTAGTTGGGAGAGCTTGGGCGTTTTCCATGTGGAACGCGGGGCTGTTGACGATGTTGACCTCGGGGGTTTTAGTCGAGCCTGTTCTGGTTGGGAGAGATCAAGAACTTGAAGAGTTGCAGTTATTCTTGAATTCGGCTGTTGAGGGAAAAGGAACAATAGTCTTAATATCAGGAGAAGCAGGAACCGGAAAAACCAGACTCATAAAAGAATTCCTAAACAGTGCAAAACAGAAAGAAGACGTATTAACGTTAGGTGGGTACTGCCTCAGCAATGCCGGCGTCCCCTACTTCCCTTTCTTCGAAGCCTTCACCAACTACTTCACAGCAGAAAACAATCAAGAAAACCAACCAGTCGCCCCCAGCCTGACCCAAGACCAGACGCATACTAAAACGAGACAAATCCGAAACGAAGAACAGGTGATAAAAAGCTGGCTCATGGGTCCAACACAAGATGAGGCAACCGGAAAATACGAAACGCTGGCCCCTCAAGTTTGGAAAGACCAAACCTTCGTCACAGTCGCACAGACCCTGTCAGCCATCTCCGACGAGAAACCCATAATCCTGTTTTTGGAGGATATTCACTGGGCAGATTCCGCTTCGCTCGCACTGATGCATTACATTGGTCGTGCCATAGGCTCTAAGAGAATCCTGGTCTTAGCCACTTTTAGAAGCGAAGCGCTCACGGTCAACGCCCAGGGACGCCCGCATCCGCTCGTTGAAACACTCCGCCAAATGAGACGAGAAGACCTCTACAAAGAAATCAAACTCCCAAATCTAGACCAAACCAGCGTTTCCGAGATCGCGAAAAGCATGTTAGGCGGAGATCTTCAGCGGGAATTCGTGGAAAAACTTACAAAAGAAAGCCAAGGAAACCCTCTGTACATCGTGGAAACACTGCGAATGCTGCATGAAAGTCACAGCCTAATTCAAGAAAACGATCAATGGCGCTTTTCCGTAAATGAAATAGGGATGCCCGCCAAGATCAAGGACATAATCCTGCAAAGACTAAGCACGCTCACGCGAAACCAGAGAAGGGTGCTTGACGCTGCTTCTGTTATTGGGGAGAAGTTTGACGTTGAATTGCTCGGAGCCGCACTCGGTCAAGACAGTCTCGAAGTTGTTGAAACTTTGAATGCTGTTGCGCAGTCGACCTCGATGGTTTTTTGTGAGGGAGATGTTTTCAGGTTTGACCATGCCAAGTCTCGGGACGCGATCTACGAAGAGGTTCTTCTGGTCTTAAAAAAGGGTTACCACGCCAAAATTGCGAAGAGACTGGAAAGCGCCTCCAAGGGAGGCAAGCTGCAGCTTGGTGATTTGGCTTATCATTATGCTATGGCTGATAACAAAGAGAAAGCGGTGAAATACGCCCTCGTCGCCGGAGAAGATGCGCTGGCAAGATGGAGCAACCAGGAAGCCATCAAACACTTCACGTATGTTCTAGAGAGCGTCTCCGAAAATCCTGAAAACTCTGAAACGAGAAGAAAGGCTCAGGAAGGACTGGGCGACGCCTACTACGCCAACAGTATGTTCAAAGAAGCAACGAGGACATTTGAGAACATAGGCAAAAACGAAATGGGCGTTGTTAAGTTGCGGGCGCTCAGAAAGGGAATGGAGTCTGCCTTTCAATATATGGATATGCGTCATTTGATGGAGCTTGTGAAGGAAGCCGAGCCGTATGCTGACGTTGATCGATTAGAAAACGCAAGGATCCTAATGAACAGAGCAAGGGTCCGTATGTTCGAGAATTTTGCGCTATCTCTTGAAGATTACGAAGCTGCTTTGCGAGTTTTTGAGGAGGAGTATTCTCTTTGGGACGCCGCTTTGACCTTGGTCGGAGTAGGGACAATGCATCCGTTGGCTGGCCAACCGCAAAAGGGAATAGCTGAGTGCTTGCGTGCGATTGCGCTGTTTGAGGAACTGGGGGATTTTCGCTTTCAAATGGAGGCGTGCTGGGCTGCAGGCATAATGTTCGTTGACCTTTTGCTTTATCATGAGGCGTTGACAACGTGCGCAAAGGCCGTAGAAATTGACGAGAAAACGAAGATGGGCGATTATAACAAATTGGTTTATGCGAATGCATTTTCAGCTTGGGCACATGAGCGTATGGGTGATTGGGAAGAAGCGCTGTCCTACAGTCTGAAGGCCTTGGAGGCGTCGAAGAAGACAGATAACCTCATAGCCCCAGGAATTGTCTACAATAACCTTTGCAGGGAATATGTTAGACTTGGAGACTTGAAGCATGCAGAAGAATACTTCGAGAAACTCATGAAACTGCCTCCAGAAGCGCAAACGAACCTTTTTGCAAAGGGGGCATTAACCAAGGCGGTCTTTTTTGCGGGAAAAGGCCAGTTGAAGGAGTCAAACCAGTGCTTCAAAGAATACATCGAATCTTTAAAGGTGGGTCACCTTCCCGGAACTGCATTGAGTGCAAGACTATTTTATGGTTGGTCGCTTGAGAGGCAGGGACGGGTTGAGGAAAACAGGGTTCAAGGTGAAGAAATCGAGAAGTTGTATCGAAATTTTGAAGAAAGGTTTGCTCATGTCAGTTTGCAGGCGAGTTTGATGGTTCACAGAGAGGTTACAGTTGACGAAGAGTTTGAGATGCGCCTTGACTTAGTAAACGTCTCGAGGAAGCCGAGTTTGCTCGTCAAAGCTATAGGCGTAATTCCTTCGGAAGGGTTCAAGGCAGTCGTTCTGACGCCTTGGTGCAGCCTGCAAAACGGGAGCATCGAAATGGAAAACAGAGAAATCGGCGCTTTCCAAGTTGTGACTGCCAAGCTTGCTTTGCGGGCAGTGAAAACTGGGGCTTACACTCTAAGCCCGAAAATAGTTTACATAGATGAATTAGGAGAGACCGAAACAAGCAGCCTTCAACCGGCAAAGATACATGTTGAACCTGGATCTTCCACAATTAAGGAAGAAAGAGTCACATCGACCACATCAGCCAGTTTTGAGTTTAAGTCTGAAGTTACTCAGAAAGCCTTTGACTATCTTGCAAGCGCTTTTGTAGAAGATTATATGCGGCGCAGAATTGCGCAGGAGAAGGCTGGTTGGAGATCTTTAATGAGAATCGTTGATGAGGGAAAATTGTCTAAGTCAAGTATGTATGGCTCCAGAGGACGTAAGGGACGAGCGTTGATTGAGTTAGAAAGTCGGGGTCTAGTTGAAGCTCGATTCTTCCCAGGCGAAAGGGGTCGCGGAGGTAAAATCTTGAAACTGAGAGTCGTTTATGAAAACGAAATAATAAAACACTTAATTGATAACCAAATAATGAAAAAGAAAAAAGAATAAGACTATTTTACACTCTATTCAGTAGAATCAGTTATTATTTAACGCAATAGACTGTTTAGTGGCGTAAATGTGTTCAGTCAGCTGTGATTCTCATAATAATCTAATATTTTTGGTTTCTAACCATTTTTTTCGGCGCTTTGCTGCAGAAAAATGACTAAGTATTTTTCTGAACCTAGAGCATGATAAGGATAGTCAGTGGAGGTGAAAAAAATGAAGATGAAAAGAATTATGATTTTAGTTTCTGCATTGGCTTTGGTTATGGTGTTTGCTGCATCTGCACCAGCTATGGCATGCACCCCAACCCTAAAGCATGGGACTTTCACCTGGTACGGAATTGGCGTGGGAACTGGTCCTCCAACCGTCACTGTGGGCTCAAACGGAGTAGTGCATATCACATCAACCGGGCAACTCGCGTTCTTTGGAGGATCGTGGGGGACGGTTCAAAATCAGTATGATGGTAGTTATACCCATGGAGCCATAATCACAGATACAAATTATATCACGCAACCTCCGACCGGATCGGGATCTGTTGTTTCGTTCGGTGTATCTACCTACCCAGGGGCAGGAGTCGCTAAGGGCGTTCTATTCCTTACATTGCTCCCTGGCACTGGCTCGTTCGTCTATAATGGACCAACCATTGAAGCTTTTGGAATAACAGTAACTCATGGAACAACATACGTCGGTGGACTAGATTCAGGTGCTGGATGGAGTTCAGGCATAAGCGGGACGCTGACAGGAGTAAATTTGATAACGGAATCGTCTAAGGGAGTAGCCATAACTAATTCGGCCGGAGTAATTCTGTATGACATCAATGTTGAAACTATTTCATACTGGTGCTCTTAACATTACGACTGTGTGAACAAGGCTGGATAGAGAAACCAACAATTAACCCAATTTTCTTTTTTTCATTATCGCCCCGTTTCATGCTTCTCCTATGCTGGGACTCAGGCGCGCGCTCATATAGAAGCCCACTTTACTAAATAGGCGTCACATTAATCAGCTTTTTTGAAAATAACGTCATTAAACTCTTGGTTTTCTTTGACGACATAACATGTTCATAACATGACCATTGAAAATTGTCGAACTCTCGGGAAAACTATTAGAAAGCGAGAAAAACGTGCGCTGTGTGGGATGCGCCTAATACATTAAGCGAATCCTTTTTTTCTTGGGAAAAGATTGAAACGGGCCCGCTGGGACTCGAACCCACGAGGCGAATATGTACTTCTTCTCAAAAAGTTAGATCATACCAAAATTTCTTATTTAGTCTGTAACATAAGTCTTAAAGTGTGACTATGAGGGACCATAATGACGGCAAAGAAGGACCAGTCATGCTCCTGCTTGGCCACAAAACTAACCAACAGATGTACAAGTACGTTCAATTAGCTCATGTCTATTTTGGCGGTTCACCGAAATACGTTTGCAAATGGATCAACACTGACGAAGAAGAAATAAACGCTGTAAACGAAGGCTGGATATTAGTGAGGGAAGACAAGGAAAATCACCGATACCTCTACAAGAAACAAGTAAGTTCAGCAGCAACAATAGGGAACGACTAGCAAAACCAAAAAGCACATAAATAGCTCAAGAGACTAAAACAACGGCAACACGACTCCAAGGTGCCAATAACCAATAGAGGTCGTAGTCCAATAGCAATCCATGTATGTGCGGTCGTAGTCTAGTTTGGTCTAGGACATCAGCCTGCCACGCTGACGACCCGGGTTCAAATCTCGGCGACCGCACCACAACCGCACTAAACCCACCCTCTCAAAAGCTATTAAATGTGAAGCCTCAACTTTTCCGTTTGGAAAGGAAAAGCGGTTGTAGTATAGCTTAGTCTAGCACTCGGTTGTCGATGTCGACAGTCACTTTTTTCGTGCTTTTGCGTATTCCCTTTTTCAAGTTCTGAGTCCATTACAATTCGACAAGCTTTCACGCCCGGTCTTCTAGCGACAGCTCCCGCAAAATAATCCTTTTTTCATTTGATAAAAAAAGTCTGTACATACAGACGTTTTGGACGATTATTTTTAAGATATTGCAAAAACAGCGAAAAATTTGATTTTGCACAAGTTTTATAAACAGAACTAAGAATAACTGAAAGCCATTGGGCAAGCGGCGGGCAAGTGACCAACATGTCAACAGTTTTGTGCAACGAAGATCCTTTGATTGCTATGTCTCTATTCCGCATCTTGTCTGTGCCTTTTGCTCAATAGAAAAGTAAAATTGAATGGAGAAAGAAAGAAAAATGCAATTATCAAACAAAAACCAAAAGACCATGTCAATTGCTTTGATATTAGTCCTCTCAATTTCTGCAGCAATCGCAATCGTGCCAAGTACCAAAGCACGTGATATTCAAGGAACAATTGCAACTTATTCGTATCTTCAAGCTGTCCCTCAGCAAGTAGGCATAGGTCAGAATGTCTTCCTTGTAATGTGGGTTGACAAACCTCCAACTACTGCCTTCGGGCC
>JBEKPM010000028.1:0-13705 GCA_049520735.1 Bathyarchaeia archaeon | reverse complement strand
GGTCCGCCCTTGCGATGTATTGCGCCGTCGACTCCGCCGCCTCCCATCAGCGACGAGTTTGCAGCGTTCACGATCGCGTCTGCTTCAACATCCGTTATGTCTCCCCTGATTATTTGCAAAACGGCTTTTCCAACTTTAAACTCCATAAATAATCACTAAGCCCAAAATCCTATATAACTATGCCAAAATCGACAATAAAGCTGAACCAGCAAAGTACGCTCCGAACCCGATGAAGACTGCAACGCAGAAAAGCGTTAACTCCATCCGTACCTGTTGATTCCAACGTTGCGACCAGAGCTGTTGCGATTTGAAAATCGCTAATGCTGCAACTGTGTAAAATGAGAAATCGCAAAGCCAATGCAGTCCGGCGAAAAGTGAAAAGCCGATTATCCCGAACAGTTGAGCATTAAGTATCAGGGTTGTGCCAATGGTTAGCCACCAGAGAATAAACCCTGCGTTTACAGCGGTAGTGTAGACGCCCGCAAGAACTGAATCTCGCGTGGAACTCACTGGCGCCTCGTTGGTTTTGTTTCGGTTCCGAAACGTTTGAACGCCCATCAAAACCATCAGGAAGCCACCTATGAGCCCAACACCTATTTGAACAAGACTTGGAATTTTGAATTGGCTTAGAATCAAGAAGATCATTAACATCAAGGGGAGCTCAACGATTCCATGCCCGACGGCGACTAATGCTCCGGCACTTTTGCGTTTAGCAGCTTTCTGAATCGTCATGGCAAACAAGGGTCCAGGCATCAAAACGCCTGAAAGCGAAATTACGATAACCGAAGCTAAGAACAAGTATTCGTTAGTGATAAAAACCATGGATTCCCAAATTCACCCTAAATTCGGTCAATAGCTTTCTTTCACACTTAAAACCGGCAACCGCAACCAACGCTTTTTTCGCCTTCAAAGTCTATTCTATCTTTAAGTTCTAAGGACTTATCTGTTTAAGCATCGGTAGTTAATAGCTATTTTTCGGTCCAAAGCAGTTTATCAATGGTGATTGGTGGCCGTTTTGAAGGGCAGCTTTTCTTTGGAAATGAAAGTAAACTGGATTGGTCTCTGTCTTGTATAACATGTTGAGGGTCTGCTGAGCAATTGCGCGGTTGGTGGTAATAATGCCTTATTTGAGAACAGCTGCAAAATATTGCGTTGCCGTGCTCGGAGAAAATGCTACGAGGCTACACCGCAAACATGATTATTCTATATGAAGCCTCATGGATCCCTGAAAAAGTCATTACCCAAATCTCTTCCCAATGCTAAACACAACCGACGGCTACGCATACTACTAAGCACGCCATGGGGCAAAAACCACTTCTTCTACCGCGCCTTCGTAAACCCCGCCTACAGCGTACACGGTGCAAAATCCAGCAAGTGCCCGCTGGTTTTCGCGTTTTTGGCAGGAGAAAATTTTTGTTTGTGTTTTGGGTTGCTTTATTGTGGATAAGCTTAAACCATCTGCAGGACCCGTCTTTAAACGTCAATAAACGTCAATAGGCGGCCATTACCGTCAATTAACGTCAATTAAAGTCAATTAACGTCAATTAACGTCAAAAAAAGTCAATTAAAGTCCTTTACCGTTCTCTGCGACCAAAAATTGATCGTTTTCTTCTGAAATTTGCACTGTAACCACCGCTCACAAATCTGCGGATTTATTTCACGATCTTTTTAGACTATTCGAGATGTTTTGAGAAACCAGATGCAACCAATCCAAGCCCAAACCAAAGAACCAGCCCAAAACAACTTGTTCAAAAACGCCAACACAACTACTGTTGGCCAAAACATGACTCATGACGGATACCTAATGGAGTACGAAGCCGAATTCGTCGAAGCCCTCAACAGCTCCTTTCCACAGGCGCTCATTCGTTCTTCCGTTGAGTTAGCCCAAAAGCTTGGCGTTGAACTCTGCAGCCTTGAACCCTCTTTTCCACGCGGAGAATACTTCGCTGGCTTAGACTTCGGCAAACTGCAAGATTACAGTGTACTAACAGTTTTAAGACGAGAAGCAAACACACTCAAGCTCGTTTACATGCATCAATTTCCGCTTGAAACTCCATACACACAGGTCATTGGGCATCTAATAAGAGCCAACCAAAGGTTTCAATTCAGGTGCGTGCTTGTTGATCAAACTGGGGTGGGTGAACCAGTGCTTGAAGAGATTCGCAACCAAGGATTATATACTGTTAAAGGTCTCACATTTACTGTGCAGTCAAAAGAAGATCTGCTTACGGGACTAAAAATTGCTATGGAGCAGAATCGTATAGCCATCCCATACGATAGACTCCTCTGCCAACAAATCAACGAGCAACAATACGAATACAGCAAAAGCGGACACCTACAATTCAACCATCCAGCACACTGCCACGACGATATGCTATGGGCCCTAGCTCTCGCAACAGCTGGAATCACGCGAACACCTCCCCCAGGCTCAGGCGCAGTCATGGGCGAATAACAAAAGAAGGAAGATAATTTCCACGGTTGGATGAACCCACCTCTATTTGCTTAGTACCAGAAACTTTGACTAAACTCAATCAAGGAACTTTATCTTTCCCATGCCCACCAACTTATTGATTCTCAAGTGTTTCATCATAAAATCTCTTAAGCAAGGTCAAAAAAATACAAATTCTGTGAAGCATGAACTCTGTGTTAGGATTATTGGATGCATTCGCTTAGCAATTGGCGGAACATTTTTACTCGCAGGGCTTTCTGCGTTATTACAAGATTTCAACGAATTATACGGCGTTCAAAGTGTCACTATAGCTTTGGGTTTCATAGGTTTTCTATTTATCGGCATCGATCTTTGGCTAATAAATAACAGACCCTTTCTCAGAATGAATTGAAGTATAGACAATACAAATCATTGTAAATGTTTTCTCTTCCAATCTTATTGCGAAAAATATGGCCAACTATTTTGAAGTTTATTTCTTTTTTCGCGCAATTATAATTATAGATGAAATTACCACTATTACTACAATAATGGCTGCAATGACTAAGTAAAATGTGTTCTGATTCAAGCCTAGAATTTGGGGGCTCCAAATGTTTGTTGCAGTCGCTTGTGCATTAACGGTGTAGTTTCCTAAGTTGTCAGCACTTTGAACGTAGAAGCCCGTTGCTTTGTCCCACTGCTTGTTTCTTTGTACGCCGCCTAAAGTGCTGTTTAAGTATGTTACTGTTCGGGTTGCTCCTGCGACGGTTTTTTGTACTTGACCTTGAATTGTTACGTTGCTATTGATTGATGAATCGTAGAAGGATTCGCCTGGGCTAAGATTTGAGGGTATGATTATCCAAGCTTGAACATTTCCGGAGCTGAAATCGAAGGTTCTAACCGCACTCGAGATCGTTCCATTAACGTATTTGACAGTAAAATTAGCATGAAATGCTTCTCCTTCGACATCCAAAATCTCAATTTTAGCCCAAGTTAGATCTTGAGCGGCAGGAGTCGCACCGGTAGTTTTTACTGAGTACTCAACCCAGTCTCCCTTCTTAACGCCTACAGAAGGCTGACCCGCTGTTACAGTAATCGAAATAAATATGAAAGTGAAGATTATCATTGCTGCGGCAATTTTGCGCATTAAATAGACTCAAATATGAGTTCGATCTTTCGGTTAAAATACTTTTTGTTGAACGAAAATCTGCGGGATACAAATTTATTGTTCTTCCAACCAATTTCTGGAATTCATCACTGTTTTTCCCGCAACCTTTAATGTCAGTGCCCCTTCATAGGGGCATTCTTCAATGCATCGTGCACAAAGTATACATCTAGATTCAGTCACATCACCGCCTTTTTTCTCATACACAGTTGTGGCTTGAGTTGGACAAACACGTTTACAAACACCACAACTAGTGCACTTTTGCTCGTTCTTTTTCAAACGGGTCATAGCGATTTGTTTGAATGGAGTGAAAGTGCTGAATAATGCGGTTAAACCACCTAGCGGGCAGATTCTGCACCAGAACCGTCTATAGGCTAAAGCTAAAACTGTGATGGAAATCAAAACAGCCAAGTTTATGGATGTAACATAAAAGCCTGTTATCCATAATGGTCCGCCGGCTATTTTCGAGACGTATGAAAACTTCATTTCGCCCAACGCACATTCGATCAAAATGCAAAGAGGCCTCATTGGACAAACCAAACAAAAAGGCTGTTCAATGTTACCCACATTACCCGCTTGTCCCGTGGGTCCTGCAGGTGTGGTGCCCGGAATTAGCTGGGCCCCGAAAATCGCGTATGAAGCAAAGATGACGCTAAGAACTAAAATAACTGCAATAATGACATACCGTGATTGTGCAATTGCCCCATTTGTTTTTTCGGAAAAATGCAAATGCCGCATGTGTGACGTCTTGCGAATTCGGGTCAACAAGTCCATGTAAAGGCCGAAAGGACATAGCCAACCGCAGAAAGCCCTTCCCAAAATTATGGACGCGATCACCAGCAAGATTATAACAATACCTATTTTTTCCAAACCAGACGTCGAGTATATGGCCTCATAACCATTCGAAAAGTTCCAATATGGAAAAAAATAAGCTTGAAGTTGCCAAAGAGCGCAAGTGACTGTTCGCCCATTAGAGTAATAACATGCTAAAACAGGAACAGAGAAACCGTCTGGAAACTGGGTCTTCAAAAAACTGGCCCCAAATAACAGGCTGCGTGGCGAAGGGCCGATCGGTCGCCATAGTGGTGTATCGAAGGGACCCAATATAAGCCCCATGAATATTGCAATTACAGAGTTTATTTGAATGAAAAGTCTTAGCGTGCTAACTTTGTTGGTTTTGTTTTTGGCCAGTTTGAGGATGAGGTAGATTCCAACCAGTAATATTGCGACGAATACTGGTAATGCAATGTTACTGGGGAGTTCCCACGTCATCTTTGTGTTTCTTCCTATTCTTTATTTAAGCTCAATTTTTGCAATCAGCCCAATATCTTTCAGGCGATTGAGCTCCGTCTTTCAGTTTAACTGAGACGGCAATAACAACCGTTATAGCTAGTGCAATTGCTAACACAATAGCTACTAAATGCTGCTGATAGAAGGGCAAGTTTGAATTCGACAAATCTTTTCCGTCCACACCAACAAATGCTGTTGCAGTTGTTGTTGGCGTTAGGGCAGGTGTTGGAATTGACGTTGCTAGAAAAGGTATTGGCGACGCACTCAGAGTTGGAGCTACATTTATCACCGAGACCGTTGCGCTGTTAAGATTTGTAACATAGGCATATCCGCCGTCTGGCGTAACAGCCACATCGTAGGGAGCGTTTTCTACTGTTATAGTCTTAGTCACCTTGTTCGTAGTTGTGTTTATCACCGAGATCGTACCACTGTCGTCATTTGCAACACATGCATAGGCTCCGTTGGGTATTACAGCCACACCCAAAGGCTCTCTTAAGCCAGGGACCCTCGACGTCACCGTGTTTGTAGCCGTGCTAATCACCGACACTGAACCGCTGCCAGAATTTGCAATATATACATAGTCGCCATTGGGCGTTACAGCCACGCCGAAAGGACCGCTCTCAACGTCTACTGTCGCTGTGACTGTGTTTGTTGCGGTGTTGATTACCGAAACCGTAGCGGCACCAAAATTTGAAACATAAACGTATTCGCCGTTAGGCGTTATAGCCAAACTTTGAGGATTGCTTCCAACGGTTACCGTCGCCACCACCGTATTTGAAGCCGTGCTTATTACTGACACTGAGTCGCTGCCAAAATTTGTAACATAGGCGTAAGCGCCGGCGGGCGTTATAGCCACACCAAAGGGGCCGTTTCCTACAATTATTGTCTTTGTAACTTTGTTGGTAACTGTGCTTATCACCGAAACCGAGCCACTGCCGCCATTTGTTACGTAGGCGTAGTTGCCGTTGGGCGTTACAGCTACACCAAAAGGACCATTTCTATCGGATATTGTCGCTGTAATTTTGTTCGACGCGGTGTTAATCACCGACACCGAGCCGCCGCCATTTGTAACATATGCATAATTGCCATTAGGGGTTAAAGCCACATCAAAAGGCTCGTTTAAACCGGTTACCGTCGTTGTCACCGCCTGTGCTCGAACGGGCTGAGGCAATAATGCGAAAGCACAGAACAAGAAAAAGAGAACGAGAAGAACGCAGCTAACTATCAAAGTCTTTGTTGTCTCATAATTCATTCTGTCTTCTCACCAATCAAACCTTTGCGCGAGACGGGTCAGTACAAACCATTTTTTCCAGTAAGTCTTGACAAAGGGAATCAAAACTACTTTAAGAAAATTAATGCAAACCCCTGCTCTGACAGTTTTTTTCATGGGTTTTCCAATTTGCTATTAGATAATCACAGGAATTAAAGATTATTCGTCAATGTTTCTTGACTAAACCAGATATTTCTAAGTCAAGATTTCTTGACCAACCGAAAGAAGATTTGTATGTGTTTTCCTTAATGTAACCAAGGTGGGTTCATGGCGCTGTGATTAACCCCTTAGCCTTCTGCGCTGAAAGTTGAGGGTTGAAATCAAAGCCGTTAAAGTAGAAACTCGGTATTAGGTTAGCCATGAACCTTGCGAAAAAACAAAAACGTTTAAAGAAAGAGTTTGGCAAGCACATCGTAGAGGAGAGAAGGTGTCGTTGGCGCCATCGAGTTTCGCACTTGATGAAGCGAGAACTCAAGTTTTATCAGATTGAAAGTCATAGTTGTAAAAACGAGCTGACAGGTTAAATGCAGGTTTCCCAATTAGTGAGTGTATCTGACATTAACTTTGTCTTTCCTGTTGGTTTCTCGTTTTTTGAACCTTACTTGGAATATCACACCAAAGAAATACTCGAAATAGGCGGTGAAGCTTACGTAACTAGGACTTCCGAAGGAGTCACCTCAGGCTTATTCATATATGACGACTCGGAGAAGAGTGGATCAATTTATACCAGGTCAAGAGAAGTATTCGACTACTTTTACGCGTTAAAACCATTCAATTGGCTCTTCTCTGAGTTAAAAACTGAACATGAAAATGAAATCTACGACATTTACAGCGTAGATCTTGAAACTCTTTCCCTTGCCCACAGGTTCAGCTACGAAATTTCCATGGCAGAGAAACAGCACACAAGTGAGGTGGAACGCTTCATGACTTCAACTCATCCGGGGATAAACAAGAGGTGGGTAAGTGTTGCGTTTGAGAATGGAGATAGGTGCTTTATCGTTAAGCTAAACAGCGAAATTGCCGGATTAGGCTGGGTTTCACTTGTGAACGGTGTTGGAAGACTGCATTCTCTTTATGTGAAACCTCAATTTAGGCGAATAGGAATGGGTGAAGATATTTTGAATGCTCGAATTCTCTGGCTTAAGTCAAAGCATGCCCGTTCAGCGTTCTGCGAAATCTCTCGTTACAATGTCGCTTCTTCAGGAAACGTCATGAAAGCGCATATGACTGTATATGGTGAACTTTTTCAGTATTTTAGAAAGGATTTAGGTAGTAAGAAGGAAATTAAAATTTAGTGTGCGTGTCTATGTTCTGGGGGCTCCGCATACAGGGCAGGTCTGAGCTGTGGAGTCTATTAGTGCTCCGCAGTAGCGGCAATTTACCTTCACGACTTCTTTAATCACGATCTGCTGCACTGGTGGTTGTTTCGGTGTCAAATCAATTTGAGGTGCCGGCGGCGGCGAAGATGGCGGGGAATATTCTTGCGGGGGACTGTGCTTCGGAAGTCTTCTTCTGCTTCTTATCGAAAGCGCAATGATGAAGATCACGACGACTACGATAAATAGCACTATTGCCGCGACGAGGTCGACGTTTAGAGTTGCGCCTGAATTTCCTCCACCTGAACTGCCGGTTGCCGCTGCCGTCAACGAGTAGCTGGTTGAGGTCACATAGAGGTTGTCGGTCCATGTGAACCCGTCGCCTGACGGGTTGGTATCGTGTTCAACATATTCATATCCAATTATGTATCCTGTGGTTGGGTCAAAGTAAGCTTTCCACGTGTATGTGGCCGTGAATTGTCCGTACGCATCGTTCCGATCGTAGCTTGAAGTTCCCTGAGCAAAAATGGCGTTGACGTTTTTGTTCTGCGATGAAAGGTAGTAGCTGTAGCTCCTAGATGTAACCGTCATCTCAGTGTTCAGAATGGTGAAGGTGCCGCCCTGAGAGATTGAGTTATCCATTAAGAACCAAACGTTTGGGTTGACGTACCCGGTTTGATCGTCGGTTCCGTTCAAGTAAAGGAAGCTCTGGGATGAGAAAGTGAAGGTTCCAGATTGGCTGCCGGTTTCAGTTGAGCCTGAGCTGTTGCTGTAAGTATACGTGTAGCCA
Source organism: Bathyarchaeia archaeon (assembly GCA_049520735.1). Lineage (GTDB taxonomy): Archaea > Thermoproteota > Bathyarchaeia > Bathyarchaeales > Bathycorpusculaceae > Bathycorpusculum. The sequence continues at coordinate 5,449 of JBEKPM010000028.1, read as the reverse complement.
TATGTTGCTGAAACGACTCCGTTTGCATCGACGCTGTTTATCGTTTCTTTTCCGTCAACGACTGTTTGCTCCGTGTACCCTGAGTAGCTACCCGTGCCGTTGCTGAGGGTTTCAACCTCATGATAGTTGAGGTAGTCGCCTTGATGGGGCACGTAAGTTGCAGCTGCGAAGACAGGGTAAGCGGCTAGGAAGAGCGAAAGGATGAGAATTAGAAGCACCGATTTCGAGATCAACCCATGAACCCCCCGATACCGTGTACGTGTGCAGGATGGAAGCCGCCGATTCCGCTGAAAGTGGAATAATAATATGAATGCGCGACAATGAGCGGTGCATAGTAGATGAAGAATACGTTTGACGGAATATACGTGAACTGCATTGGAGTATTGGTGAGCTTCGCGGTTGGATCAAGTTCTTTCACCAGCTCGTTTTTGATTCCATGAATCATCCTGACTGAGAGACTTAGCAGTTCAGGGGGAAACAAGTCTAGGGCTTGGGTTCCTAGCTGAGTGTAGGCTTTCTGCATCAGGTCAAGGGTCTCGTTAGCTTCTAACGTTGGTATTGACGCAAGTATCGCTGAGGCGACGAGTGGATACTCAAGATAGTTCTTGAGGGCGTCGACAATTATTGTCAACTTCGTGTTCACTTCACCGGGGTTCAGATCGGAAATCGACAGATAAGCAGATGCAAGTTCAGTATCCTCTGAGGCCACATAACCCCAGGAACTAAACATTGACCTGAAAGACTGGAATTTACTCGCCAGCTGGTCTGAGGGGACATTTACTACGGCAAGAATTGCGGCTGATTCATATGAAGAAGTCATTTTGGAAAATTCCGCGAATCTGTCGGTTGGGAATGTGCCGTCAAATCTTCTTCCGAACAGAATAACGGCTGCAACTCCGACTGACAGCTCCTTTGGAACCTTGTCGTGCCTAACTTCCTTGTCAAGGTTTCCCAAGGTAGCCGACAGGTTCTGAAAGTCGGATTCAGTCAATGACTGAGGTTGGTTATCCTTAAAGGAAGTCATGATTTCCGCCGCCATCATCTTGTTTTCGAGGGTCGATTTGAAATGTTGTAGGCTGCCAGTTGCCTGCAGGAACCGTTGGCAGATTTGATTGGGGTCGCCTTGAAGTTTTCCTAGCCCCACCGAGATGCTCCAAAGCTGGGAAAGGTCGGCTTCTGGAAATTCAGCTCTGAACCTATTCGCATAGAAGCTGGCTTTGTATGCAATCGTCCTCAGCTCATCGGATGTCTCCTTGGTTTCTTCGATAAAGTCTGAGAACTCGTTGGCAGAAACCCTGTAGTTTCTGACGTTGAGGTCGTTCAACGTGATTACACCCAAACCCGTAAGCGACAGGTATTTTCCATCGGAGGGCACCATCCTGTCAACTATGGATTTCTTCTGAATTAGCTGCTTTATCTTGTCGTCTCTTTCAGCTATATCAGCATCTATTTTTGAGACAACGTTCTTTTCGCCTTCCACTTTTTCGCGCTCAGCTTCCTTAATCTCTTTTCCCTCAAAAAGAAACTTGATCGAATGAGTTTTTCTCTCCTCTTGTTCCAGAGCCTCTTTTGTGCTCCTTTCCGTGTTCTCTGCGTTGAACAAATCCTGGTTCATCTGTGTCAAGTTAGAAACTTCAGCTGATACCTGATCGTAATCTTCTTTTGGCATCACTGAAAGATAGCCGTTATCACGGAGAAAATCCATGTCGGCTTGTGGAATCTGCATTGAAATCGATTTCTGGGCTATCTGAGAGAAAAATGTTCTTACGTCGTTGCATTTCATTTTAATTACCAGTCCATGATTGGGAATTTTTTAGTTAAACTTTGCTCCCCAAGAACGTTACCAATGACCAGCTTAAGACTTTGTCCCTCACTTACAAGGTCGACAACTTCATCTTCCCTTAGGGCTTCCTTGAGGAGACATTCAAACTGCAGTTTCCTATCAGCCACACCCCCGAACCTTGCAAATCGTTCTCGCTCTATCTGTTCATACGCATACATGAATTCGTATAGGGACCTGTAGATCTGGTCGTCAATCTTCTCAGAGATTTTCCTTTCCTCTGCATTTATCCATTCCAAACCTTCAAGATCCACGAAGTAAATAGTGCCATCTGGAGCGAGCACTGCATCCTTGTCAAGCCAGACATCGTAGAAATCCAATCCAGAGAAAGTTCCATCTTCGTTTCTCTTCATCGTCCTAGGGAACAGGGTCAGGTATGCGATGCCGCTTTTAACAAAATTTTTCAGAAAAGCAACTGCTTTATCATCGCTATCCAATCCAAACAAGTCAAAAATTGAGTGTATGTTCCCGCCGACGGTGCTTCCCGCATGAAAGTAAATCCGGACGTTAGAAGGAACCAACCTTATTTCCTGAACCATTCTGCCCGGGAATCTGCGGTACCAAAATATTTTTTTGATTTCATTCTCAAGGTCTGGGGGAAGGAAAACGATTTTCAAAACTGGCGCGACTCGAAATCCGTGAATGGAAGTAAGGTCAGCCAGTTCGGAAACTCTTAACGCAGTGGCCGCGTGCTCAAGTCCTTGTCCACCATATGGGGAGCCTCTTAACCATAGTTCCCCTGTAAGGTACCTTGGAGCGATTCCCTCGGAGTTCACAATTCTGTTTTTCATTGTCGAATCTTTTAGCAGGTTGCATATTTCGGCTTTGCTTAGGAGCTGAGTCGAAAATGGGTTAGTTGTTGAACCTATGCCTTTAACGGAGAGGTAAAAGTCTGTGCCGTCTATTTTCAATTCAGGAAAAGTTGAAACTGCACCACGGTTGTCATCCGCGATAAACTTTTTCGTGCCAACAGGGCTTAGGTCCGTGAAAGGTCTCATGCTCTCGGGAAGGTAGAATCGTTCAAAATCAACCGTTTTGATTTGCTGAAAATGCTTGTTTGTCAGCGCTTCAGAAGCTTCATAAACGTTCAGATCAAGCGGCAGGCCTTTCAACTTCATGGGCGCTCTGCATTTTTATGGATGGCTTAACACTTAAGCTTTCTTGTCTGACCCTTTTTGTACAAAACAAACTTGGCACTTATTAGCTAGACACCATTAAAGCCTCAACTTACTCTGTAGACCAATTCTTGGCTTGAAACTTCGACTGTTCTCTTAGCGGAACAGGCTGTTCTTTAGGGAGAGCTAATAGGCACTTGCATATTTCTTAACAGGAAGTGAAAACATGAGGCAATGTGTTGCTCTGTTATTTGTTCTAATGGTCTTGGCAGGTTCACTTACAGTCTATAGCTCAAATGCAAAGGCGCAATCAACAAATATTTACATCTCTTCTGACGGGGTAGTCGTTGGAACAAATAATATTCAACGCAACGGAGACTTCTATATTCTAACTGCCAATATTTCAAGTGGGATAGCTATTCAAAAAAGCAACATAATACTTGACGGTGCAGGCTGCACACTTCAAGGGCATGGAGGCACAGGAATAGACCTGACCGGCAATCTCACTGAATATCCATCACCAAAAGAGATTCGTAACGTTACCATTGAGAATTTAGGAATCATGGATTTCAATTACAGTGTAGACACTCATGGAAGCAGCGGAAACACTTTCTTTGATGACTATATGGGCAACATCACAAATGATGCAAAAAGCGAAGTTCTTCTGTACTGGAACAGCGGCGGTAACAATATCACTCACTGCACCGTTATGGGAACAATCGGGATAGAACTTTCAAGCGGCAACACAATAACTGAAAATAACCTTTTAGGAGGTATTTTTCTGCAACTATGCGGGAACGAAACAGTAGACAGAAACTACTGGAGTGACTACCTGACAAGATATCCGAACGCTACTGAAATAGACGATTTAGGAATCGGCAACACACCATATATGTTCAATACATATCGTGAAGTGACCAGCATACTGCAAGATAATCATCCACTAATGGTCCCCATATCTATCGCGAATTTCGGCACGCCTTCATCAAGTCCATCCAGAGCTATAAATCCATCATCTACTGCTCCAGAGTTTCCAGCTTTGGTAGTTCTGCCAATTTTTGCAGTAGCAATTCTCATGTCGATAGTTTTTATCAGAAAGAGAGTCCCAAAAAATAGCTCCCTTTCTGATGACTTCTGACTTTTGAGAAACTTTTTGCAATTGTTTTTGGCAAACGTCAATAATAAATTAAGATTTGCATTTTTTCCTTTTCGGGAGCTTATTCTGCATTTCAACGATTTCACCGCTGTCTTTTGCTAATGCATAATTATCAAGTAACATACCGTTTAGCTCAAAAAAAGAATGCCCCCACGTAAAAATTGATAGAAGGTCTTCCGACTCTTTTTTGAAACCTGCAATGTACAGTGCAGCGGCAATGGCTTCAGCGGTGGTCAGTTTCGTTAGTTTACCAAAGTTAACGGGGTTGCCTGCGATAAGGATGGGTAAGCATCGGCTGGTTCCCTTAACGTGTTCTCCCATTACTTTCTGGGCGTGTTCCCAACTGCAATCTAGCGCAGCCAACCCAAACTGCGAAAGCCGCTCTCTATCCGCTGGTGAAAACGCGATTTCACCGAAAGGGTTCAGCACGATGGCCCGTTTTGGCAAAAACCTGACCTTGGTAACTATCCTGGCAAACCCGCGACGTTTCAGCCGCAGGGCAGTGTTTTTCTTAGGGTCATCCTGAGCTGCGTGGTAAATGCTGATCCTTACAGGCATCGGTGGTCTTTGAGGTTCGGTTTCAGGTTCCAAAAAGTTTACGCACCTTCACGTGGCTCATTGGGTCTTCGAAAACTCCCGGGATCCAGTCTATAATGTCTGTTGCTACCAAGTGAAAGCCGAGTTCGTTTGCTGCAAAATCGCCAGCTGCGCCGTTAACGAATGCCCCAGCTGCTGCAGCTTCAAACGTATCCACGCCCTGAGCCATTAAGCCGCCAACGATACCGCTAAGAACATCGCCAGTTCCGCCAACAGTCATACCGGGGTTTCCAGTGAAATTCAACTTAATGCGTTCAGGACTGCAAATGTAATCAACTTTGCCCTTGACAAGAACCACAGCGCCTAGCTTCTTAGCTGTTTTTTGAATAGCCAAGGCGCGTTCATCTTGATTTTCAGGCAAAGTTTCGCCTGTAAGCATCGTGTATTCGCCTGCGTGAGGAGTAAGAACTAGAGGCACCTTCAGACGTCGTTTGAATTTGGCAAAGGCTTTGAGTCCATCAGCGTCCAGAAGCAAAGGTTTTCCAGCCAGCTCAACCTCTTCGACGCAGACCTTAACGAAATCGATGGTTTCAGAGTTCAAACCCAAACCGGGACCTACCGCAACCGCGTTAATCAAGTTCAAGTATGGCTTTAGTGTCTCCAAGTTACTAGGTTTCAAGTTGGCGCCTTCAAGTTTAACCGTAATCAAGTCAGGGGACATTGAAGAAATTGCGTAAGCAGTTTTTGAGGGTGCTGCGAGGTAAACGATGTCAACTCCTGTGCGCATGGCGCCAAGAGAAA
>JBEKPM010000027.1:0-14644 GCA_049520735.1 Bathyarchaeia archaeon | reverse complement strand
GCCCAGCAGCAGTTCAGTCAAGTGGCTGAACGGATAAACACGGGCAGAGGCAGGCTTGAAAGTATGCTTTCATCAGCTAGAGAAGGGAAACCTTGAAGCGATGTTTGAGAAGCTCAAGTCGGGTTTTAAAGGCTTAGTTAGCAAGGTTACTACAACTGAGTTTAAACATGAAAATCTGAACCCTATTTTATCAGATTTCAAAATGAGCCTTTGCCAAAACGATGTTGCTTTTCCAGTGGCTGATAAAATCAGCGAAGACCTTGAAAAGCGCCTTGTCGGCGTTCAAGTTAAGCGGTTGGATGATCGCAAGAAAATCGTTGAGGAAAACCTTCGTCAGGTCCTTTTAGAAGTTATGTTAACTAACGTCAAAGTTGATTTGTTAAAGTTGGCTGAGGAGAAACGGAAGAAGAAAGAGCCATTTATTCTGATGTTTGTCGGCATCAACGGAACAGGAAAAACCACTACCATAGCTAAGGTAGCCCAGTTTTTCAGTGACAAACGCTTTTCGGTGGTTCTTGCTGGCGCAGACACTTATCGCGCAGGCTCAATCGAGCAGCTTGAAGAGCACGCAAAACGTTTAGGTCTTCGCGTAATCAAAAGCAATTATGGAGGCGACCCAGCGGCAGTTGCCTACGATGCTATCAACCACGCGAAGGCCCACGGAATCAACATTGTTTTGATTGACACGGCAGGCAGAATGCAAACTAACCAAAACCTGATGAATGAGCTCATCAAAGTGAAACGTGTCGCATGCCCCGACATGACGGTTTTAACAGTGGATTCGCTGATCGGCAACGATGCTGTTATGCAGGCAGAAGAATTCAACAAGGCCGTCGGCATAGATGCAACTATTTTGACGAAGGTCGATGCAGACGTGGGGGTTGGCCAAACCTATAAGGATTTGGAATTGTTTAACCCTGAAAAATTCGTGAACATGGTGCTACGTTAATTTAGGGTTTGTTCAGGTATTCGTTTAAGTTTTGGTTTAAATTATTACACCTAAAATTTTCCGAAAATCGCCTTTACGATTAAGGGTCTTGTCGCGGGCGTTTTAATAAGTGTTTGAGATTTTGGAAAAAGCATCAAGAACCAGACCATAGAACACAAAATAATTAGTTCTAAATACTGATATTTTGTGTACCGCTCAGACTGCAGTTGTTTAAATGGCCTACCGCGTTTGTCGCACTAAACGCTCCGATAGGAAAAGGGTCGCTGTAGATTAGGGTGCAGTTGCTATATTGCATGTAGAAAACATCTTAGGAAGACCCACAGTCTTGTCGAAGACTCTCCAGAAAACTTGACGGCACTCTACAAAAATAGTGTCAAATGACTTTTCACTGATTCGTAAACTATCTGGGGATTTTCAGATTCTTTTTGATTGTTGCCAAGAGCTAAATTAAAATTGATAAGTTTGTAGCATTTTGACCAACATGCAGATGCGAAATGTGAAACTAGTTGAAGTTAAAATTGACTATACTGGACCTGAAAGAACTGGAATTATGTTTGGAGGTATATATGTACGTGTTATGAAGTCTTATTAGTCGTTTTCACCGATGCCAACACATGCAAAAGCGAAACAGGGTCGTATCGTTCCTGCTGATGCCAATATCTGTCTTTCTCTGGTGTGTTGGCTGGAGCTTATGCTTGATAGGATCAAAAAGAAAAACAACAAATCCAAAACCAAAATTGTCTGTTCAGAATGACCTAATTGTCTTTGTGCCGACGCTAGAACAGCAGTATGCAACCTAACCTAAAGAGGATTGCTAAGAGCTTGGCGCAGAATAGGAAGTTAAAGTTGAAAGTGTTCGTGCATTTCCATTTTTTCAATATCTTCCTAAATCAGGTTCCATTAAAGACATTATTGCCTAAGTGGGCTGATTATTAATGGAAAAAGGAGAAATGAAGGGCAAGGGGATACCTTCAATAGAGGTTATCATAGCTGCGTTGAACGAGGAAGAAGGCATAGGGCGCACCATAGCTGAGCTTAGGTCTAAGCTTGATAGTTTACGTGTTCTGGTAGTTGACGGAAGGAGCACTGACCGAACCGTCGAGATTGCTGAGAGCTTGGGCGCCAAAGTGTTGTTTCAAGATGGATTAGGTAAGGGTAACGCATTAGCGAAGGCGATTGAGTGCTCAGATTTGACGGTTGATTATGTTGTGATTACAGATGCAGATTATACTTACCCTGCTGAGTATGTTCCTTTGATGATTCGGATTTTGGAGGATAACCCTGATGTGGGCATGGTTTGCGGTAACCGGTTCATTGGTTACTTGGACCTAAAGGGGGCGAATGGCGTTTTTTACGTTGGTAACCGGTTAATAGCGGTTACTCAAAACTTTCTAAACGGAATCCAGTTAGCTGATCCGTTGACGGGGTTGCGTGTACTGCGTGCGAAAATTCTTAGAAGGTGGAAGGTTAAATCTAAAGGCTTTGATTTCGAGGTTGAGCTTAATCATCATGTGGACCGGGAAGGTTTTGGCATCGTAGAAATTCCCATTAAGTATAGAGAGAGGTTGGGTGAGAAGAAGCTGGGAGTTAGGCATGGCGCTGAAATCTTGAAGCGCGTAATGTTAGAAGCAACGTATTAAGCGAGTGTTCTCATCAATCTTAAAAGCAGCGCATCTTAACCCTTGTAAGTGGTGGTATTTTGATGCCGCCTCCAAATTGGCCACTATTCTCCCAGCTTCAGCACCTCGAATTGGGTCAAAGCTTATGCGCAAAGAATAAAACAATAAGAAAAATGGGGTCTTCTTACAATTTAAACCAAAATTATGACGAAAAGCCTGTTAATTTAGGGTTCTTCGAGGTCGACTAGCTCGAAACGGATTTTGCTTGGGTAAATCCAGTATGCTTTTAGGAAGTCTTCAATTTTTTGGTCTACGTCTACTGCTTCAAAAAAGTTGGCAAAGTCTGCATCGACGCCTTCAATATTTTTCGCGGTATAGACTCTGAGGTTAGCAAAATACTCTTTTTCCAATGTGAGTTCCTCCATAGAAACCATGTCTGGCACATCAACCGCGAACATCAAGCTTGTTAAAACATCTAAAACAGCAGCTTTGCGGACGCGATAATTCTTCGTTTTTACAACAATCAAACGCTTAACAAAAACCCTAAAGTTCCAGTCACTCTCGATATCCAAAGAAGCAGACACAAAATCACAGGTAAAACTAAACACTTCCGCCTTAAAAAACTTAAAGACATCTGTGCCAACCTATAGATTTTCTATAGATTATTTGTGAAACTATTAAGAGCCTAAAAAACGGTTGTTACTTTTGCCGAGAATAGCGCAGAGTTTATAGAGAGCAAAGCTCCAGCGAACCAGCGTTTAACAAGAAGCCCATATCCCCATAGAGACGGATTCCCAATCTTGCCTACATCTTGTTGGACGTTCGGTTCGCTGAGCAATTCGTTCTTCTTAGTAAAACACTTTTCTTATTGCTGTTCTTTATCGGTCTTTTTCCATTTGGTTGGGTCACGCAAATTCTGTACAGGCGAATCATCTGTGAAGCCTTGGGTTGCTTGGGTTTTCTGCTTGAAATCTTTTTCTGCCACTTTGGCTTTGCTTTCTTTGTCGCTGAGCTCCACGCTTCCCTCGAGCTTCCGTATGGTTCTTCCGATTCTGCGTTGACCTTTCGTTACTGTGCATCTTCCCATTTTTAGTCAATGGTAAGTTAACAGTTAAAGTTAAAAAACCCTTCCACAATAGTTTTTTATAGTGAGCTTCTTATGAAAACAAAAGTCAGAACTATAAAACAGAAAGTGGTAATTCCAGCATCTCCCAAAGAAGTTTACGACGCGTATGTTGACCCGAAAAAGCACAGCAAATTTACAGGAAGCAAAGCGACTGGCAAAGCAGTAGTCGGAGGCAAATTCACATCTTGGGACGGGTACATTTCTGGAAAGTACCTTGAACTTGAGGATGGAAAACGTGTAGTTCAAGAGTGGACATCGACTGATTTTCCGGAAGGTTATGTTCCGTCAAAGCTGGAGTTATGTTTCAACAAGGTGCCCGAAGGAACAGAGCTTGTTATGGTGCAATCTGGTGTTCCAGAAGAGCAAGCAGATGAAACTGCTGATGGCTGGATAGAGTGGTATTGGAACCCACTGAAAGAATATTTCAGCGGCAAAGCTAAAGCTTAGTTGACAACGTTTATTCACTAGGTAAAGGGATTTCATTTTTTGTTCCTGCTCTAGCTTTGGCTATGCCCGACACGAAAAAGACCACAGCTGAAACCGCCAGCAGCACGGTCAAAGATGAGAAGAGCCCGCTGTAGCTTAGAATTGACACTAAAATTATGCCGCTTATTATGGGTCCGATGGCTTGCCCAATGTCCATCATGGTGTTCAGGAAACCCATCGAGGTCCCGACGAGGTTGGCAGGGTTCACCTCAACTATTATGGGTGAAGTTGAGGAAATTACCATCGCGAAACCTACTCCGTAGCCAACTGAAATCAATATTAAGATCCAAAACTGCGTGGTAAATGGAATAACAAACAGCAGCACAGCACTTAAGACGCACCCTATGACAACTGGTAAGCGTCTGCTGGTTCTATCTGAGAAACGCCCCATTATGGGTCTTGAAACAATTAAGGAGACAATCTGCACACCCATAACGATGCCGAGCTGCAGTGCATTGAAGTGAGCCACCAGCTGCATGTACTGTACAAGATAGAATTCGACGACGCCGAACACGTAATATTGAACAGCTTGGACAAAAGTGACAACCAGCGTGCTCCTGTTTGTTGCAACCTGCTTCCAGCCTTTCAGCATGGTTTTAGTTTCAAAATGCGGCTTCGTTGACTGAGTAGGCGTTGGCTTGGTTTCACGAAGCAGTAGGAGCGCAATTATGAACGCTGTAACTCCTGCGATGCCCACGGCCAAGTACAGCGTACCGAAATAGTGAAGCGTGGTTGAACCGTTGTTTGTCACTGTTAAAATTGCTCCGCCTAAAAAAGGTGCGGCTCCTCTTCCCACGTATGTTGCCGAGTTGAAATCTGAGATGCGTCCGCCTCTGTTCATGGGAAACTGCTCAGCGATTGTGGCTTCTGCAACGGGTACGAAGATTGCTGTGGCGAAGCCGTGGTAAAACCGTACCAGCGCAAGTTGCCACCAGACAGTGACCAACAAATAGAGGAAGGGTGCGGATGCGAAGATGAACGTTGCGATTAAGAGGATCTTTCTTCTCCCGAAAACGTCTGACAGTGAAGCTGCGGGTAAACTGATTAGGATGCCGGGGATGGTGGAGGCTGCAGCGATAACGCCAGTCAAATAACCAGGGGTTCCCAGGCTTATAGCAAACGGGTTAAGAACTGGATCTTTGGACATGGTTGAACTTAAGATGGCGAATGCGCCCATGACGCATAGAATCAAAAAGTACTTGTCCATCCCCTTCTTGAAGTCAGCGAGTTGCATAAGCCATCTATCAACAACATTCGAGCAAGTGGTATATTGTTTTTTTCTCTCAAAGTGTCGCATGCTGTAGGTTTTTTAAGGGAGAACAGGCAAGAGGTAAGTTGGGTGCCCCTTTGACCAAAGCCTTGTATCTTGTTGATAGTTACATGAAAGAAGCTGAAGCAAACGTGGTTTCAGTTAAGGACGGCAAATACGTGGTTTTAGACCAAACTGTCTTTTACCCGAATGGCGGCGGACAACCATATGACAAAGGAAAAATCGTCAGGGCTGGAGAAGACTTTGGGGTGGTTTATGTCGGCAAGTTTTCCGGCGAGATATCACATGAAGTTGACCACGCGGGTCTCCAAGAAGGCGAGAAGGTTCACTTAATTTTAGATTGGGATAGAAGATACAAGCTTATGCGTAGTCACACAGCAGCACACGTCGTTGCCTCTCTTCTTAATCAGGGTACGGGCGCTCTTATAACGGGTAACCAGCTTGATTTAGACCATATTCGGTTTGACTTCAACCTGGAGTCGTTTGACCGCCAAGTCTTGGAAGAATACCTGTGCAAGGCTAACCGGCTTTTCGGCACCGATGTGCCCGTTAAATGGTATGAGTTGCCGCGCGAAGAAGCCATGAAAATCCCCGGCGTAATAAAGATGGCTGGGGCTTTCCCACCTGATCTGCCGTCGCTGAGAATCGTTGAAATAGCGGGCGTGGACAAACAGGCAGACGGTGGAACTCACGTCAAGAACCTGCGAGAAGTTGGGCAGATTGTGCTTTTGAAAACAGAAAACAAGGGAAAAAGCAACAGGCGCATTTATTTCAAGCTAAACTAAGTCTTTAGTGAGGTTGAACCGAGGAAAAAGCCTTAGGGTTGAATTCCAAGATAAACCAGCGCCGCCCTCTTTTGCTGCTCGAGATCTATAGACGCTTGTTTTTGAGTTAGTTTTATTAGTAGTTGCCTTTGATATTGGCTATAAAATGAATAGAGAGGAAAAACTTTGAATAAGAAAATACTGGCATTAATCGTAGTTATAATCATAATCGTCTCAGCTGTCGCAGCAATAGAGTTAATTCAACCGGCAGCTTCACCCAACGCACGCTCAATAAACATCGGTTTAGTTGCTCCGATATCGAAGTCCCCAGTTGGTACAGACATGCAGAGAGCCGCGGAACTTGCTGTGAACGAAATTAACGATGCTGGCGGCGTCTACGTTTCAAGCTGGCACACTCACGTTAACATCACCCTTACACCTGTTGACACAATCGATGACTCTCCGGGCAACGCGGTTACCCCAATGACACAAGCGGTGACCTCGGAGAAAGTTGACATGCTCATTGGCGGGTACGGAAGCGCGGGAACCCTCGCTGACGAAGTTGTCGCAATCGACAACAAGGTCCCATTCATAATTACAGGTGCTTCCAATCGGCTTGTAACCTTAAGAGGACCCCAAGGCAACTACGGCGGTTTAGGCGCAACAGCTGCCAACAGCATCACCGACGCAGACGGCATGACTTACGTGTTCCACTATTGCACCACAACTTACGACTACACAAAGACAATCGTTGATTTCTTTGCCACACAAATGAAACCGATGGTAGCAGCTGACCGCAACTTCAGCCTTGCAATCTTCTACCGCAACGACGCTTTCGGACAAGGCGTTGAGCAAGCAGCTAAATACTGGATACAGAACGAAAGCCTTCCCATCAACATCGTCGCGGATAGGAACTACGACCCTAACACCGTTAACTACCAAACCGACCTCACAGTTGTTCAGGCAGCGCACCCCGATGCAGTTCTAGTCGCAGACAACCCAGACAAAACGCCACTCATAATCCAGCAGGGATGGAACGACGTCGGATTAAAGACAGTTTACATAGCAATCGAAAACAACCAAGACCCAACCTTCTACTCGCTTTTGGAAAGCAGCGGCAGCGGCAATGGGCAACTTTTGGAGTCAAAAATGGACCCATTCATGACACCCTCATACTCAACAGCAGTGCAAGCTTACTCTCAGAAGTTCTTCGCCAAATACGGTGTTTACCCTGGAATGATGGGTGCTGACACATACGACGCTTTCTATATCGCAAAAGCGGCAATCGAAAGCGCAGGAACAGTAGACAAAGCATCAGTACGAACCGCTATAGAAAACACCAACATGAACCAAAAGCTCATCATGACACAAAACTGCAAAATACAGTTCGGTTCAGGCACCAACTGGCATGAGATCCAACCAGTAACATTCATTGAACAACTTGTTTTGAACTCAACCTCAAACAAGCTGGAGTCGCAAATAGTTTGGTCACCGACCCCCATAACTAACTTCACGCCCTCGACCTTCAGTCTGCCCGCAGGCTACAAACCTGGAAGCTAAATAGCCTCCTCCCAAACTTTTCTTTTTATTTTTCCCCCAATCTGAAATATTTTAAATAGTTATGTGATGTTATTTGAGCAAAGTGCCAATTGTTTAAGGGGAAAAAAGAGAGGTTCACATGGACATAACCGCTGGAACAATCGTTCTTACATTGATCTGGGGAGTAGCAGTTGGCTGTGTCTATATGCTTCTCGCGAGCGGACTCAACATCATTTTCGGCGTCATGAAACTCGTAAACTTTGCGCATGGACAACTCCTGATGATCGGAGCCTACGCCACATGGACGATCTCTGTTGCCACCGGCTTGAACGCCTACGAAGCAATCCTTGTATCCATGGGGCTTGTTGCCTTACTCGGAGTCGCCGTTGAACGACTAACCTTCCGAAAGGTCCTAGGAACAGAAAAACTCAACGAGATCTTCGTCAGCCTCGGGTTGATCTACATTTTCGAGAACGCTGCCTTGCTTTTTTGGGGCGACCAATCACAGCGTATTGTCAGTCCCTTTTCAGGGTTGAGTTTTGATTTGCAGGCTTTCTCCATTTCCTACGATCGAATCGTCGCCGTGGGTGTCGTCGTCGCGATTCTGGTTGCCTTTGGATTGTTAATTTACAGAACGAAGATTGGGCTAGCGATGAGGGCGACCAGCCAACGGAATGTCACAGCGACCCTTATGGGAATTAATGTTGAGAAAATTTACATGATTACATTTGCGTTGGGCTCAGCGATGGCTGCTGCAGCAGGCGGATTGTACGGCATAATTTTCTCGTTCAATTCACAAAGTGGTGCAATGATGACGATCATAGCTTTCGCCATCATTATACTTGGGGGGTTGGGAAGCATACGAGGCGCAATAGTGGGCGGCTTGCTATATGGAATCGCGGAACAAATGGCGACCTTGTTCCTAGGAGGGATATGGGCCAGTGCTGTCGCTTTCGCCCTGCTGATCGCTGTACTCATCATCAGACCTAACGGATTATTCGGCGAGAAAGGAGAATAGCATGCTAAGCAGACAGAAACTCACCGCGTTCGTACGTTCAAAGGGTTTCCAAATCTTGCTTATTTCATTCGCCATCTTGGCGTTGATCCCAGTTCTAATCCGCGACAGCTTCTTCCTGTTCGTTTTCACTCTGATCTTTATCTTCGCGATTTACGCGGCAAGCTGGAATTTTCTTACTAATTCAGGGCAAGGCTCTCTCGGACACGCTGCTTTCCTAGGCATCGGCGGCTTCGCCTCAGCCATCATCGGATCGAGACTTTCAGTCGCAATAATCACAGCCTCAAAACTGGAGTCAATGCCAATTGGTGCCCTGTCGGTGTTTCTTCAGATTTTTGTGCTTCTTTTAGGCGGCTTGCTTTCAGCAGGAATCGGCTTGCTGATCGGTTTAGCATGCGTCCGATTGAAAGCTTGGTATCTGGCAATGGTCACCTTCGGTTTCTCCGTCATAGCTAACACGCTTTCCAGCCAGTTTGACTCTTTCACCAACGGGATAAACGGGTTTGCGCCAGCAACGTTTGTTCCAAGCGGCTTCCCATTCTATATTTTAGTTATTTCCTTCGCCGTGATATCCATCGGCGTCATGTACGCAGTGATGAAGTCACGCATGGGCTTGGCTTTCCGCGCTATCCACGGCAACGAGGCAGAAGCAAGAATGATCGGCATCAACACCGCAAAATACAAACTCATAGCCTTCACCATCAGCACGTTTTTCGCTGGCATAGCAGGCGGATTATACGTCTACTTCATCAGGTTTGTCGACAACTCCATTTTTTCGCCCACCAATTCATTTCTGCCGCTCATAATGTCAGTTATCGGCGGCCTAGGTACAGTAAGCGGACCCGTCATCGGCTCAATTTTCCTCACATCCATAGGGCAAATTCTCACAACCCAGCCCGTTACTCAGGGATTGAGCAATACACTAGGACCCTTCTTCCCCAAAGTCGGCTACGTTGGACCCCCACTCACCTACCTGTTCATAGGCGTCATCCTGATCGTGATTGTGGTTTTCAGTCCGAAGGGTCTTGAATCGTTGTTCCGCAAATTCTACAAATACCTGATTTCCTAGAGAAAGCGGATTGGCCAATATGTTACATCGGTCGTGATTTTTCTTGATTGAAATCAGCCGTTTTCATTGGAAGTACTTTTTGATTTCTTCGAGCGACAAGACAGCTACGTCATTTGCAGCTAGCACCCGCTCAGTTTTCTCCACGTTGCTGGTACGCATTATCAACGCGATTTTGCCACCAACATGCACTGCGGAAGAATAAGCGTATTCGATATTGATGCTTCCGTCGCCCAGAATCTTCGTTATCTTCGACAGAGTGTCTTTTTCAGACATGAAAACTGCTGTTACTTCGGTGTTCTTTTTGGATTTGGCAAGGTTAAATTCGGCGTCCTCCAAGAATTTTGTTGCTTTAGCTGGGTCTTCAGTTACGAGTCTTACTAAGCCGAATTCGCCTGCGTCTGCGATTGATAAAGCGAAGACTTTGAGTTTGTTCTTGTCAAGCTGCGACATTACGTCAAAAAGGGAACCTGGATGGTTGTCCAAGAAAACGCTTACTTGGGTTATAGGCAATCGCTACACCGATACCCAATAGTTACAAATTATATTTAACTTTAACCAAACTTCAACCCATCGGCAAGAAACCAACTAATATCCTCAGAAGTGGAATGAATCGGAGTTTTTACCAAACCTTATATTTCGATTTTGATTATTCCTTGCTAATCGGAGAAAGCAAATTTGCTAAGGTGTGTAGAAGTCTCCAAACGTTTTGGGGGGCTTCAAGCGTTAAAAAAAGTAGATTTTACAGTGAACAGCAACGAGATCGCCGGGCTCGTCGGGCCTAACGGCTCAGGTAAATCAACACTTCTAAACCTTATCAGCGGAGTGTACAAACCTGACTCAGGACAAATATTATTCTTAAACGAAGACATATCAAAACTGCCTCCATACAAGATCTGCGCTAAAGGCATCACCAAAACAGCTCAAACGGTCCAATCCTTCCCAGAAATGACCGCCGTTGAAAACGTCCTAACTAGCGTTCTTTTCAACGTGAAAAAAACTGAGAAAAGAATTGATGCGCAGGGAAAAGCGCGGGAACTTTTGGATTTTGTCGATCTGGGCAAAGACAAATTTGATGTTAAGGCAAAAAACCTCAACGTGGTTGAGTTGAGGCGGATACAGCTTGCGAAGGCTTTGGCGACGAACCCTAAGCTGCTTCTTTTAGATGAGCTGCTCACGGGCTTGACGCCTGCAGAATGCGATGAGGCGACGGCGCTGATTCGACAGATTAACAAGCAAGGTGTAACGGTTCTTCTCGTTGAACATGTTATGCGGGTTGTAATGGGGTTGTGTGACCGAGTGATTGTTTTGCATCATGGCGAAAAAATCTGCGAAGGGAATCCCCAGCAAGTGTGCAGCGATGAGAAAGTGGTGAAGGTTTACTTAGGCAAGAAGTTCCAGATTAACGAGGATTGAAAGTGTTAGAAACCCAGAATTTATCTTCAGGCTACGGCATGGTGCAGATACTATACGACGTCTCCTTCAAAGTGGAGGAAAAAGAAATCGTTAGCATCATTGGCCCCAACGGCGCCGGAAAAACAACCCTTGTCAAAACAATAATGGGGTTGGTGCCAGCAAAAAACGGCGCTATCTTATTCAAAGGTAAAGATATAGCCAAACTCAAACCCTACGACATAGTTAAAAAAGGAATCACGATGATTCCAGAGGGCAGAGAGATTTTCCCACGCATGACCATTGAAGAAAACATGCAGTTAGGCGCTTACACTGTAAAAGATAAAGAGAAAATCAGGGACACCATGGAAAAAGTTTTCCAGATTTTCCCTGTGTTGAAAAAGAAGGAAAAATCGTTGGCTCAAACCCTTAGCGGAGGAGAGCAGCAGATGCTTGTCATTTGCCGCAGCCTAATGTCCAACCCACAAATGCTGATTTTGGACGAACCCTCACTGGGGCTGGCGCCGATCATTGTTGAAAAGGTACTGGACACCATTCGCACCATCAACGACGAAGGCGTAACTATTTTGCTTGTTGAACAAAACATCCAGGATTCGCTGGAAATTGCGGATAGAGGCTATGTGCTTGAGGAAGGAAGAATAGTTCTGGAAGGAAAAAGCCGAGAACTCTTATCGAACAATCATATAAAACAAGTCTATCTTGGTCTTTGAAAAAAGAATCGGTGCAGATTCCTGAATGGAAAAGTTATGGAACCTGCCTTTTTTTCTTAAACTCTCGTTTGTTGCAATTTCTTTTTTTAGATCCAGCCTTTTCTTCGGAAAACGACGATGAGTCCCACAGCGACACCAGTCATTACCAAAATCATGATGTAAAAGCCGTCGATAAAACTGGACCCCGGGATAGAGAATCCTCGTCCGAAGTTAGTTCCGTAAATTCCAGCTATCAACGTGAGGGGCAGGAAAATTGCTGAAATGATGGTCAAGACCCTGACTATGTTGTTAGTTGTCAAGGTTTGGGCGTTGATGACAATGTCGACAATGTCTTGGATTTCTTCCCGGTGCGTATCTATAACATCGATTAACGAGATTGTTCGGTCATAAAGGTCTTCGAAACGTTGCAGTGTGGCACTAGAGATTATGGCGAATTCGCCTCTTGCCGTTCTTCCTGCAACTTCGCGAAGGGGTCCAATCGCTTGCCTAAGAGCTAAAACCTGCTCTCTTGACTTAGCAATTTCCAGCCCGATGTTCCTGTTTTGCTCCTTGGGTCTCTGCCTAAAACCTCTCGCGGCTTCTTGGCTTAGAAGCTGAAGTTTTTCGTGAGCCAAGTCAGAGCTCAGGAAACACTCGTTCAAGATTAGATCCAAGAAAATGTACAATAGGATGTCGGTGGATGGTTGGAGTGAGAGGGCAAAGTAGCCGTGTGTGCTGATTTTCTTGTAGATTTCGCATGTGATGCTTGAAGGACCCTTGTGAACCGAAACCATCCATTTGTCACTTATGGCTAAGGCAACCCATTTTGGTTTTGCATCAGGGATAAACTGGTCGCTGCTTGGGTAACTCACAAAGCAGGAGACCCTGTTCTCAATCTCTTCTATTCTTGACCGTCGCCCCGGTTCTTCAAATTCTTTCAGGTTGAAATTCTCCAGCGCGAAATGATTTCTTAACTGGTCCATTTCAGCTTCAGACGGGTCTTCAGAGTCAACCCACAAGATTGAATCTTCGTCGATTTTAGTTGGCAGGGTCTCCAAATTGTCAGACCGCCATTGGCCGCCTTCGAATTTTCTGAGTTGTGTAATGGTTAACATTTTGCTTTTCCGTTACGTGTGCTGCAACTTTTTTCTTGGCTTATTCTTACCTGCTCGCTTATTTTAAGAAATTGCTGATAATCTATAGCGATGTCTCTCCCTAGTGGATTCTGTCTTACTGCGCCTTGTAGGTGGATGTCACATCTTGGTAGAGCTCGTCTTCAAAAGCGTAGACCTTGATTGTAGACCCTATATATGGTCCCCAATCCCAGCTTAGATACCTATGCGGGGCGTTCCAAACCTTGTCTGATGGATCCACATGTACCCATTTGCCGTTGTAGTAGTCTTCGGCCCAAACATGAATGTAGCTCCAACCTTGCGTGTCAACAGCCACTACAAGCCTGCTCTGGTACCCAAGAGCTAAACAAGCAGAAACGTAAACGATGCTCCACTGCACGCAGATGCCTTCACTCCTATCCAGAATTTGGAATGGGTCCTCATAAAAGCCTGTTGGGTCCGAGGCAAATGTCATCTTGCTGCCTTCCCAACTGAAAAGTTGAGTTTGGTTATCGCCAGGGTTAAGCAGGGTCAGCATTTTGGTTTTGGTTTGGCTTGAATTCAAATTCTTCATTATTTCGAGGTAATGGTTTGTGAAAGCTGTAAAAGCCGGGTCGGTGTTCGCCGGGGTTGCCTGATTGTTTACGGAATTCTTGTTGCCTGATGCAGGCCAGAAATGCGCAGTTGCCAGTACTGTTGCAAAGATTAACGCGACTGAAACAATGGCTATCCAGGGGCGGGTTTTCCTATGCTTTTTTGGTGGAGGAGCTTTCCTGGCAGGGCTCATAGGGCTATAATGCAACTTTTCAGCGTAAAAGCGTTACCGTTTTCCTCTCAAATTACTTCGAAATCGATAACGAGCTATGAAGGTGCATCGAACGCTGTCAAGGGCGGTCGAAATCAAGAGCTATCAGACGGGCAATAAGGTTAATATTGTGAAATATCTTTTCTTGAATAGGTGTTTTTTCTGCTTTTTAGTAAGCAAATATCAAATGAAATACTGATCAATTCTTCCGCCGAAAATGTATGGGCTATAATCACAGATTTTGAGAATTTCCCAAATTGGAACCCATTCATAAAAACGGCGTCCGGAGAAATCAAGGTGGGCGCAAGGCTCAAATTTTTCATTCAGCCGCCTGGAGGCAAAGGCATGACTTTCAAGCCAGTAGTGCAAAAAGTGGTGCCTGAACGTGAACTGCGCTGGCTGGGAAGACTTTACCTTCCATGGCTGTTCGATGGCGAACACGCTCTTGTTATTAAGACTTCAAACGGGAATGTGCATTTTATTCAAAGTGAGAAATTCACTGGTATACTTGTTCCCTTCGCCAGAGACTTGCTCGGGGGGACAGCCCGGGGGTTTGAGGAAATGAATAGAGCCCTAAAGAAGCAGGCAGAACAACACTTTACCCCTAAAAAGCCTCCGATTTAGCTTCAAACGTGTTGCTAAAGAGAATCAAGGCGGTCGGATAAACTCTAGCTCAGGGTCTATTCAGACTCACTAATAGAAGTTTTTATAAACAAAATCAAACAACAGTTAATTCCTGAGGTTCAAATATTGCCAGCTAAAAAACCCGCAAAAAAAGAAGTTAAACCTGC
>JBEKPM010000026.1:0-22979 GCA_049520735.1 Bathyarchaeia archaeon | reverse complement strand
GTAACATGCAACGGAACAATACTCGAAACACTCACACTGAACAAGGCCTACGAAGAAGCACACGCTGGCGCAGTCCTGCTTCATCAGGGCGAAACATACATCTCTGAAGAATTAGACCTCAACCAATTAACCGCCAAAGTCACACAAGAAAACGTTAACTACTACACGGAAGCACTGAAAACCGTTGATGTTGCCATAAAGAAAACTCTTGAAGAAAAACAAATCGGCATCCAAGTTAGCTTAGGGGAATTAATTACTACGGAATTTTACCATACTTACGTTACCAAATCATATGATCAAGTTGTTGAGAGAAAACCGCTTAATCTCCCGCCTTTATCCTTTTCAACTGTCGGTATGTGGTTTATTATTCCAGAGGAAATCAAGAAAGAAATCGAAGATAGCGGGCTCGATTTTGACGGGGGAATACATGCTGCGGAACATGCGATGATTGCTATGTCGCCGATTTTTGCGATGTGCGATCGATGGGATATCGGTGGAATGTCGACCGCTCTGCATCCGGATACTGGGGAACCCACCATTTTCATTTACGATGGTTTTGAGGGCGGAATCGGAATCTCAGAAACCCTCTACTCAAAAATAAAGCCATTATGGGAAAAAACGCTCCAGCTTATTGAAAACTGCGAATGCAAAGAAGGCTGCCCCTCATGCATTTACTCGCCTAAATGTGGAAATGAAAATAAACCCTTAGATAAGAAAGCAGCAAGCATAATTCTGCAAAGGCTTTTGAGTATGGTAAATCAAAAACCGGTAGCGTGATTAATGATCGGTAAGGGACTTGGATGTTTTATGCAAAGCTGTTAAATAATTCCTTTTTCTTGCAAGTAAGCGAGCATTTTTTCCACAGTTGTTACGTTGATTCCCCTAAAAGCGTTAAGCGCTAGAAGGTGGCTATCTCCGGTCACAATGAAGTCCGCGTTTCCATCAATTGCCGTCTCGATAATCATGTCATCTTTAGGGTCTTCTTTTACTACTTTTATTTTTGTTTTTACGTTTACAACATCAGCGGTTCTAATTATCGCAAGAATAGTTCTTTGTACTTCATCTTCACTAATTTTAAATTTTGGTCGTCTGAGAACGATAATAAGTTCCTTTAGGATTAAGTCAGAAATTAAGACGGAATATTGGTTTGTTATTCTTTTCTTTAAGAGTTCTCTTGATTTTCCATCTGAAATTATTGCGCTTACCAGAACGTTGGTGTCGAGAACGACTCGAAGCATCAAATCATCTGTTTTGCCTTGCGCGCTGCGGCTACCTCATTTTGTATTTCTTCGTCGGATATCTTTAATGCTTTTTTATCCATCAGTTTGAAGATATCTTCCCACTCTTTCTTTAAGCTTGGAAGCTCCAGTTTCTTCATAATAATAGTGTCGCCCCGCCCGTACACTAAGAATTTATTTTTCGGTTTTATTCCCAGCTCCTTGCGTATAGACTGCGGTATAACTACTTGCCCTTTCTCACTTATCGTGGTCACTTTTGGTTCTTCAGCTGTCATATCTGTCAGTAAGAATAGTTTACTTTCATACTATTAATTCTTTCTTTGATAGTGCAATCACCTGTGTGCTCATGGGTCTGAAAGAGAAATCTCCCAAGGAGTTCCTTGAAGTGGAACCTGACATCTACTCGGTTAAAGACATAAAGATAAAGGTTAAAGGTAATTGAAACGAAAAAATAGTTCTCCTTCAACGAAGTCAACCTCTTTTTTAGAATTGTTTTGGGACAACAGTAATAGTTAAGTTGTACTTTTTGCAATGTACTACTTGAAGTTGAAGTTGAACTATGGAAGAAGTGCTTGTAACCCGTAAAGG
Organism: Bathyarchaeia archaeon; assembly: GCA_049520735.1. Classification (GTDB taxonomy): domain Archaea; phylum Thermoproteota; class Bathyarchaeia; order Bathyarchaeales; family Bathycorpusculaceae; genus Bathycorpusculum. The sequence continues at coordinate 21,153 of JBEKPM010000026.1, read as the reverse complement.
GCAAATCACAGTCCCTATCGCCCTCAGACGCAAGTACGGAATAAAACAGGGAATGAAAATAACTGTGCAGGACTCAGGCTCAAGCATAGTTCTACAAGTTATTCCCAGATTTGAAGACCTTATCGGAATAGATGCTGGAAAAAAAGATATCAAAAAAACGATAGAAAAGCTGGATAAAATGCGCTCCGAAGACAGATACTGATGAAAGCCGTCATTGACACCCGATTCTTTATGAATAGTCTTGAAAACAAAGACGAGCAATTCGAAAAGTGGGCAAAAGCAACCCTACAAACACTCCAAACAAAAGCAAATGTAGGTATTGTCCCATCAATAGTCATACACGAGTTCTATAAACTTCAACTAGAAGACTCTGGCAAAGACATTGCAGAATTGCGAACAAGCTCCATTCTCAAATTAGACCTTGAGATTGCAGATCTTGGTGTATCTATTGCAATCGAAGCTGCCAAACTCCGATGCAAATACGCCGAGCTGCCAACAGCCGACGCAATAATAGCGGCAACGGCAATTGCATTGGGATGCGACTATGTCTTAACCGACGACAGGCATATCAGGCAAATTAAAGAAACCAAAACAAAATGGATCTAAGCGAGAACGTTATGACTTATAAAATGAAAAACGATGTGACTCCGACGTACTTACCATCGTTGTCAAAGAGAAAGGCAAGTTTTCACATGCTGAAGAAGTAGGCGACATGATACTACATGTTGACGACAAGGGTGAACCGCTTTTCTTAGAGATTCTTCGGGCCAGCACGATAGTTCCGCTTATGGTTGAAGGCTTAGCTTTATCTGAATGAGGAAGCGTGCTGGCTATTGCGCCGTAGCGAGTGCCGAAAACAATAATTGCTTTATTCATTGGGTATGACCACCTTTTGATTGCCCGGCAATATTATACAGTTTTATTCCTATAAGAAGGTGCCAAATCATCAAGAGTAGCCCTGCGCCTCCTACGAAGATGCTGGACCACAGGTTGAAACTAGCCGATGGCACCGACCCGGTGCCTATAAGGTAAGCCAAGTCAAAGACACTTGCCATGATTCCCACGTAACCCGTTATTCTATAGAAGATTTTGCTCCGAAGCATCACAGCCGAAATTACTAAGCCAGCAATAGCAATCAGAAAAATGCTAACTACACCGCCTACGCCTTGATAGCCAGCGCCGGGAACACCTTTTGCAAGCACTGTTTGCGCAGCGGTCAGCAAAGCTGTTTTCTGCGTGGTTGTCGAGGCGCTGGAGTATTGGTTGCTGAGGGAAAGTATTTTGAATGATGTGCTTGAAACAACGTAAACAATTATTCCCGCTAAACACATAGACGTGGCTGCGGCAGCGAAAATTAGGCTGGTTTTTCTGAACGCGACGTAGAGAGCCACAAACATGATACCGACCAAAGCGTAGTCAATGATATCCAAAAAGTTGAGGGCAATTATCCCCAGCAACCTGTTGTTCTGAAGCAGCGTGAACCAGCCAGCCGCAGTTTTCGGAGCTGCTCCAAAGAACATTGTCATTTCTGCACCCATGTTTCTTCTGAAACCTAAAGCGGCAACCAAGGCAGCTATTGCGCCGATTCGATAGAGGCTTTTCCATCCTGCGTTAACGGTGACGGGTGCCCTATTCATGGAGCTGACGCCTCGACTGTTTTTTGTTCCTCTGATTTGCTGATTTCGTCTTCGGTGAGGTCTACTCGCAGAGTGCCGTTTTTGCCGACGATTTCAAGAATTACGCGTTCCTTGAAACTGGCTTGCAATAGCTCGCCTAAAGTGCCTTCAAACAGCACTGAATCGAACGAGCCGTTGGTAAACGTGACGTTTTTGAGGTTCCTCTTCGAGTTAAGTTCCACGGAGAAGACCCGTTCTTTTCGATTCGTTTTAGTTTCCATTTTCTTCCCTGAAGCTTCTATGGGGAAGGGCGATGATTAGTTTTATTTGATTCTGATGCTAAGAAGTAAGTATCGGAATCAAAACTTTAGGCAGGAACAGAAAGATGAATGAAGAATTAGGCATAGAAAAGTTGTTTTTTGAATTGGCGAGCGAAAGTCGTCTCAGGGTACTGAATGAGTTGCAGAAGGAAAATCTGAAGATGCAGGAAATTGCCCGCCGACTTGATGTGACTCTGACTGAGGCTTTTAGGCAGCTTGAACGATTAGGCGCCGCCGGGTTGGTTCAGCGTCGGCCTGACGGTATGTTTGCTCTTGCCGAGTTTGGCAAAATAGTGCTTGAGATTTCAGCATCGCTAGATTTCGTCTTTAAGTATAAAGACTATTTTTCGAAACATGATTTAATGCAGTTTCCCAGTCAGTTCGTGAGCAGGGTAGGTGAGCTTTCAAAGGCGGATTTGCTTGAGGACACGATTGAAAGCTTGAATAGGGGTTCAAAATGGTTTACTGAAGCAACCGAGTACATTTGGGCCATCGGGGAAGGCACCATCCCTGAATACATGATTCCTATTATGAATCGAAAGGTGCAGGCGGGAGTACAAATAAAAATGCTTATCCCGATGCAAAACCTGCTAGCTGCAAGCTCCCCTGAGACGCAGAGAAACGTTGAACTGCGTGGATTAATTGACCTTCCCGGGATTTTCGCTCTCACCGAGAAATATGCTGGGGCATGTTTGCGTCAAATTGATGGAAAAGTAGATTATGCAGGCTTCTACGGCACTGACTCAGTCTTCCGTAACTGGGTTAAAGACCTGTTCCTCTACTACTGGGAAAAAGGAAAGCGAGCTTAACACAGATACGTAAAATGGATTACCTGAATCTCTTGAGTTTAGGGGCTTTTGAAAAGCTATAATGACCTTCGTTTGAGTTCTTTTATCCTGTCAAAATGCGTATCTGTCGAAACCACAGCTTCCGCCTTTGCAGCAATTGCTGTAGCAGCATGGATGGCGTCTCTTGGAGCCAGATGATGTTCTTTGATAATCTGCAGGGCGGATAAGGCTAGATCTCTATCGGCAGAAATGATTTCCAAGTTGGGAAAGTTCAAGAGCGCTTGGCAAGCTTCAAGTGCCGCTTCAGAGTCCAGTTTTTTTATTGCCCAAAATACTTCATCGAAGGTCAATGCTGAGGTTTCCGCCTTTTCGTCTCCTTGCTGGATTCTTTGAAGCAGAGATCTCGCTTTTTCTCCAGGCTCTTGAGTGTTTATAGCCGCGTAAATAAAGACGTTGGAGTCAAGATAGATCATTTGGGATTTCTCGCTTTAAATTGTTCCTCGTATTGATGAGGGTCTATTTTTTCGTTGAAGTTGATTCGTTTGGCGACTTTGCTGAAAACAGCTACTGCATCGAAACTTGGTTTCTCCAAAATTAGCTTTCCATCATCTAGTTTGAACAGGACTTTGGAGCCAGGGGTAATCTTAAGCGCTTTGCGCATTGTTCTTGGAATAACAACCTGCCCTTTTGGACCAACTTTCATCTCTTCCTCTATCAAACGTCTCACCGAGAGTTATACAAAAGTAGAACAACCATTTATACTTTTCAGAACCTCAACCTGCTCAAAAATCGCTACAGGCATTAAACAAAATCTATATTTCGACGCATCAAATTCAATTCTTACAGGTAAAGTGGCGCTATTATCCCACTCCCGGTGCCCATCTTCCATCTTATGCTGCAATTTTATTGAATTTATTTTCTGTTGGGAACTGCGGATCTTGGTTGACCGGCCATTATGCGACCCACCACAAATTCCTTGCACATTGTTGGATAGGCACCAAGTTTTAATATCCGCACGTTACATTAAATAACGTCATGTTATCTTGTATTATATCGTGTAATTGCTCGAGGGTGCTGCATGGTAAAAAATGTAATTGATTTGGATGAAAGGGAAAGTCGAGTAATCAATATTGTCAAGGCAAAATATGGTCTTAAGGATAAAAGCCAAGCTTTAAGCGTGATAATTAAGCGTTATGAAGAATGTGAGCTTGAACCCCAACTCCGCCCCGAATTCATTAAAGAAATAGAGGAAACTGTGAAAAACGGCAAATTCGTTAAAGTCAAGAATTTTGCGGAAGAGTACGGCTTAAAGTGATTGCGTGTACAGTCTGGAAATTGAAGAAGAGGTTTCTAAAACATTAAAAAAGCTTCTTAAAAAAGATAGAAATCAATTGGAAGCTGTAAATAAGAAAATTGAGCAGATACTTGCCGATCCATTTCAATTCAAACCTCTGAGGCACCCCCTGGAAGGGCTACGAAGGGTCCACATCGGCTCTTTTGTCCTCATATACCAAATAATAGAAAGTCCCCCAACGGTGAAAATCGTGAAGTATGAACATCACGATAAAGCATACCTCTGAATCATGCGGCAGAGTCAGAAAGTTCACAAACATCTGCTTGACTATATGTCGGTTTAGCCGCTTTTTTGTTATTTTATCCCTAGAGCGCTCAAAAAGCAAGATATTTAGGAACTGACATTTACTCACTCAAATATCATGGGAAAAGGCAAGTGCAATTGAAAGGAAGCACTGAATTGAAAAAAAGCAACCCAAATAGTTTATCCCCCAAATATTTTACTTGCTAACTATAAACTATTAGAGTAACAAATTAATTATTTATTTTAACAATAACTGTATAATTCAAAGTACATAGTAAAGAAGGATACCGCAAATGAACTTGAACAATTTTACAATTAAATCGCGAGAAGCCATTCAGAAGGCCACCGAGATTGCTTTGGCAAAACAGAACCAATCAATTGAGCCTTCACATTTGTTGAAAGGCATATTGATGGTTGACGAAAACGTGGTTCCCTATTTACTAAGTAAACTAAATGTTAACCTTGAAGCTTTTTCAAAGCAACTTGATGAGCTAATTGATTCTTTGCCCAAAGTTAGTGGAGGAGGCGAACAGTACCTTTCATCTAATTCTAATCGGGCTCTTCAGAAGGCGGAGGAAATTGCTTCAGAATTCAAGGATGAATTTATTTCCATCGAGCACCTTTGGCTGGGAATTTTATCGTTAAATGATGATGCTTCAAGATTGCTCCAGAGCAATGGGGTTAACGACAAGGATTTGAGGGCAGCTATCAAGCAGTTGCGGAAAGGATCGACGGTTAATTCTCAAACTGCAGAAGAGACCTACAATGCATTGAACAAATTTGCAATTAACCTAAATGACATGGCTAGAAAAGGGAAACTTGATCCTGTTATTGGGCGCGACGAGGAAATCCGTAGAGTCCTTCAGATTCTTTCGCGAAGAACAAAAAATAATCCAATTCTGATCGGAGAGCCAGGTGTTGGCAAAACAGCAATCGCAGAAGGCCTAGCACACCGAATAATCGATGGAGATGTACCTGAGAATCTGAAATCAAAACAAATCTACTCCCTCGACATGAGCGCGCTCATCGCCGGTGCAAAATTCAAAGGTGAATTTGAAGAGCGATTGAAAAGCGTTGTCAAGGAAGTTGTTTCAGCTGAAGGCGAAATCGTGCTATTCATAGACGAGATTCACACACTTGTCGGCGCAGGCGGCGGAGAAGGGGCAATGGACGCAGCTAACATCTTAAAACCCGCATTAGCAAAAGGCGAACTACGCGCAATCGGCGCAACAACATTAAATGAATACCAAAAATATTTTGAAAAAGACAAAGCCCTCGAAAGACGCTTCCAAAAAGTCATGGTTAATGAACCAGACACATTGGACGCCATTTCCATTCTTCGAGGTCTAAAAGAGCGGTATGAAACATATCATCATGTCAGAATCAAAGATGAAGCCATAATCGCAGCTGTGGAGCTTTCACAGAAATATATTTCCGACCGTTTCCTTCCAGACAAAGCAATTGACTTGATAGATGAGGCAGCATCGAAACTTCGACTTGAAATAGATTCCGCTCCTGAAGAACTCGAGATCATAGAGCGCAAGATTCGACAGTTAGAGATTGAACGTGAAGCCATTAAACGTGAGAAGGATGAAGTGAAACTAAAATCGCTAAATCATGAGATAGCTAACCTTAGCGAAAAACGCAATCAGCTACGAGCTAAGTGGCATTCTGAAAAAGAAATAGTGGACCAGATTCAAATAAAAAAGAATGAAATTGAAAAACTTAGATTTGAAGATGAAAAGGCAAACCGTGTTGGTGATCTTGGAAAGGTCGCAGAAATTCGCTACGGCAGAATTCCCGAAGCAGAAAAAACAATTAAGACTCTGGAGAAAAAACTCTCGGAGCTTCAGAAAGATTCACCCATGGTTAATGAAGAAGTTGATGCAGAAGAAATTGCCGAAGTGGTTTCCCGATGGACAGGTATCCCAGTTAGCAAAATGCTTCAGAGTGAAAAACAAAAGATGCTTAGCATAGAAACCGAGATTCATATGCGGGTTGTCGGGCAGGATGAAGCAATCAGCGCAGTTGCAGATGCTATTAGGAGAAACCGTGCGGGTTTGCAGGATCCCAAACGGCCTATAGGCTCTTTTATCTTCTTAGGCACAACGGGGGTTGGAAAAACCGAGTTAGCGAAGGCTTTGGCTGAATTGCTCTTCAATAACGAAAATAGCATGGTTAGGATTGATATGTCGGAGTATCAGGAGCGTCATGCTGTTTCAAGACTTATTGGGGCACCTCCTGGATACATTGGTTATGAAGAAAGTGGACAGCTAACTGAAGCGATTAGAAGAAAACCTTATTCTGTGGTGCTTCTCGACGAGATTGAAAAGGCGCATCCCGACGTTTTCAATATACTGCTTCAAGTGCTAGACGATGGGCGATTGACGGATAACAAGGGTCGAACTGTTGATTTCAAAAATACCATAATCATAATGACCTCAAACATCGGTTCTCATATAATTCAAGAAAACCTGGAAAAAATAAATGAAGATAACCGGGAAGAAATCATAAATCAAACACGAAAACAAGTCTTTGATTTACTGAAAAAGACCATTAAGCCAGAATTCCTGAACCGCATCGACGAGATTATCATGTTTAATTCGTTGACACAGGACGAAGTGCGCAAAATAGTAGAACTTCAACTAAAAAACATCCAGAAGACGCTTGAAAAGAACAGCATCAAACTAACATTCACCAAAAAAGCAGTGGATTTTATAGCCACAATCGGTTATGACCCTCAATTCGGCGCAAGACCAATAAAACGAGTCATACAAAAAAACGTCTTGAATGAATTGTCAAAAATGATCTTAGAAGAAAAGGTCGACAAAAACTCAGTTATTGTGGTCGATGTGAAGAACGGGCAGATGGTATTTATCAATAAATAACAAATAATTTCAACTCGAAAGTAGTCTCAAACCCTTTTTTCTTTAAGATTATTAGTTTCAAATCGATAAAATCACCCACATTCGAGCTTCCTATCCAGTTGATAAGGGCGTTCCGTGACTCGTTAAATATCCAACTCTTGCTGCAGATGGCATTTCGCTTATCCCCATTGGTTAATCTTAACCTACCGCTCCGTGTAGAGTCAAACATAGTTCAAGCCCATTTTGGGTACGCGAAAATACCTGCTTGTACTTCCTTTTACTCAACATGCAAAGAATTTAAACCCTAAACCAAGAAAGCAACCCAAAAAACAAAGAAAAAATTTCTGCACGAAAAAACCGCAAACCGCCACTGACTCACACTTCTTTTCTCTACCGTTGACTTTCTTTGACTTTTATTCACTTATTTTGACTTATTTTAACTTTTCTTGACTTATTTTGACTTACCTTGACTTTTTTTAACTCAACCTGCAGCCAATCCAAGTCCCAAACCAAAAAAGAAACCCAAAACACAAAGAAAAAAATCCCGCCGAAACCCGTCAATACCTTTGTTCAAAGTTAAATACACTTGTGGGATTATGAATACGTTAAAACTCCAGAGGCAAATGGTCTGGACGAAAACATCTTTGAAGGTTGAAAAATGAAGGTTCTGGCAATTAATGGAAGCCCAAGAAAAACTTGGAACACAGCGACAATGCTCAACAAGGCGCTTGAAGGTGCAGCCTCTGAAGGTGCCGAAACAGAAATCATCCATTTGTATGACCTTAATTTTAAAGGCTGCACAAGCTGTTTTGCCTGTAAGCTAAAAGGTGGGAAAAGCTACGGAGAATGCGCGTATAAAGATGAGCTAACGCCGGTTCTCAAAACTATCCCGAAAATTGATGCGCTTATCCTCGGCTCACCCATATACATGGGCACGGTAACAGGCGAAATGAAGAAATTCCTCGAACGCCTGATCTTCCCCTACCTTGTCTATGATGCCAACCGTTCTTCCATATTCCCAAAGAAGATGCCTGTCGGATTCATCTACACAATGGGCGCAGACGAAATCCGCCTAAAAGAAATGGGCATAGACCGGCACATTCGCCTAAACGAGGTGATATTGGGCAGAATCTTTGGGGCATCAGAGTCATTAGTTGCCACTGATACATACCAGTTCGAAGACTACTCAAAATACGTCTCTTCATTCAGTGTGGAAGAAAAAATAAAGAGACGCAAAGAAGTTTTCCCCCTCGACTGCGAAAAGGCATACCAGATGGGGGCAAAGTTCGCCAAAAAAACTGAACAGCAAAAATAACAATCAAAATAAGATTTGTAAATACCGCTGTTTTATTGTTGGGATAGCAGAACTGTGCATTTGCGTTTGAAAACCCAGTTTAACTGATTAAACCTGTCAAGAGCGCATAGACACCCATCCGCGTCCGGAACAATTAGAGAGATTCTTCAACTGCGTTCTCCTACTGTTACGGCTTGCCACAGTGTCCACAACTTTCTTTGATCTTGAACCCGAAATCCAACACGCCTAAAAGTTTCCCTTATTGCACTAGGATCGTTAGTTTGAAAATAACGAATGAGCTTGGATAGTCCCAGCGGTAGCCAAAAATCGGCTAGAAACAACAGACCGCCCACTTGCAAAACACGTTTTATTTCGCTTAGACCTTTCTCTGGATCTTGCCAGTGGTGAAAAGAAGCGGTGCTGAAGGCGAGATTGACTGATTCGTCAGGTAAAGGGAGCGATTCAGCCTGGCTAACGTAGAATTTTGCGTCAGGCGTTAGGCGGCGGGCGTTCTCTATCATGCCGTCTGCTGGGTCAACGCCAATCAACTGTGTTTCGGGCCAGTACTTTCTGGCTTTGCGGAGTAATCGCCCGGTTCCGCATCCGACGTCTAAAACGGTGTTAGGGGTGTTTGCTTTTTCAGCAGCCATGTTTAGTACATGCCTCTGCAATCGGTCGAAAAGAAGCCATTGCCCCCACGAATTCTCATAGGTCATGGACCAATGGTTGAAGTGTTCGATGTCATCCGTTTTCTTTTCTGTCGTATTTGCTACCTCAAAGTTGCAATGACTCTTTGTTCTCCCCGCCAATCTGGAACATCTGTCCATTTAAGAATTGCGGGATACTCAAATATTCAAACTTGCTTGATGCTGAATCTAGCCTTGGTTTGTCTTCTCGCAGAGTTGATAAAGGCGTTACGCAAAGGAAGGAAGTTGGTTATTATATATTCGCCTCGCGGAGTTCAACTTGGTTTTGGTCGTAGGTGATCGAGAGACAGAGTGGTGCTATTTTCTCTCTAAGGTTAACTTTAAGCCGTTTATTATTACCTGCAAGCCCCAGTCAAAAATTTCTGCAGGTGTAAGTTTTCGGTATTCCTCCATTATAGCGCTTAAGAATGCATCATCTTCTGAAGTATTCCAGATGGATTGAATTTCTTGAGGATTTGATAGGGCTGATATGAATTTTTCTGGTGCAGTGCCTGCCTGCTCTTCAATTACAAAGCCCCAGACATAATCGATTGTTGTTGCAGCAGCTATGCTTGCATGTAGCCTGTCGAATCCAGCTTTTTGCAGAACGCGAGTGATTTTTACTAGAATTTTTTCTAAAGCGTGAGCTCGACCAAATGATGCTCCTGCAACGACACGTCCACCATCTCTGTGGGAAATTAGTGAATTACGTAAACAGTGCATTAAGTCGGTTAACCATTGTGGCCATTGGTTTATGTTGGGTGGTTCGGTTATGCTTTCGAGTTTTGGATTTGTAAGGATGGCTTGGGCCATGTCGTCTGTGATGTCTTGTTTGTCTTTGAAATGCCAGTATAAGGCTGGTGCTTGTACGTTGAGTTTTGCTGCTATGTGTCTTAGGGTTACGTTTTCTAGGCCTTCTGCGTCTAGTATTTCTAATGCTGCTTTTATGATGGCGTCAGGTTGTATATGTGGCGTCTTGGTTTTTCTTGTTTTCATTACTCGTGATTGGGGGTTGGCGGTTTATATGCTTAACCGTGTTAATTGATTATTTAACAGCGTTAAGTATTTATTTAACGTTGTTAAAGTAACTTAACAATGTTAAACAAATGAGGACTGAAAAATGCAGTCAACCATACACGTAGAAAAATTAACCAAACGCTACCGCAAAACCGAGAAAGCAGCCGTAAACAACATCAGCTTTGATGTATACCCCGGCGAATTCTTCGGGTTTCTCGGACCCAACGGAGCAGGCAAAACAACCACAATATCAATCTTAACTACAACATTAGCAAAAACAAGCGGAAACGTAACAATCGAAGGCTACAACATAAACACTCAAGCAAAACAAGTCCGCCAGAACGTAGGCATTATTTTCCAGAATCCAAGTTTAGACCTCAACCTATCCGCTGAAGAAAATATCCGTTTACACGTAAACCTTTACAGCGTCTACGCTTACAAACCAATCTTTCGGCTCATGCCTAAGGAATACCAAAATCAAGTCATAGAAATGGCTGACTACATGGGCCTACGTGAGGACTTGTTTAAGCCTCTTAAAACCTTCTCAGGTGGAATGAAGCGCAAGCTGGAAATCATTCGAGGCTTGATGCACAAGCCCAAAGTGTTGTTCTTAGATGAACCAAGTCAGGGATTAGATGCTGTTTCCCACAGAGACCTATGGAGTTATTTGCGAAAGGTAAGCAAAACCCAAAAAACTACAATATTCCTGACAACCCACTATATTGAGGAAGCTGAAAACGCAGACCGAGTATGCATCGTTAACCATGGCAAAATTGTTTTTTTGGGTACACCCGCAGAGATGAAAAGCCGACTGATGGAAAAATATCTGCTTTTAGATGCAGATAACCGCAGTGATTTATGTTCTCAACTTGAGCCTTTTAAGCCAGAAACCACTGAAGACAGCAAGTTCAAAGTATACTTTGAACAGCAAACTCCACAGCAAATTCTAAGTCAAATTAAAACGCCCCTGTCTTTGATGGAGCTTCATACGCCTACACTTGAAGAGGCCTACATGAATTTAATTGAAAACGACACTGAGGGGGTCTCAATTTAATGCTGCCTCTTCAAAAGGAACTCAACGCAACGATAGTTATCGCATCCCGAGAGGTACTGAGGTTTTTTAAAGATTGGAAAACTTCGCTTGCTTTTAGCCTTATGTTTCCCGTCCTGTTTTTAGGCGTTTTAGGCGGCAGCATTGCGCAAAACTTAGGTGTCGGTTTAGGTTACAATTACCTTCAGTTTGCATTTTTAGGAATGGTCACTGCAACAATTGCTATGAATACTATGATGAGTGTCACATCTCTTGTTGAAGACCGTGAAAATGATTTTACCCAGGAAATCTTTGTCGCCCCAATTTCTCGATATTCAATTATTCTTGGTAAAATCATAGGCGGCAGCGTCACTAGCATACTGCAATTGTTTGCTTTTGTTATAGTGGCTTTAGCTATGGCAATACCGATTGGGTTACCAGCTATTGGTTGGATCCTCTTATTGGCACCAATTATTTGCATCTCAGGTGGGACGCTTGGCGTATTGGTAGCCAGCATATTCAGCAGTAGTCCAAAGACAGCTGATAAGGGCGTTATCATGTTTGTGTTTGCTCAGATGTTTCTGTCAGGTGCATTAATTCCCGTAAATAAATCCAGCGGAGTCTTAGGCGCTTTGGCACATGCGATGCCCATGACTTATCTAATAGATTTGCTTATTTACAGCCAAATATCCATGTACAACCCCCTGCTTGATTTGGTGATAATCGCTGCAATTTCAATAGCATCTTTCGTGATTGGAACGTTCCTCTTCGTACGAAGCGAAAGAAACCGATAATGGTGAATAAATTTTCACCAAAAAAGGAAGAGGACAATCCGTAAGATTTCCTCTTTTTCATTCTTAATAAACGCATCTTTGCATCAACGAAATCTTTGAGTTTTAAAGCAAGATGACTCAGCCGTTTCTGGGTGCGTTTTAGTTGCCTGCCCTCTTTTGACGCTAACTCTTTGAAGCTTTCATGAAGTTGAGGATTAAATCTAAACGTCTTAATTTTCTTAGGCATACTATTCCTCACCTGTTTATGCAAAATGTATATGCATTGACTCGACCGGGTAAGCTTGCACACACACGAAGATACCACTTGAGCCCCTTCATCGGGCTTCTGAGAAGTATTCTTTGTAAGAGAAGTCTTATTTTAGGTAAGAATGTAAGATTATATTCGGGTAATATGAATGGCTCAAAGTGAAAAGGCTGAACTTACGATTCTTAGTGAAAAAGGTCAAGTTGTTATACCTGCAAAAATAAGGTTACGAATGGGTCTTAAACCTAAAACCAAATTCTTGGTGTATGAATGCGACGACGCGGTGATACTGAAGAAGTTTGTGGAGCCTAACTTCTCAAAAGAGATTGAAGCCATGTACAAAAGAGTCAATGAGCGAGTCGCAAAATACGGCGAGTTAATGCAAGATGACGTAGAGGAAGAAATACAAAAATACAGAAAAGAGAAGGCTGATAAAGGAAGACCCTAATGATGACATTATTGTTCGAGCAGCTTATGATGTCAAAGCTGACTATATTGTTTCAGGCGACAGGCATTTCCTTTCGTTGAAAAAATTCAAAGGGATAAAAATCCTAACAGTTGAGGAAATGCTGAGTGTTCTGGGCAGTTAGCGTTATTCATCAAGATTGCTGTTTGACAATCGCTAAATTGTTTTTGGGACTTAAGTGAAGTTTCATCAGCTACGTAATTGGCCAGCAGGATTTGTAGATTAATTGAAGAAGTTTTACGTTAGTAGCAACATATTCTTATAATACGATTTTAATATACATTATCGGTAATACTGAATGGTCGTGCAAGAAACTGTCTGCGCCAAAGTTCCTGCTGAACTCAAGAAAAAGCTAGCAAACTTAGGCGTAAACGTAAGCGAGCTAATCCGGGAATCCCTGCAATCCGAAGTTGACCGCTTAGAAAGAGAGCGCCTGAAAAAACTTGCCAATGAAGTATCCGTCATTCTTAAGAAAATTCCGCCGGAAGAATTTGTTGAATCAGTCAGGGCTACTAGGGAAAACTTATGACAAAGCCACAATTGCTGTTTGACGCTAACGCCATTTTTAGACTCATCAGAGAATACCCAGACGATGCCTCGGATAAGTTGAATGAAGGCTCAACAATTTATTTAGCATACTACGAGCTTGGTAACGCGTTATGGAGAGAATGTTTTTTGCTTAAGAGAATAAGCTTAGAAGACGCTGAACGGTCACTGGATTTCATGTATACGATTCTTGCGCGAATGCAGGTATCCTCACTTGATAATGAAGGGGGTAGCTCAGCTTTTAACGTAGCCTGCAAATTTAACCTGACATTTTACGATTCCACTTATCTTGCAGAATCAAAGAAATCGAACAAAATCCTAGTCACCGACGACAAGAAACTTGCAAAAGCAGCGGAAAAATTTGGCGTAAAAACTATCTCAAGCATCGACTCAGAGGAAAATCATACCTGACACCAAACCAAATATAGCAAAAAATAGAGTGGTTTCTCTCTTCGACGTGATCGGTTTACTGAAAACTAAAAAAGGGGAAAAAACGGGTGATGTCACCAAACGTCCGGTATTCTGGGCTGCGTTTTAGTTGCCTGCCATTCTTTGATGCCAGCTCTTTGAAGCTTTTATAAAGTTGAGGGCTAAACCTAAACGCTTTAAGGATCTTAGGCATAGGCTTGTTCACCTGTATATGCAAAGTGTATATGCAAAATGTATATGCATTGACCCGACCGGGTAGGCTTGTACACACACAAGAACTGGAACCTCCCTCCAGGTTGTTTGCCTTTCTGATTTGCGAATTGACGTTTGCTATTTAATTCATGCAGAGGAACTAAAAATGTAAGAAAAGTGGGAAACATTTTTTACTTACTTTACATTACTACTTTTTTGTGAGAAATTGCCTGAATGCGTAACGGTTTCTACAAAAATTCCCAAACAGCTCAAAGAAAAAATGAGAACCCTCAAAATCAAACCCTCCAGATTATTGCGAAAAGCTATCGAGGATGAAATAAAAAGGAAAGAAGCGGAACAGCTTAAGGAAGAAATAGAGAAATTGAAGCCCATACTTGAGAAAGTATGCATTGAAGACATTGTTAAAAGCTTAAGAGAAGATAGAGACAGCAGATGAAATACCTGTTTGACTCTTCAGCTATATTCAGAGCTATTAAAGAAAATAAAATTAATCTTTTAATTGGAAACTATACGTTAGAACTGGCAAGGTTTGAGCTGGGAAATATTGTTTGGAAAGATTACTTCTTGCAAGCCAAGATCTCCAAAGACGAAGCAAAAATGATCTTAAAGGCAATAAAGCACACGCTAACTCTAATGGAAGTAATACCGATAGAGGGCAATGAAGAAGAGATACTGGAGTCGGCGATTCAATTGAAAACTACGTTTTATGATGCCTCATACGTTTGCCTGGCCAGAATTAAAGAACTGCAACTAATTACTGAGGATTTGCACCTAATCAAAAAGGCAATGCCTGTGATTAAGGTATCAGTGCTAAACGATATGGGAAATAAAAAGTATAAATTTCCCAACGATTTTTGAGCATTTAGACTGAGAATTTTCAAAACAAGAGCGGTGTTCGGTAAGCAGCATAATGTAGGGCAAATCCCATCGAGCCCGCCAGTTTATTTGGGGAAATTGCATATGCCGTTTGCTTTCTTGAGGATTTGCTTAACAGTTTAAATTCATCTGCGGACCAACTACAAATCACAGCCCGTCTCATTTTGTGTCTCTATCTGAAGCATAAATGGGATAGTTTTAAATTTGAGTAGTTATACATGTCTAATTATGATCGCGAAGACAAAAGTTAAGTGCTGGGGAAATTCGTTAGGTATAGTGTTGCCGAAAAAACTGGTTGACGAAGAAGGGCTCAAAGAAGGCGAAGAAGTAGAAGTGACAGTTAGAAAAGCTTCTGATGTGTGTTGTCTAAGGGGCAAATATCCTTTCAAGGACTTGCAGCATGAGAAAGATGAAATGAAACATGGCTGGGCATGATTTGCAGAAAGCTGAACGGTTTTTCTATGACAGCTATGCAGTTCTAGCTTATCTTAGTGATAACCCAAAATACAGATCTTTTTTCGAAGAAAATGACGGTATTTTAACGAAGCTAAATTTAATGGAAATTTACTACCGCACTCTTGAAGTTCATGGAGCACAAGCTGCTTCCCAAGTGGTCAAAGCATTTGCTAAATATTTGACGGATTTTGGGATAGGTGATATTGAGGGGGCAGTGAAGCTTCGGTTAAAGCTAAAGAAAAAGGGTCTTGACATATCTTATGCTGATGCGATGAGCTATTATCTTGCACAAAAGTCTAACATAAAATTTTTGACTGGAGACAAATGGTTCAAAGGCTTGGAAGGTGTTGAATTTGTTACCTAATGTTCTTCGGGGTCAAAATTCTTTGTTCCTTTTGCCGAATATGGCTTGTTACTTCATGCAGTTTAAACCTGCACTATGTTTTGAGGGCATTTTGTAGCAGACCAAACTCAGCTACAAATGATGATGTTTCGAATGTTGAGGATGCCCAAGCCAAAGTTCCGTTAGGCGAGTCTTCACGATTGTAAGCAACTCCTTTCGCAAATCCTCAACTGGACCCACCAACTTAATCAGGCTTATACTTTTAGCTAGCTTGACGTCTCCTATAGTTTCTGCAATCCATTTTTGGAAGTCTCCTCTTTGAAGATGAAAGCTAACGGATTCAGCAGGTGCAATTTGGAGTTTCTTTTCGAAGTCCTCTAAACTTGTCGCTGTTTCTCCGGTGAAGCTTTCTGGCGCGGTATTAAAATGGAATCCTTTTTCGAACGGCACGGTTCTTAAGATTTCAACGTTTTTCCCTTTCGATTCAAGCTTTTCCCTTTTTGGCGTTCTGTAAGAATGCGTTGACATAACAAAACTCCAAATTAACTTAGGCACATCGTCCGATATATTGTTGCTTGACGGGGAACGTCAGCATCTTAAGAGCTTTGGTTGTTATGTTCTCGATGCAATTGCTCCTGGCGCATTTATGTTTCCTCCTTGTTTTAGCTTGTTCGGTAGATGTTTTGGTAAGAAGCTGGTAGAGGGTATTTGGGGTCAGCGTAGATGATGTCGGTTCTTAAGCCGTGCTTTTGCAGAACGGTTTGCATTAGGTTCCAGTACTGTATGGTTGCGTTGTTTGGCTGGAAGATTCCCCATATGTGGTCTGTTGCCCATCGGGCTCCCCAGCCGTAGTTCGCTGGCATAACTAGGACTGAATCGGCTTTGATGGATCCATGCGTTATCTTGTGGTTTACGGCGTTGTTCCAGAAGGATTGTAGCACTTGGAAATCCTGGTTTGTGAGTGTGCCATACGCGCTTTGGTTGTTTGCGTAGTAGTCGAAGAGAACGATGTATTTGGCGCCGCACTCATAGGAGGTAGTCATTTGACTCAAAATATCGGAAGCGTTGTCTAGGTACGGAGGTTGCTGGTACTTCCATGTTAATACTACGCCCCAATCCTTATTCTGCAGCGTGGCTGCCCCTCTGATAAACGCGATTTGCTCAGTGACAGATTGGTTCCATCCCAACTGGCCCAGCACCACGTCGTACCCAGACAAATAGTCAAACCACATAAGCGAGTAGTCAGAGGTAAAAACCTTGGCTTGATGGGTCTTTAGGAAATCGATGTTTGTTTGGTCGCCTTGGATGAACCTCTGGGCGGCGTCGGCTAGGCTGCCAAATGGGCGCGTGCTGTTGAGTTCCTGGTAGCTCTTGTAGGTGAAATCAGCCATTCCGTTGCTTGACTTTACAAGTTGGATCGTGCCATTCGGGTAGAAGGTGGCTTCGTTGTCGATGTTTGAGTTGTCGGAAGTATTCGGCTGGTAGAGGTTTATGTTTCCGTTCATTTCGTATTGAATGACGATTCCGTTGATTTTTTGGACAACGATGTCTCCGTAAATTGTCTTGGTTATTGTGTCGCCTGTGGCTGAATCGTTGAAGTAAACGTAGTCATCGAGCATTTTCCCGCCCCGTTCGTCACCGTAGTAGACGCCTAAAAGATGTGTTCCCCACCTCTCCTGGGCAGCTGCAAGCCAGGCTGAAAAGGTTACAGGAACATAGGCGCCGAAGTAGGGTAGGAAGTACATTCCTGCGGCTACAGCGTAGTCTCCCAACTCGTTAACGCTGTTGAAGTCCTGCTCTAAAACGCCTGATTGCAGAACAAAAAGATTGGTGTAGCCTTTCACCTTATCAATCAGCTGCTCGCCTTCTGAAACTGAGTTGCCGCCGAAAGCAACGCCCACAAACGCATTTGGCAACCCCTTTGCTGACTCTGAGAAACTGTATGTACCGAATATGACGGCAACCGTGGCTACTATAACAATTGCCACAACAATAGCAGCCGCCAACGGTCGGTTCATTCTAAGCACCCAAGATAATATTCATGTTTAATGAAGATAAGACTTATCAAATTTGGACATATAAAACGGGAAAAGCAACCGAAATAGCTTTTTTTCAGAATACTACCTGTCCTTTTACTTGCATAATGGGCTTTGAACAAATGTTCAACAGGTCACAGTTTCTAGCACCCTCACGAAGCATTAAAATACGCTAAGCTGCATACTGGAAGAGAAGGCTTGGCAGATGTCAAATCGCTTTCGAAAATTTCTACTAATCGGTTTATTAGTTCTTGCGTTGGTTGTGCCTACGCAGTTTAATTCCGTTTTATCCGCACAGGGTAACATCTTCATAAATAGCACGTCAACAAGCGTCGTTGGACAAGTGGTCCCGTCAGGAGGCACAGTGAACCTCTTCTTGGGCGACGTCATGTGGTCAACAGATGCCACTACTATGTACATGTTCATGGGCACCAATAGCTCACAAAAAATAATGTCAGGAGACTTTGTATATACCCCACAATTCACCATCGCAGACGTAAAATCATCAAGCAACTCAATAAGCTACAGCGATAACAACAACGGTACCTGGCTCGTTGGAAACGGCTGGGTCAACGGCACCATAGCACAAAATCTGGCAGTGGGAAACTATTACATAAAAGCCTTTGACCAGAGCAGCACTAGCGGCGGCTCCGTGGCAGTAACCGACACTTACATCACCGTTCACTCGCAAAACTACAATTCAACACTCAACGTGACGCCATCGGCTGGACCAGGCGGCATAGCAATCCAATTTACCGGCTCCAATTACCCCCCTAACTCTCAAGTATCGATATCATACTACAACCCCACCTTCAATACGTGGAACCTGGTAAACACAACAGTTGCCAACCAAGCTGGAAACATAAGCGTCGCATCTCAAGCACCTGACCTCGAAAAATCCCTAGCCACAGGCGACTGCCCACAGCAGTTCAACCAGATCTCCTACAGCGCCTCTATAGGCTCTATCATCTACGCTTATGCCAACTACAACGAGTATGAACGTGGTTTAAGTATGGTCGGAAACGCCATTGCCAATGGACTCTACGGTAACGGCACTAACCTAGACACCACCGTCAAAGCCATGTCAGGCGACACCATCACGATAGCGGGCGAATGGTTCTACCCAGGCATCGTCTACATCAGGTTAGATGGAGCACAAACCGTGGGCACAGTCACACATGATCAATGGCAAAACGCCGTAATACTGGGAACTACGGTGGCAGGTACAAACGGCACCTTCCAGACTTCCGTGATCATTCCGCAGACGGAGGCAGGTGACCACTACATACAGATTGAAGACTCACAGACATGGATGGTCGTCACAATCTTCGTCAGCACAGCAACCCTATCCGTTAACCCCAACAATGGGCCAGGAGGCGCCACCGTCCAATTCGCTGGAACACTTTACCCAGCATCAACCCAAGTTAACGTCACATATCTGAATCCAAATTTCAACAGCTGGAACTACTTGGCAACCACAACCTCAGACGCTTCGGGCAACATCGCCTTAAACTGCCAAATGCCTGACCTTCAATACGCCCTTTCTGCGGGCGATTCAAACATAGAAAACCAGAGCATAGGCACCATATCGTTTAGGACAGAGATCAACCATATCATATGGGGCTACGTAACCTTCAACGAACAGTACAGAGGCATCAAACAGGTCGGCAACCGAATTGCAAACGGACTCTATGGCAACGGCACCAACCTATCTTCAAGTGTCAGCGTAAGCTCAGGCAGCAGCATCCAGATTTCAGGCGAAGGATTCCACCCGGGCATAGTCTACGTCAGGTTCGATGGCGCCCCAGTTGTTAACACCGTAACCGCAAGCGCCTGGCAAACTGCCCAGATTATTGGCTCAACCGCCGCCAGCTCATCGGGCTCATTTGCAATCTACGTGACAATCCCCACCGCCGACGCGGGTTCACATTTCCTTTCCATAGAAGACTCCCAGACAAGAATGATCATCATCATAAACGTGAATGGTACCCTTTCATCAAGTCCAACGCCGACGCCAACTCCGACGCCTACACCAACAGGATCACCGTCACCAACGCCTTCACCGTCCCCACTTTTGCCCACGCCGCTCCTTACCGCTTCATGCGTCAGCACCACTTCATCGAGCGGCTTCAAAGTCGTAATCAACGGCAACCTTGCCAACGCCCAAGGAATAGGCCTCCAAGGGCAATCCATACAAATCTCTGACAGCATTAATGGGGGCACATCTTGGCAGGACCTCACGTTAGTCAACGCCGGCGAAGACGGAAACTTCTCCGCAGAATGGCTGCCGACAATCACAGGTAACTACCTGATAAAGGCGACGTTCATGGGAAACTCGGCTTACGCAGGGGTAAGCACTGTGGTTAGCCTAGACATTATGCCGCTTACGGAAGAGAACACTCAAACCTACTTCTCTGTTGCTTCAAACTCGACTGTTACGGGTTTAGCCTTCAACTCTACAAGCAGAGAACTCAGCTTCACGGTGAGCGGACCTTCGGGTTCAACCGGGTACGTGGACACCTACATTGCTAAGTCACTAATCGGGGACATCTCCACGTTGACAGTATACCTGGACAGCAACCAATTGCAATACACCGCCACATCCCAAGGCAACTCATGGTTGATCCACTTCACTTACCATCACAGCACTCACAACATCGTCATGAATCTAGGGGAGCCAGCAGTTCAAAACGTCAGCCATGCACCAGTCGGAACCTTCACGATAATCCTTATAGGAGTAGCCGCGGCAGCCATTGCTATAGCTCTTTTTATTGTCACCGCCCGAAGTAAGATCCACAGAAAAACGAATCCCCTGTAAGCTGCTTTAAACCAGCGAACTTGCCTCCCTTTTCTTTAGCGCTCGCCAAGCTCGAACGAGATGAAGTGCTCACATTAGTCATTTTAGAAGAGTTCACTTTATTGCTTCGCATTTCTTTCATTGAAAGGAATTTTAGCGTTTGCTAAGTATTGTTTCAAGGAGTCGGTAATGGTGGGAGATTCTGGAGAAGATTGAGTGCGCTGGCCCCAGTAAGAAGTGCCCTTAGCTATGAGGCATTTTCGAACTACTTTACTTAGAGCTAGCCCTGCGTTCTCTCAAGAACTCTTCGAATAGCCGCGACAACCCGATCAGGTCGATCCTCTTGAATTGAGTGTGAGGCATCTTCAAGGGTCTCAGTTTCATGCATCTTGAGAAATCCTTGCCACTTTTTCAATTCTTTAGGTCCGAAACCTGGATCGTTCTTATTCCCCCAGAGAATTTGTGTTGGTAGGTCCCCAAGAATCGGGAGTTTTGACTCAATCTTTCCCAGCCACGCATGCGCTTTTCGGATCTGCCCCGGGAAAATATAAGTGGGTTTTCTTGAGTCCACCGTCGGGAATGGGTCAGTATATGCTTTTCTCAAACTTGGCGTAATCTTTTCCTTGTGGAAAATCCCATCGGGTAACATCGCTTTTGCAAAGTAATTTCTGTGTGTTTGAAGCCAGTACCCTATGGGCCATCCTCCCATTACAAGGGAGAATAGTCTTTGAAGAAAGG
>JBEKPM010000025.1:0-20686 GCA_049520735.1 Bathyarchaeia archaeon | reverse complement strand
AGATTAACCGTGGTCGATGCTATGCTGATGATGGGCACTGCATTTGCCTTGTAATAGTTGAGGTTGAAGTAGTTGATGGCTCCATCAACGTTCGCGCTTACGATACCGCTCGTGCTCGAGGTCGGGTTCCCGTAAATCGTTACGTTTACTGAATGACCCGCCGAGTAGTTGGCGGAGAAGTTTTCAGGTATAACGATGCCGTCCGACGCTGAATGCGCGGCAAGATACTTCGAAAAGTCCTCGGTTGGGTTAACCATCGTCAACTTGATTGTGGTGGAGCTGTTGAGCGCATGCAAAAACTGCGATGCAATATCCATTTGAGGCGAGGCGAACGGGCCGGTGTCTTTGTTTTGTGCGTAGACATTAATTGTTCCAGAGCCGGAGCTTGAGAAAATGGCGCCGAAAATCAAAATCAAAATAACAGGGAATATCAAACCAAAGAACAGACCGAACCTATTCCTTAGGTATCCGCGGCTGAAAACTTTGAAGTCAGCCAGTATTCTTTTTCCACTAGACATCTTTCATTCCCTCATTATGTTCATGGTCATCCAGTATTTCGCCGTGCTCACTCAGCTTTCGGCTGACAAGTTTAACGAAGACGTCGTCTAAACTGTCGCGGCGCGTCTGGATGTCGCTCCAATCCATTTTTGACTGTTCAGCAGCCGCCAAAGCCGCCAACGCATCAATTTTTTGTTTGATGGGAACGCTGATTACTCCTCTAGCGGGGTCGTAGTCGACATGCAATTCCGTATTTGTCTTGATGTACTTGGCTAACTGTTCGGACCCGCGTATCTCAAGCCTTTCACCTGAGCCGTACTCGGTTATAATTTCGTCGCTTGTTCCCATCGCAACTATTTTCCCATGGTCCATGATGGCTACCCTGTCCGACAACTGCTGCGCCTCATCAAGGTAATGGGTCGTTAAGATGATTGTTTTGCCTTTCGCTTTCAACCCTCGGATGACATCCCAGATTGCTCTTCGAGCATTCGGATCCAGGCCCGTGGTGGGTTCATCAAGAAACAGAAGTTCGGGTGTATTCACGAGCGAAAGCGCCAATCCCATTTTTTGTTTTTGCCCGCCAGAAAGGCTGTCAAAGTTAGTTTTCGCTGATTCTTCAAGCAAAACCTCCTTTAAAATGTCGTCAGGGTTCACTTTTATGTCGAAAAGATCCGCGTAGTAAATGATAGCTTCTCTTGGGCTTATTTTTTCTATGAAATTGAACTCTTGCGGGATAACGCCGATTTTCTTGTGAAGATCGTAACCTTTTTTCCATGGGTCAAAACCAAGAACCAACGCGTCGCCTCCGTCCCTTTCACGCAAACCCTCTAAGATTTCAATGGTTGTGGTTTTGCCTGCGCCGTTTGGGCCTAAAAGAGCGAAAACTTCACCATTGTTAACGGTAAACGAGATGCCATCTACAGCTTTTAGGCTTCCATAATTTTTCTTTAGGGAAAGAACTTCAATAGGAATCAACAGGCTATGCCTCTTTTTTCTGCTGTTGTGAGTTTTTCTCCTATTTTTGCATTGAAAATTGGTTTATATAACTTTCGGCTGTAGAATTGGGCGTTTCTAAATAGCTCTACGCTGGGTTGCCTGCTTGTTTTTTCAGAACTTTCCGATTTGAGTCTCCGTTTAATTTGTTGAAGATAAATAGCGCTAAATCTTCTGGCGGCACATACCTGAGCCCCTTTTTATGGTAGACCTGAATTTCAAAAATGCTTCGGTTGTACACGGTTCTGATGAGGTAATAATCAAATTTTAGCGCCCTCTTTTTCTCCCCCTCGCCTTTATAGTAGCGGATAGCGCAGAAGAAATCCATGTTTTCCAACGACTGATTCGCAAGCAGATCCATCGCTTTCTTAACTTCTTCTTCGTCAACGTAGTTGAAGCAGTCGGCGTCAGCTAAACCGAACTCAAAAATAATTCTGCAACCCGGAATCGTGGGATGCCCAACTTCTTCAAAACTGAATTCTTTTTTGTTTATTTCATAAAGTGTTTGAATTAGCTTTTCTTGTAGCTGTCGGCTCGGGACAGTTGAAGTGAAACTCTGAACAAATTGGATGTTTGGGGGAAAATTGTCGAATACGCCCAGCGTCAAATATTCCTACTGTGCTTTTTTCATTTTCGCGATTTTGTCGAGGCTGTCCAACAGCTGGGATAACGCAGTGGCTAACTTTTGGAGTTCGTCCACGTCCTCGGTTTTTTCGATTTTTCCCTGCAAGTCCTTAACTTTGGCGAGCAAGGTAGATTCAAGCTTGTCGTACGAGGTGCTAGAGGCGGGCAGGGAGGGCGCGGTTGGTGGTTCTTCGCCTTCTTTTACGATGATGACTTTTTTCTCGTCTTTTGCACACCAAAGTGTGCCATCTTGCAGCCTGAAAAGCGGTGATGAACAAACGGGACATGACAGGTCGGTTAAAGTGGCGCCTTTTGTTAACAGGTCCGCCATGCGTTTGATAGGTGTATCATTCTCTTTCTTTTCTTGCAAGAACAACCCCAAAGTAAATACGTATCAATACTTATATAACTTGATTTACTTGGAGAAATCAGTGGGGAGTTTATTATGGTTCGCAAAAAGAAAGCTGAGGAATATGAAGGCAAAATTCAGCAGGCGCTAACCGTGCTTGCAGAGGTTTCCGAAGACAGCACGACGCCGCGCAACATCAGACGCTCAGCAAAAGACGCCATGAACGCCCTGCAAAGCGGCGAATACACACCAGCAGTCCGCGCATCAAACGCCGTTTCTATGTTAGACGAGATTCTTCAGGACCCCAACATGCCGCCTTACACACGGGTTAAGCTCTGGAACGTGATGAGCTTTATCGAAGCAATAAAAGATTAGTTTAGAGTATATGAGACTACTTTCTTTTCCTAAACAGCTTTGGCCGTTTAGATCAGTGACGTATTCAAAGCCTACTTCTAGCAGTTTACAAGCTTCTTGTAAGGTTTCGGCAACTTTTACGTGGTATTCTTCATCTGCGTTTTGAAAGATTGCTTTTTCAAGGTTGATAGGGCCAACTCGGTTTTTCTGTTGACCTGTTGTACAACTCCCTTTAAGCCAAATATATTGATTTTTAAGAGATATTTTACGTATTGATCTGTCTTTGTGTTCGACAATTGGGTCTCTCGGCACGTTTTGATATGCCTGAGTTATGTGCGAGGGTTTATGTGGCTGTTTATACAATATGAAGACATAAGAAATATGTCTTAAAAAGACATATTGTACCTGTGTACAACAAAACAACAGGAGAAAAACAAAAAATGATCAACAACTACCAAAAAGAAACACAAACAAAACTCACCAAAGGTCTCTTAGACATGATCGTCCTTCAGTACTTAGACAAAGAATCCATGCATGGATACCAGCTCATCACTAAAATCCGCAAAGGCTTCGGCGTCTACTTCGGACCCAGCACCATCTACCCATTGCTAGGGCTATTGGAGAAAAAAGGCTACGTAAAGAGCACCTGGAACATGGAAACAGAAAGACCACGTAAAGTGTTCAAGCTCACTAACGACGGAAAAAATGTTTTAAGCTTCACCGAAAGCTCTCTTAACCTCATCTGCAAAAATATGGTAACCGACGGCAATGTCCGAATACAAGCAGCCCCATTAATCTCGGCGAGATCAACTCTTCAAAGAGAAAACCCGCCTTTGACAATTCGCTAAGAAATCTTTAGATGCTTTGTTGAGAATAAAAAGGAAAAAAGGTCAGGCCTGTTCAATTGCTGGCTAGACTGCAACGATGATTGGACCAATAAAATTCCGCTGGAAAAGCCATTCAGTCGGTTCTTTTAATGGATGGCTGACTTTTTGCTGGTACATATTGCAGTGAAACAGTTATCCGTTTTCGGCTAAGGCTGCTTCGTATTGCGTTGTTTATTCTTTGTGTTGGTCATTGGGTTAAGATGTAGAATGGAACTTTCGTTTGTGAAGTTTAAAGCTCCGCTATGAAATTTACCGCGCTTTCATATGAATATGAAAGAACAGCGATAAACACTACTTAGAGCGATGATGCCAGACGAGGTTGAGCAAATATTGTTCAAGATTAATTCACTGCTAATTTGTGTTTTTTAGGCGCTGGTGCAATCGTCTTCTTCGGTACGCTGACTATTAGTAATCCGTCTCTAAATGCGGATTCAGCTTGTTCGGGGATTACTTCTTCAGGGAACGCTAATTGTTTGTAAATTTGTGAGTAAACGCGTTCTCTGACAACAAAGTTCTTCTCAGTGTCTTGCGTTTCAACATCTGTTTCAGCCGAGATTTCGATACTATCCTTGGTTAGGGTTACATCGATTTTGTCTTTAGCTACGCCGGGCAACTCAGCATGTACCACAAACCTACTGACCTCATCTACCAGATCTACAGTTGCCTCATGTACTGGAACAACAGGTTCAACACTTACCCAGTCCCATGGAAAAGCTATACTTTCAATGAAGTTTTTGCGGAAATCATTAACCAAATTGTCAAAGGTTGTTAGAACATGAACTGCAGGAACATGTTTGGCTGCAATACGCTTTGCTGGGAGATGTTTTACAGGTTTTGCAGCAACTTCAGCTTTTGCAATCGCCTTCGCCGGCGCCTTTTTTTCTATAATACTCATTTTCTTCACCTCGATTAAACTTATTATTAGAATCCTGAGAATACTAGGAATAAAAATTTAACAAAAAAAGAAAAGGGGCACGATCAACAACGTATTCATAACAAACTTCCAAACTAAGTTCCAACTACTGGTCTTAGGTACATGTGAAGTTGATCTTTTGATACTTTTAAGTGGAGTCCTTTGTCTGTCCAGCGGGCAACCCCTTTCTCTAGGGATGAAATAGCCAACATGTTTCGTACTCCGCCTTTCTTTGCGCCAAGGACTGATTCAGCTATTTCCTTTTTCAATTCGATTTCAAGATGAGTTATTTTCCACTCTTCCGGATCTATTTCTATTTCTTTAACTGTGCCGATTTTCTCATCTAACGCAAACACATCTTTGTCCATAAACTCTTTACTTTTCGTAATTATCTTTCCCTCCTATATACGTCCACTATTTGATTTATCCTATAACTAACCATTGACCAAGTTGCGTGGGCTTACGCTTTTTTGATAATCCATGTTTTTACTGCTTCTTCGACAGCGCGGGATAGGTCGCCTTTTTTCCCGCCAAGCCTCTCCACGGTTTTAATTCTGAGCTGTTTTTCCAACTCATCGGGGAGATCCTCGCTGATGCGACCCATATTCAATCGTCCGTTTTAATTTAGATTTTTTTGCACGGATCCACGTGTCAAGCATATTTCCAATAAGCGAACTGCCAGACGCCGAATTTTATTCTTATTTTTGTCATCATTTTCTATTCACCTTTTCGCTTATCAACATAAGACATTATGTACTTACGCACTTATAGGTGTATCGGCTTAAACAAACAATGAAACAGCCGACAGACCTATCATGAAATGGAACAAATAGAGAAAAGATAATTTGTAATTTATTTTGTATTCTTTATATTTTCTGAAAACTAGTTAAATCTCTAAAAGCTTCTTTCTCTATACCCCAAATTTTTGAAATGCTGTATTAGAGCGGCTTGTAACTGTTGATATGTAACCACAAATGGATATACCGCAGCCTTCCTTAAGGTTTAGGTACCAAAAGGGGATTAGGTATGAGTAAAACTATTTCAAAAGCTGATGCTTCAAAAATCCTTTCCAACGTGCCCCAAGAGAAGGCGTTCGATTTTTGCACTGCGGAGGGGGTTTATACAAAGATTTCAGCGATAAGCCTTGAAGATTTTGCAGGCAAATTGGGCGGCATCGATGGTAGCTCTATTTTGTTTCATTATCCAAGGGGAGATTTCCAGGCTTGGATAAGAGACAGTGTGGGAGATCGTGAGTTAGCCGACAAAATGTGTTTTATACAGCGGGGTATTTCGGGAGAGAAGCTTAGGCAAGAACTGTTAAAGATATTACAAACGAGGATAGGTGAACTCAAAGCTCTAAAACCAGAAGTATTTCCCCCCAGCGAATGTAATAAGGATGGCTTATGCCTATCTTGATACAACGGTTTCTTTGGATAAATGATCGAAAGGAAAATTAGTTTATTGTTCAAAAACAACCATTTCTTTTGAAAATGACTTTGTTGTGGTTTGCTGCAATCACATATTCTTAAGAACGCTCAACCGCTTTCTAGACTGTTTAGGTGTAAGTCATGAGTAGCAAAAAGCCTCATCAGCCTCATACATTGGGAGCGCCGTCATCACAAGAGACCCCGATAGGTGGCGTGAACCCTGGTCAGATTCCTTGTCCAGATTGTGGAAAAACCTTCAAGAGTCACGCAGAGATGGAGCGACATAGAGACACAACACACCATGAAACAAAGGGACATCAGTAATAACCGCGCTTTAACACCCAATTAATTATTACTAATTTTATTTACTTAAGATTAGGGACATACTGCATTGAAACTGTAATGCGTTTTCTACTGAGGTTACCTCTTATTTCATTGTTTATTCTTGTGGTGCATTTCCCCTTGCTTGCATGACCAAAACGGGTTATTTTCCAGTTCTTCAAGGTTTTTAGTGTCTTGGGTGGTTAGTGTGTGCGTGTTTGTTTTGTTGGTTGTTGTAGTGGGGAGCCTACAGCGAGGTTTTATATCTTTAATCTTCACTCTTAAGATATAGTAAGTTTGGTTTCTGAAACTTTGGAGGAAAACTTGTGAACAAAAAAATCTTTCGTGGCGCCATTCTTGAAAGCATCCTGCTCAACCTCATAAACGACACCTCGGAGTGCGGCCTATACCCTGAACTCAAGCAATTGGAGAAAAAAGGGCTCTTAGCTTCAAGCTGGGAATTCGACCTGGGAAAAGCTCGTAGACAATACCGAATTACTCGGAAGGGGCAGGGTCTGCTTAGAGAATATTTTATGGTGTTAAAAACTGTGATTCCAACTTTCGGTACCTACAAACCATAAAATGATTTGGAATGGATTCAACAATGAAATCCATCAAGCGAAAATGCGCTTGATGTTTGGCCGAAAAAATCCAATCATTACTGCTAATGAGCTTGAAAATAGCTTTAGCTACCATTGTCTAAGAAACAAGAAAATTGTTTACTTTCCTACGTATTGCATAGAAACGGTAATGCGGTTCCTGCTTAGGCTGTGTCGTATTTCATTGTTTATTCTGGTGTTGCCTCGTCCCCTGCTTGCATGGCCCAAACGAGTGATCTTCCAGCAGAGTAGATACTTTAATGAAAGTAAACCGGTTCATTGCAAGAGAATAATATCATTTGATTGTAAAGTTTCTTTTTTGTTGTTAAGACGATACTTGAAAAAATGATTGTTGCAAGGATTAAAGCCGCTGCTGTAAGTTCTGGTAATGTGGGGGCGGATGTCTTAGACGAGTAACTCTAACTATTCAGATCTTCACTTGAAACAAGAAACACAGGGTGTTCTTGTGAACCACCGGATTTATTACTGGTGCTTTTATGACCTTCCCTACATCTCATTCCGAATCTTGTTTTAGTTTCATTTTCCCAAACCTTCTCAGTTGATCCACGGCATATTGGACACTTAAAATCTTTCATATATTTTCACCAAAACCGAAAAAGTCAAAAGTAAATAAATCTTCGCTGTGTTTTTCCAAGTTCTTCCGCTCTGCATGCGTATTGTTGGCTTGTTTCTTTAAGTCTTCCTATCGGTTGAAAAGACCTTTCGACTCAGTGGGGAGCTAAGTGAAAATAAAAAGAAATTTCAAAAACATCTCAGTTAAGCAAGGTTCAAATTGTCAGACGCTCGGTCGTTCAGAAGAAAGGAATTACTTTGTTATTGTGAATCTTCTTCCGCATTTATCACATGTGTAGGTTTCGATTGTGAAGAAGCTATTTTGTAATTTAGCTTGAGGTTTTGAAACTTCATTATGGCAGTAAGGACATTCAGCCACTTGGTGACAGCCTTACTTTAAGTCTTGATGCTCGACGATATTAGTATATGATGTCACATCTTGTCGCAACAGCTTTCTATTCACCGAGGATATGTTCACTTACCAAGCACATGTCAAAAGATTCGGAAAGATACCGTTAAACATGTTAGTTAAGACATTGCTGTAGAGCAGCTGATCAAGCAAGGTGAAGAAGTGCATGCAGAAAAACAGTGTAAGATTCCTTTTCACACGTTCTAAAGGGAAGCGATTTGTTCGACGAGAGTTTCAGCCGCTGAGCTGATTGAGAAGGGTGTCGAAGACGACTTTAGACCTTACTTTAATTAGTTTTTGGATGTCCTTTCATTTGAAATGGGTAAAAATGTCTCAATTCTTTTGTTGGCGTTTTGATTTTTCTTTTGGGCCTCTTTGAGTCTGTATTTGAAGTCTGCTTTGGGTGTTAAGCTATTTTTTTTGGATTTTTTGGTTGTCATTTCTTTTCTACCTGTACAAATTTTTTGATTCGAAGAATTTGATTTCTTATCGGGTATGGAAACATTGTTTCCAGTAATCCCTCATCTGTTGCGGTAGTATATAAGCAGTTTTCGGTTTTGTACATTTCGCAGGGAGGAGGGAATTAAAATTTAATCCAACCAACCAAAACTTCTGATTCTTTCTCTCAATCAATCTCTCATTAACACATAGACACACAACCATACACATATACAGAGAGAGAGATGAGCGAGCGCTGAAGGCGGGGCAAGGAGGAGCGCACACTTTGCGTGAGCACACTTTTTCCGGGGCAACTGCTCGATGCAAGTGAGATGGAGCAAAACAAGATGGCCTTATTCACTTTAAGTCGCGCCAAGAAAATAAGCCCAAATTACTTATACTAAAAAAGATATAGACAGTACCGCTGAGAGAACAGGCGCTTACCTGCTTCTTCTCAATGCAAAAAAATTAAGGAGAAAAAACAAATGAAAATACTGAAAAACAAAATTTCAACTATTATGATTGCTATGTTCTTAATGTTTTCAATGACAGCTTCTATGATTCTAATACCAACCGCTAAAGCACAATCTAGTTCACCAGTAGTTTCGTCATATGCTTACATTGCCGCGTTTCCTAATCCAGTCGGTATCGGTCAAACAGTAACGATCGACATGTGGCTAAGCAGAGTAATTCCAGGAGCAGACTTAAGCAATGATATTCGATGGCACAACTACAAGCTCACAATTACAGCACCTGATGGCACAAACACGACCCAAACCTTTGCTGACGTCCTAGACACAACAGCAAACCAAGACTATTCCTTCACTCCCTCTCAAACAGGCACGTACACTTTAACTTTCAACTTTCCAGGACAAACATACACTTGGCCGCCATTCATGAGCATGTTTGGACCAATGAATTACCTAGGCACTGTTTATGGAAGCGCTACTGCGGTAACAAAAGTCACTGTACAACAGACACCACAAAGCGGCTATCCAACAACTCCACTTCCGACGCAGTACTGGACAAGACCGATATACGGCTTGAATCCTAATTGGTACACAGTCTCTTCAAACTGGCTTGGTCAAGGTTCACCTGGCTACTCGAATGGCTTGTCAGGTGCCAGCGCTCCCGCTGATGCGGTAGGGTCACTGACTGGCCACGTGATGTGGACTGCGCCGATGGAAATGGGAGGCGTTGTAGGAGGAAATATCTTCTCTGCAGAACAAGGAGCGACATACTTCGAGGGATCCGCATATCAAAACAGGTACATAAACCCGATAATAGTTGACGGCTATCTGTACTTCACAGAACCTATTTCCTTCTCTGGCGTCGCTGGTGGATTCGGAGGCTCATATTACGGACCAACAATGTGTGTTAACCTACAAACGGGAAAGACTGTTTGGAGCAGCACCAATGTGCCCGCCTTATCCTTTGCCTACATATACAACGTTGAAAGCCCTAACCAACACGGAGTTTATCCACCGATTCTAGTTCAAACCGTTGGCGGATCATTCCTTGGACCCCCAGTGCCTACAAAATGGAACTGTTATGATGGCTACACAGGAGACTTCATGTTCAGCGTAACCGGCGTTCCCACAGGCACAGCGATGCTTGGTCCAGAAGGTGAATACTTGATACTCAGCTTAGTAAACTTGGGCACCTTGGCGAAGCCGAACTACTATCTGCAAGAATGGAACTCATCAAGACTATGGGGAAACAACTATTCAGGTTCATCCACATCTCCGCCAGTAATTCCACCGATTAGTGATCAAGGCGACAATATAACCGCAGCTTGGGCTGGAGGCGTGGTCGGTACGGGATTTGCAGCCACCTATGTTCCGAGTACGTATGACTGGAATGTTTCAGTTCCTTCGCTAAACTCACTTACTTCAACGCCAGCAATAGAGAATGCATACTACAACAACATGGCGATACTTGAGGCTGGAGTTATGCCAAATGCTGGTAACAACCCCTTTGGTAGCGCAAGTTCGACCCCCTATGAGTACGTCGGCATAAACCTTAACCAGCACGCTGGCAAAATTGGAGATGCTGTTTGGACAAACACGGTTAACCCCCCAGTCGGCAATCTCACTGTTGGATGCACTGGAGCAGACCCAACTGCAAACGGCGGAAAAGGCGTCTTCACTGAATACTGGACAGAAACTATGCAGTTTATAGGATACAGTATGGCAACAGGCCAAAAAATATGGGGTCCGACAACACCACAGAGCTCCTACAACTTCTTCGCAACGGGATACGGCGGCCAAGGACCTACTTTGACTAACGGCAAAATGTACGAAGGCGGATACAGTGGAGTAGTGTACTGCTATGACCTAACAAATGGAAACGTGCTGTGGACCTACGGCAATGGCGGCAACGGCAACAGTACTAACGCTGGCCTTAACTTTGCTCGTCCATACCCAACTATCGTATCAGCAATCGGCAACGGAGTAGTTTACACCATAACTAGCGAACACACCACCACAAACCCGATCTACAAGGGAGCATTGGCCCGAGCCATAAACGCCACTACAGGAGCAGAGATCTGGACACTTTCCAACGACAATAACGGCGGACCACAAGCATACGCTATCGCAGACGGCTACTGCACTACGTTCAACGGCTACGATGACCAAGTCTACGTTATGGGCAGAGGACCCAGCGCCACTACTGCAAACGCTCAAGCCTTCGGCAGCTCAATAGTAATTAGCGGTACGGTCACCGATATTTCTGCTGGCACAAAGCAGGACCAGCAAGCAGCTGACTTTCCAAACGGTGTTCCAGCAGCATCTGACTCAAGCATGAAGGATTGGATGGCATATGTTTATCAGCAGCAGCCAATGCCGACCAACTTCACCGGAGTTCCAGTTGCCATCTACGTCTTAGACTCTAACAACAACTACAGACAAATAGGCACAGCCAAAACCAACGCAAACGGAATGTACACGCTAACGTGGAAACCCGACATATCAGGCAACTACACGGTCTACGCAAACTTCGCCGGCACCAACGGCTACTGGCCATCATCTGACACAGCAGCCTTCTACGCCAGCCCCGTAGCACCGACACCAGCACCAACAGCAACACCCATGAACGGCTTAGCCTCAAACAACACACTCATGTACGGAATCGTAGCGATAATCATCGTGATAATCATAATCGGCGCAGTACTACTGATGGTCATGCTCAGAAAAAGACCTTAAGCCAAAAAGCCAAAAAACATATTCCTTTTTCTTTTTTTTGTCGTTCATGTCTGATTTTAGATGAAATTTTGTCGCAGTCAAATTGAAGCTGATTTTTCCTTCTTTTTTCAGTTTGGGTTTGTTTTGTTTATTCTGGCTGTTCCTGTCGGAAAATTTTCTTTCTGGTCTTAAGGAGTGGTTCAAGACAAACCAGAGTTAGAAGTGGCAGGGCAAGAGTTATCAAACCCTGACGGCAAAATAAAGTACTTGTGGAAACTAGAGGTTTTCTGGTCCGAACGCTGGTTCCATAGGGAAATTTACTTTGCCTTTCATAGTTGATTTCTACCCTACCCCTTAAACCCTGAGCGTATGCCGAATCGTGTCTACTGCCCTAAGTCGTCTTTTTAGCCGCCTGACAAGTGAAAAGTGAGTTGGTTGGTTGGATTAAAATTTAATCCACAATAATTAAGAAACATACTTTAATGAAACGGTTATGCGTTTTCGGCTAAGACTGCTTCGTATTTCGTTATTTATTCTGGTGTCGCCTCGCCCCTTGCTTGCGTGGCCAAAGCGGGCTATTTTCCAGTTTCCAAGGTTCCCTCGAATGATCTGGGGGTTGCTAGTAATAATATAAAATGGCTTTTTTGTTTGTGAAGAGTAAAGCTCAGCGATAAAGTTTAGGAAGCGTTTACCAACGCCAATTCCTTGGTAATCAGGCAGCACGACCAAACGACTAACTCGATAATAAGTTGCTTTCATTCTAATGCAGGCAATGGCTATGAAGGCTATGGGTTTGTTTTGGTAGACGGCAACGTAACACCGAACGCCCGCGCCCAACTTGCCATTTAGATAGTGATGTTGCCGAAACATCTGCCAAAGGTTTGCGCCGCACCTATGAATTTGGAGTTCAATGGGCGGCCGAGTTCTTTTTTTCGGCTAAACTCCATTGTGTCCGTGCAGAAAACCCAATCTGGGTCAAGCCAATCGACAACATCATAATGGCAGGTAACAGCGATGAATTTCTTTTCAGACCTACGAACTGCCTTGCTAATTGCGAAAGCACTGATCTTAGCTATCTCTCTATCGACAACGCTGGTGAACTCGTCAAAAACAATGATTGGCTTATCTAAACAGAGCGCTCGCGCAATGTCAACGCGCATCTTTTCCCCTTGACTTAAGCAATCATAGCTTTTAAGCCAGTCCGGCGGAGAAGCGAAACCCACGCTGCAAAGCGCCTTTGTTATCTCGCCAGTTTCAAGCTCTTCTGGGAAATCATCGAGCACGCACTTATGCGAATATTCAAAACCTCGGATGTACGCTTCAGGGAAAAGATGTTTTGCAATACTTGTCTTGCCAGAGCCACTTCGACCAACGATAACGCCAACTTGCCAATCGCCTTTTTCAATCGGCAAAGAGCCCTTGAAATGCTTTTCCAACTTAACATCTGTGAGCGTGAAGCTGCCAACAACGCTTTGAGCCCTAAAACTGTCTGCTTGATCCCAGCGCTTTAGAATATCAAACTCCATTTTTCCAAGCCTCCCGCTAGAGCGTAAGTATTCGTAATTTGTAACCCTCCAGCTTTAGCTTCTCAAATTTACTTTTTTGGTCTCCTTCATCATGGCACTCGATTATTAGCTCATAGGTTGCTGGGATGGTTACCGAAAACTCACGCTCCAAAAGCTCATCGGGTAATTTTTCACCAACGGATGCAAGTAAGGCTTTCAATCCGTCTTTTTCTCCCATCTCTGCTATGCGCATGTATTCGGCGGTATCGAGTTCCTTGTTGTGTTTTCCCTTGAGCTTGTTTAGGATTTGCCTTAGCATCCTTCGGTCAACGTCACTGACTGGCAGGCGGAGGATTGGAGCGTAAAACTCGTTATGCTCAATACAAACTTGGGCTCTCTGTTCGCCATCAACGTACGTACCTTCCTTATTGGTTACGAGTGGATACGCCCATCCGTATTTTTGGAGGCTTTTCCAGATTTGCTCTTGCTGACGAATCGTGGTACGGTTGGGATTTTGCTGGTCGCCTGATAGAAGACGAATATCCTCCAGCAGTGGCAAATATGCTTCTGGAATTTTAATTGTTGTTTTCTTCTCCATCAAATTCTACCTCACTGCTGTTTTTCTTGTAGTCGTTTGTGGGTTTTAATTTTACATCTCGCAAGAAATCTTCCCGGTCTTTCTTCGACCACTTTTGCAAGTTCTTTTGACACTCAAACCAGTGCCAGAAAAATTCATTAAAGTTGAACTTGAAGAACCACTGCTCAACCTCATCAAGCATCATAGCTCGGGGCATAGCAAATGTGAAGAGTTCCATTACTCGGCTCAAGACGATGTGGTTGAGCTTTAGGAGTACCTCTTTGTTCTCCATTATAGCTTCACGTGTCCACCTGCCCTGATACTTTTCGGTCAGCTCCAAATTCTTCAATATAACCAGTTGTTCGGGCTCGGTGAACGAGTGGAAATCTAATCGAATGCCCTCTGACGGCACCGGCTTTAGCTTTTCGGATAACTCTTCGATTCGTTTACTTAACTGGGAAAGCTTCATTGAGCTGGATCTCCCCTTGCTTTCTGTACGTTGGCCGCCGCGGGAAGGCTCCGTTGAAGTCGAAAAACCTTGTCTAGTAAACCCATTTCTTTGCGTTCCAGAAGAAGCATGGTTCTTTTGTCGTTTGGCATTGTCCGCAAATCCTTTATGCTTTCCATCCAATCGAGCCAGAAATTATAGAAATAAACTTTGAAATACCATGATTCAAGCTCATCACAACAAAAGGACGCAGGCATAATCTCAACAAATAACTCCATAGCCCGTCTACCGAATATCTCCAAGCCTTTGTACCATAAATCGGCGTTCTTTTCTATCACGTCTTCCGGTGGCATCGCGGGCGCGTACTTGTCCACAATTTCCTGAACCTTTTCGAAGAGCGTTCTTTCAGCTTCAGTTAAGCAGTTAAAATCAATCCTTGTCTCTGACTTGGCCGAGTCATCCAATTCCAAAGCCAAAGTGCCTACTTTGCGTTTTAGTTGCCAGGGCTTCAAGGTACAAACACTCCCTTCGACGCTTTATCCTCTAATTCTCTTAAGCGACTCAGAACCTCAGGCAAAACCGCGGTATCATTAAGCAGGGAATTAGCCTTTAACATAATGTTCAAAGCGCCAAGCTTTGCTAGCTCATTAGAGGTCGTAATGAAACGCAGGCTTGCCTGTCGATAAATCTGTTCATACCGATTCAACACTTTCAACAAAACGCCGTCGGGCTTGACATCTCCCTGCAGAACAGGCTGCCAAATTGCACGAGCCTCAAAATCATTGTAAATAGTACGTTCGGAACACGTGTTTTTTTGGCTTAATTCCTTCACAATCTCTGCCTGAGAAAAGCCTAATCCTTCGAGCTTTAACAGTTCTAGGCGTCTATTGACCTTTTCCAGCTTTGTCTGTCCCCCTCAAATTGCAAGTTTTCTTCAAACCTGCCTGCTTTTTGATTTAAGATTTTGCATTACAAGACAACGCCAACAGCCGCTGTTTAGAGAGTAAGCTGTTTAAGACACCACAAAACAAGACAACGATTGCTATATGGTAAGACTCGTCAAATAAAACTTGTGCTCACAGATTATAGCTTGCAGCAAAAGATCGGTCAGAATTTCACTAAACGGTACCATTATCTGTATTGAGAGTTCATTATCCTAAATTAGGCAAAGCTTGTAACAACAATAGCGTTAGAGAAAAAAAGTTTGAATGACATAAGTAGTTTCAGTGAAAAAAGTTCGTTAAATGCCCTCATTGTTCCAGCATATTTAGAGAAGATCATCTTGCATCCCACATTAAGAGACGGCATCGAAATATTAAACGGCGAAAGAAGCAAGAAGAAAAGCTGGCTCGTCGACAACGTTTGCGTCATGAGCGTGTGGTCCAAGACCCAACCCAAAGCGCTGCACCGGCTGATGTTCAGAATACTGTAAAACCCAAATTCATTAAATGTCCTCGCCCGTTTTGCTCGGCTAACGTAAGAGAGGATCGCGTCTTCCGCCATCTAAAAAAGGCCCACAAACTTATTAAATGCCTTCGCTGTCCCAATGCTGTTCTTGTTAGAGAGGATCATTTTTCTGAACATATGAAAAAGTGTCACAGCGACATAACTGCATGTAGTTCATCAGAAGAAACAAGAGCCGAAATCTGCAGTTTTTTGGAAAGTAGTAGCTATGAGGTCAGAAGCTTTGACAACTTCATCGTTGCTCGACCTAAGAAACTTGGCAAAATTTATCTTATCAAAATTGAGAACGCGGAGGGTTATACTCAATATAATAAGATGACGACTGTTGTTATGACTTCCAATAGGTTCAAAACTTATGTTAACAAACTTGGTCGCCTCAAGATTAGCAGAGCTAACGTGACAGGCCTACGAAGAGGTGTAATTACTCCATTTGGCTGGCACGCATGGGAATTAAAAAGCGTAAGGTATCCAGCATTAGATTATGCATCTATTTATGAAGGAGAGGAATGCATTTTTCATTTGCTAGGATGGATGCGGAACACTTGGCCAAAAAACTCTAATCTAGATCAATATGGTGATGTTGTAAAGTCAGATTATAAGTGGTTTGAGATGGAACGTGTTTCAGCTTCTTACAACAAAGGTAAAAGAGAGCTGATTGGCAAATTAGAACATGAGTTGTTTTCACTCGGAATTCCGCTCGAATTCCAGAGATTCTTCAAAAAATTTTATGAAATTGACCATTGGTTCGTAATTATTTGTTTGCGATCGCCCCATTCCACATAGAATAGGCTTCAGAATGCCTCAGAATACGGGTAAATTGAATATCGAGCGCGGGTTCCTACAGAGCTATTTTCATGTTATCTTTCTTCTCTCTTTTTGCTGAGCCACTGTCTCATTGAACTAACGTTAACCTGGCGGGGAAGTTAACCCTCAAGACACCACAAAAAAAGACACGATTACTATATGCTGTCAGCGAGCAAATGAAACTTGCGCATGCGAAAAAGATTATTTGGGCAGAAATGTTATTTCGTCCAAAGGCTGGGCTCGATCGCTTGGGCGCTTGAAAAAATTCCGGGCTAAACCGATACAGCGTACGCTGTATCCAGACGAACCGTCATTATGGAATCCATTTGAGAATATTTGGTTTTTTTCTTTTTCCTGCTTCTTGTTTTGTTTTGGGATGACCTAAGATGAATGGCACCATCATTTCATAATTCTCAGGGACTCCAATCTTCTTGAGAACGTCTGGCTTGCTTTTTAGTAATGAAACGAAGCCCATATAGCAAGTTCCAAGCCCAAGCTCATAGGCCTTCAAGAACATATTCTGCGTCGCGAGTATGCTCTCCGCTAAGTTGTTGTCAGCAAATTGGTCTTTTTCTGTACATACCACTATGAGCACAGGCGCATTATAGCAGATTACATCAGCCTCTGAAGACAGGTGCTTGGCGTAAGCAGGGAACTTTTCCTTGGCTAAAACCTTGGCTTCATCAGAAACGTACTTAATTAACTCTTTATTTTCGATAACTATGAACCTCCAAGGCTCCCTCCACATGCCTGTTGGAGCCCAAACGCCCGCTTCCAAAACAGCTTCAACTTGTTCTTTAGAAACAGGCTCATCCGTATAACTTCTAACGCTTCTCCTGCCTTTAATGCACACGTCAAGTTCCATGATTAAACCCGACCAACACATTGATGAATCAAGAGATAAAATCTTAATCTGTTTGGCACCGGGGCAAAGGTCTTCCGAAGACTGGCGGGTATAGAGTAGATAAGTTTGAGTTTATTTATTTGATTTTTAAATGTTCTGATGATTAGCTTAAACCAGAAAGACCTCCTTTCCTCTAGGGGGGGTAGATTTTTGAAAAGCCTTCGTAGGCTTGACGGGGGAGCTAAATGCTCTCTTGGTCGCCTGCTTATGCGGTTGAGCGGAAAAGCTAAATCTGCATAGCTTGAGCGCGTAGCGCGCTAAGGAATTTGTGTTTTAGAACATATAGGGTGCTTGGTTTCTTGTTTCTTCAACTATGGGAAGCACTTCTTTGAGCTCCCTGAAATACTTGAGCACTGTAACGCCGCGTTGCGTAATCGCGTAGACTAATCTTTCTCTTCCAATGATTTTCTCTTCAACCAGTCCCTGCTTTGCCAAGAAGTCAAGATACTCCTTTAGCACTTTGCAGTTGACGTTAGCCTTGTACATAATGTGTGTCAGCTTCAACGGACCCCTTTGAGCCAATACCTTCAATATATCAACATACATTTCCAGTTTAGACCGTCTCATCGTTCCAGCCGTCCCTTCTCAGTTTACCCCGACACGCTTGAACATGCTTAGCCTGTCCTCAAACGCGGTAATCATGTCATCTAACAGTATTTCCTGCAGTTCCATAGAACACCCTTTGATTTTTTCGGCGAAAACCGTAGCCATCCGAGCTTCCAACTCTTTTCTGGCTTTAATTTTCAACTGTTTTCCACCAATCCCGTTGTTGATGAGCAAGTAAGATTGAAGTTACTTAACTCACTTATGAAAGACAAAACAATATTCAAGAGACGAATTGTAAATGCTCTTTACAAAATGCTCGTTGCCCACGTTTACGGTCGACAATGGCTCATGGAACTAACGGCGGCGAAGGCTTGTCGTGAAACGGGTGGGATAGGGAAAGACAAACCAGAAATTATTTTATATTTTTTATAGGTTCTGATGGTTAGCTTAAACCCGTAAAGCCTTTCTCCCTCTATACCCCCCAATTTGTGGAAGACCTTGGGGCATGCCTGACTGCGAGGGCGGCTCACCATTTTTCTTGGTGAATTATCTCTGCGAGGGGCTTCCGTTTTCCGCCTCCGATTACGGTTTTTCTGAGTTTGCTGCCGAGACCCTCTTTGTCAGCGGGGTAGCCTACGGGCGTCATGGCTACAACCTTGAT
Source organism: Bathyarchaeia archaeon (assembly GCA_049520735.1). GTDB lineage: Archaea > Thermoproteota > Bathyarchaeia > Bathyarchaeales > Bathycorpusculaceae > Bathycorpusculum. Next base: position 2,207 of record JBEKPM010000025.1, on the reverse strand, counting down.
GTTTTCTGGAATTCCTAAAGCTTTTTTGATTTTTGCTTCGTCGAAGCCGCCTATCCAGCATGTCCCAAGCTCCGCATCGGTTGCCGCCAGAACCAGCTGCTGCATAGATATGCCCACGTCCACAAGGTAATAGTTCATGCCGTCGTGGGCGCCGGAATCTTTAGGGTCAGCACAAGCAACAACGATGACAGGTGCCTGTTTGAGCCAGCCGTTGAAGCCACTAGCCAACTCTTGAATTTTTGCTTTGTCTTTAACAACCACGTATCTGCAGCATTGTTTGTTCGCCCATGAAGGTGCCGACCTTGCCGCCTCAAGAACTTTAGAGAGCTTTTCTTCTTCAACCGGTTTATCCGCATAGCCGCGAACGCTTTTCCTTGATGCAACAACATCCATAAAATCCATAATTATCCCAAAAAGTTAACTGAGATGACCCGCTTAAAAGCATTTATTTGAGTCACCGCTGACTCACAGCCCAGATTCGCCAAGCAAAGGCCTTTCGCGAATTGGACGCCCGCGACCAAGGTCAGATGCCTTAGTCATTTGGATTTTTTCGGAAACATCGATTTTACAACTTTACACCTTCCTATCATTAGCTAAACGAGACAAGCCTTTCCTTCTACGGGGTAAATTTTTGGAAGGCCTTGGTTCGGTCGTATGCTCTGGTTCACTGCAATATTCTCATGTATTTTACGTACTTAAACACATACACTTATAAGCTTGTATGCACACATATGCTAATGTGAATAAGCGAACTCGAAGGGACAAAGCATGAAACAAATAAGAACTGAATATGAAAATTGGCTGCTCGCTTATTTCAAAAATATGTAACCAGCAAAAACAAGTGACTAAGATTGGGCCGCATCAATGTTGACATCTCAGACGAACTAGAAAAACAGCTCAGATTAAAAACCGTGGAAAGATTCGGAGGCAAAAAAGGCGACTTATCCAAAGCTGTCCAAGACGCGGTCAAAACATGGATCAACAAAAAACAATGAAGCCGTCCCTCTTCAAATCCCAATAACTATCTTATAAGAAGCCTATGTAAAAGGTCAGGGAAGCCAGTTAGCCTGGAACTCCTCGCATGAGGATTATGGGCAATCTAACTGCAAAATCCCTTTTTAGAAAAGTTTCAATCTACTGTGCTAACCTTAGACAACGTACGCTGTGTTGGGCAAAGGCCTGTCGCAAATGAGAGGGCATAGGATAAGTCAACCCACATTTTATTTATTGTATTTTATATGTTCTGATGATAAGATAAAACCCGGTAAGCCTTCCTCCCTCTATACCCCCAAATTTTGGAAGGCCTTAGTCGGTTTGCTGACAGTTTTTTTTCTAGATTCAAGTCGAAAATTAGCCGATTAATTCTAACCAGCTTTTACTCTTAAAGAAAAGAGGAAATGCGGGAGATGTGTCCAGCCACCTTCACATAAGGATTTAGCTAAAACGAAAAAAAGAGATTGGCGGGAGATTTCGCCACTTTAATCTTATAGAAGCAATAAAAGACTAATCCGCTTCAAACGAGCTTCTCTTTAAACTTATTCGAGAAAGAAAACCATTTGATTATTTTGGTTGTTTTGCAATCAATTTTTCTGTTTAGCTAGTTTCTTAGCTTCCTTGTACGACAAGGCACAGTGGATGCAGCAGAACGCTGTTTCTCTGCCATCAATTAGTTCATGATAGCCGCCTTCATAGACTTTACATCCACAGTGAGCGCAGACATACAGGCTTGGTTCAATAGCGATTGATACCAGCTCTGCGAAGCGTTTGAAAAGTTCTATGCAAAGTTCTCTTCCCGCCTCGGTCAACTCGAAAATCTTTCTTTCCTTTTGCCCGACGGATTTGACGATATGTTTGACTAAGCCTTTCTCTTCCAACTGCTGCAGGAACGGGTAAACGAGGCTTGGGCTAACGTCTTTCTTGACTCTTTTCTTAAATCGGCTGATGATGCTGTATCCGTGCGCTGGTCCCTCGTACAGTATGGTGAGTATGTAGAAGCGTGAGAAGTCGCTGATTAATTCATCAAAGTTACTTCCCGAATTGTTTTCGTCAGGCATTTTTTTCGCTAATTCATAAACGATGTTCAGTAATAATAAATGTTTTTAGATATATCCCAAGATGAGCTTACTTCCGAGGCAGAACCGCTGATTTTTGGATTTTAAGAGTTTGCGCTATCGATATATGGTACTTGTTACATTTCAATTTGGGTT
>JBEKPM010000024.1:0-33062 GCA_049520735.1 Bathyarchaeia archaeon | reverse complement strand
TATTTCGGGGCGTCTAAGCCTGTTGTAAAGAGAGATTGTTTTGGCTACGATTTGTTCCAGTTCCCGCTGGCTGAGAGACATGTGATGCCTCTTAGAACGGTATTCTAGCGCCGTCAAAGCCCAGTTTTGATATTCCCAGCTCGTCTTTGACTTCTCGCAGCTGAGCTGCGGTGAACACTGGTCCGTCCCTGCAGACGCGGTATTTGCCAATCACGCAGCTTCCGCACAAGCCGATGCCGCAACGCATCAGTCGCTCCAAACTTGCTTCAAGCGGCAGTTTTCGTTGTTCTGTGAGGTCGAAAATCTTTTTTACCATTACTTCGGGGCCGCAGGTGTAGATCATATCGAATTTTTCGCGATCCAGCAACTTGCCTAATGGTTCAGTTACCATGCATTGCAGGCCGTATGTGCCGTCTTCTGTTGTAGTAACCAAGCTTTTCCCGTTGCATACGCTACCCAGCTCCCCAACGAAGAGCAGTTCGTCTTTGGTTTTTGCGCCCTCCACAAAAGAAAGCCTTTCGGTTTTTGTGACAAGCTGTTTTGCCAGAAACAGAAGAGGCGCCGTTCCTGTGCCGCCGCCGACTAGCAGGACTCTACCTCGGCTTTCAGTGAAGCTGTTCCCGAAAGGTCCTCTAACCCCAACGGTTGCACCTGCTTCCAAGTTATGAAGATGCCTGGTTGCATCGCCTACCGCCTTCACCGACACGGAAACTAAGTCCTTTCCAACATCCATGACACTCAGTGGAATTTCATCAATGCCCGGAAGCCAAAGCATCAAAAATTGCCCCGGCCTGGCCTTCGAACATAGTTTGTCGTAGATCGTGTAGGTTTTGACGGATGGGCTTTCCGTTAAAACCCGCACGATTTCTGTGGTTCTCAAGGTATTAGCTGCGATGAGCGAGGTTGACAATTTCCTTCACACTCCCAACATGTTTCTTTCTAAGATAAGTTTCTAAGCCTTTAGTTATGTTTTGGAAAACATCCGTATCCTCCCAAGCAACGGCAGTTCCCACCTGCACGGCTGAAGCGCCAGCCAGCATGAACTCGACAGCGTCACGCCAGTCCGATATGCCACCGCAGCCGATTATGGGTATGTCGGGAAGTTCTTCGCGAATGTCGTAAACGCATCTGAGAGCAACGGGTTTGATTGCTGCGCCTGACAAGCCGCCTTTGATGTTGCTTAATATTGGGCGCGTTGTGTCTGGGTCAATCGCTATTGCTTTGAGAGTGTTTACTGCTGTTAGCGCATCGGCGCCTGCTTCAACCGCTGCCTTTGCAGTCAAGGTGATGTCTGCAACGTTTGGTGTAAGTTTCACGATGACGGGTTTGTTGATGGCTGCCTTGACTTTTTCAACGACCTGCGAGAGAACCTTGGGGTTTTGACCGATTTCCGAGCCTGTAAACTGTACGTGGGGGCAGGAAACGTTAAGTTCCACGGCGTCCGCGCCAGCGTTAACAGCTTTCTCCGCGACGGCTGCATATTCTTCTGCAGTATAGCCGAAAACGCTGACAATGAGCGGGACGCGGAGCAAGGTTTTTGCATATCTTATTTCTCCAGCGTACTCGTCGATGCCTGGATTGGGCAAACCCATCGCGTTTATCAACCCTGATTCAGCTTGAACCACTATTGGGTTTGGATAGCCGACTCGGGGTTCTACGCCGATTGATTTTGATACGACTGCGCCTGCGCCGCCTTTTGCAACGCGGTTGAAGGATTCAGCTGAGAAACCTAACACGCCTGACGCGAGAATCGTCGGGTTCGGCAACTCCAAGCCAGCGATGCTCACCTGTAAAGGATTGCTTTCCAAATTCTAAGTCACCTTTCCTAAAACTAGTTTGCACACTTTAAGAGATAAAGCTTCTTTTTAGGTCGAGTTGTAGGATAAGAGAACACTTCTTTGTTTAGTTCACAAACTCACGCTCTATGTTTATTTTGCGAACATTGCCGCATCCTGAATGTACTCTTTTCCAGTTCTCAGGGCGATTTCCGCCTTGGCAAGCTCACTGCCAAGATAAGCCAAATGGAGTGGTTGCGGCGCTAAACCTATCTGGGCGATTTTCGTGTAGATGTCGTCTGCAGTTTTGCCTTTGATGATTTTGTCGGGTTTATCCATCTTTTGGCTCATATAATGGGCCGCCACTATGTTTCCGTTGACGCGGTCAAGAAGGATTCTGAAGGCTCCCGACGGATCTAACTCGCCCGGACACCTCTTTTCAGCGCAGACTACGGATGCTTTCTGCTCGATTGCGCCGTCGTAGGGCTGTTCCCTATTTCTTTTGTCCTTTAGAACAAGCAGATCGATGCCGAGGTCTTTGGGAACGGAGCCGCGTTTCTGTGTAAGGAACATCATTTTAGCCGCCATGACTTCCTCGCCTATGCTGCCCTTTGCCTTGTCGCTTTTTTCGGTTGCCAAAAGAATGCTTGCGCCTATCTCCGAAGAAAGCCACGCCAATAACGCGTTGACGCCGACTGAATCCGCATCTATCAGTTCGGTAACGTTTGATACGCCCACGAACAGAGGTACATCGGGGTTTCTTTGGGCGAAGAGGCGGAAAGAGGTGAATGACTCCAAAATGTCGGTTGGGTCGAGAATTAGGTCAGCGATGCTTTTTGTTATGCCGAGCTGTTTTGCCTTCGCTATGGTTTGTTCTAGAAAGGCTACGCGTTCCTCCACTTTTTTGGGGAAGAAACCCTGCCTTTGATTGGTCGGAATAACGACTACAGCTACCTTCGAAGCATAAGGCGCAATGGCTTCGATGTTGCCTGCATCCCCGCTCAAGACCAAGTCTGCGCCGGCGTGGACAGCCTCTCGGATTTCTGCTGGATCGAAAGAATCAATACTTACAGGCACATTGACCGCCCTCTTGACAAGCGTCACGATTCGATTCGCGTCAGCGGGATGAGACTCTCCTGCAATCATGCCTACGTCAACGATGTCTGCGCCTGCTTTCACGTACCTTTTTGCCAGCTCCTCAATAGCGTCTTCATCCATGGAGGGGGCATCCACGATTTCGGCGAGAACGCGCATCGGAAAAACTTTGCCCACAGCCACATCGCCAATCAGCATGCTGCCAGGCGCCTTAAGCAACTTCGCGCGGTTCTGCTCTGTTTTTTCTATTTCCCGCAGTGCTTTTTCCTGAAGCTTCTCTCGCAGCAGGTCGAAAGCTGGCACTGTGGTTGAAAGTTTAGTTTGTCCGAGCGAATCGAGCACAATCGACAAGTCAGCGTCGAACCGTGGACCCTTAAACGCTGGGATGCCGACAGCCTTCGAGATGGCTGCAGTGTCGCCACAAATCAAGCCTGGCGTGAGTATCACGTCGTAGCTTTTGAGGTTGGTCTTTTTTAGGGCTTCAATGATAGCTTTAGGTGTCAAGAAGGCGGCGACAGCTACGTTCAATGCCAGAACATCAGTGTCCACGGAACTTTCTTTGCCATAACGTTCAACTGTCTCTTTCTCCAGCGCACTGGTTACGAGGAGTACCTTCATTTTTGAGCCCACACATTAACTTTTTTCATCAAGTCAGCCATAACGACGGAGTACATTGAGCTCGGCGCAATCCGATCAACCATGACGTCACAATCCCGAATCTTCCTAATGAGCTCGCTAACATTTTCCCGTTCCGTTGGGTCGCCTGCCAATACTTTAACGCGGGTGGCATGAACAATAGCTTCCAGCGTCAACCCGAACGCGCGGCAGTAAACCTGCGGATATCTTTTCTCGGCCTGCAACTGTTCAACGGCAAAAATCGCACGCGTTTTTTCCGAGTTGACAGATGTCAAACCTTTGACAGAAAGCTCAATTGTTGCCTCGGCTAGATCCAGTTTGGGTGCGTTAACCGAACCCGCCTTCACGAACCAATCCTTGGGAAGCACCCCGTTTGGATTTGCCTCCTTGAAAGCGGCTCGGTAATAAACCTCTATATTCCCGGTCAAATTAATAACGGCGCACATTCGTGCTTTCATGTTATTGAGGGTTGTTGATGAATTGTAAAAGTCAATGGTCAGACTCTGGTCGTCTTTCAGTGTGGCTCCCATGGGGGCCGCGTTCGGCGAACCGTCCTCGTTGAAGGTTGAGACTATGGTTTCTGCGATTGTGCTCTTTCGAAAGCCTAAATCGGTTAGTTTAGCCATCGAACCAACTAATTGACCTAGAAGGTGGTGATAATTAAGTTTTGCCAACACTAAATCGACTGGTGACTAAACGATTTTTTCGCGGCAAGGACAACGGAAGAGGGCGAGGTGGAAGGTTTTTAAAGGGTTACTTACTCTATTTTTGATGAGGATTTTGAGGACCCATTTTTTGAAAAGCAGTTCTTGGTGGTTTAAACTTCCATGACAGTTAAGGTAGCTTTGGTTTACCCGTATTTTCACCCGGCCAACGACAACTCGATCTTCCGTTTCCCGCCGTTGGGCTTAGGCTACTTAGCTGCCGCCTTGAAAGCGCACGGTTTCGAGGTCGAGTTGGTTGACTGCACATTCATGCAGTTTTCACAAGCCGTAGAACGAGTGGTTCGTGCCCGAGCCCAGATTGTTGGTTTTTACTCGATGTTTTCGATGAAGAAAACGACGTTGGAGATGGCAACAGCGATCAAAGCGCGATACGAAGGTGACCGCGGCTTGCTTGTGGTCGGCGGTCCAATGCCATCGTGGTCACCTGAGAGTTTCCTAAACCCGTTTGACGTGGTCGCGGTTGGTGAGGGCGAGGAAACTATAGTTGAGCTTGCCAACTGTGTTTCTAAGGGGATGGCGCTTTCAAATGTCAGAGGGCTTGTATTCAAGGACGGCGACCGCCTCGTTCACACCGAGCCCAGACCCTTTATCCGGAACCTCGACAGTTTAGTGTACCCTTCCCGAGAGCTGTTTGACAACGAGGCTTATCAGAAGTATTATCTTAACCGTTTCGGCTACTCGACGTCGTCGATGATTACGTCGCGTGGATGCCCGTTTTCATGCGATTTCTGCAGCAGACCCATCTTCGGTGTTGACATGAGAAGCCGCAGCGTTGACAGCATTGTTGGTGAAGTCGAGCAGATTAAGGCATTGGGGTATTCCCGAGTTTGGTTTGCCGACGACTGCTTTACCCTCAACCGCACGCACCTCCTAAATGTTTGCAATGAATTGGTTCGGCGTGGGGTTGACATCGGTTGGGAGTGCTTATCGCGTGTGGATACGATGGATGTCGAGGTTGCGGAGGGCATGAAGCGTGCGGGTTGTCTGCGGGTTTTCTTCGGAATAGAGTCAGGAAACAACTCGGTTTTAGGCTTGATGAACAAACACATCACCACTGAGCAGGCGAAAAGAGCTGTTTATTCGGCCAAATCTGCCGGGCTCAAAGTCGGCGCCTTCTTTATCGTGGGGTACCCAGGAGAAAGCAACAAAACAGTCCTGGACACCGTGCATTTTGCTTCGGGTTTGCCGCTTGATTACTTGTCGTTCACATTGCCTTACCCTATTCCGGGAACGCCCCTTTACGAACGGGTTAAAGACAAAGACGTCGCAATTGATGATTGGGAAGAGCCAAAAAACTACCGCTTAATTAGGCACAAACTGCTCTACGATTCTGGCTTCAGCGAGAGGAAACTGAAATTTGCGATTGGTAAGGCGCATTTGCAGTTTTATGGTCGAAAATACTTGGGAAGAGTAGGCTACAGCATCTTTGGGAAAACCTTTGAACGGTTAACTGACAGCGCGTTTGAAATCATTCACTAAGCTTTCCGCTCCGAACCCTTGGGGGTTAAACGCTGGAATAGATAGGCAGGCATTTATCTCCAAAAAGAGCAGAAAGTTTAATCTTCCTTGCCCCGCAGAGTTCAGCCGATGCAGAAATCAATCCTAATTCCCACCGTCATCAGCTCAATCCGAATTGCAGTTCTGCCGCTCCTTTTCTACCTGTACAACACGGGAAACATCGTCCTTTGCTTAGCCGTGTTTACCGCTGCAGCTTTCACGGACCTGTTAGATGGTTTCTTGGCACGCAAACTAAAAGTTGCCACAAGGTTTGGCACCTATTTCGATTCTACAACAGACTTTGTTTTCGTTATGGGCATATTCACGTTTTTCGCCGTGAAAGGCTTGTATTCTGTTTGGCTGCTACTCCTCATAACCGCAGCGTTCGCCCAATTCGTGGCTTCAAGCCTTTACGCCAAGAAACTCCATGACCCAATCGGCAGATATACAGGTAGCGCACTGTACATCGGCGTCGTGCTAACGATTGCTCTTCCGTCACAGGCGACATTCACATTCGTAGGATACGCCTTTCTCGGATTCTTCTTGTTGTCGCTCGCAAGCAGAGCTTTAAGTCTAAAGGGACACCAGATGCAACTGCAAAGCACCTGAAAAAACCATTACTAATAAATCGCCCGTTGACTTCTCGTCATGCAGTTTGACCCAATTGCAGCGACAAAACTTAAACTCAAACATCACCTTAATTCGAGTTTCATCTGGTACTGCCATAGTTCTAAGGTTGCTGCAAGGTAAGTTGGATGCTGAGCCTACAACGGCTTACCTAATGACATACAGGAATGGCAAGTGCACGGCTAATTGCGGCTTCTGCGCTCAAGCCCGAGGCAGCAAAACCAGCGCCGAGCTGCTATCCAGAGTTAAATGGCCAACGTTCCCCGTCCAGAAAGTGTTATCGGCGCTCGGAGACCGTTTCAGGCAGGGCAAAATCAGGCGGATCTGCATTCAAGCCCTGAATTACCCAGGAGTATTCGCGCACTTGGAAGCCCTCGTCGGGGAAATAAAGAAGGAAGCGGCGGTTCCCGTTTCGGTTTCCTGCCAGCCTCTTGACAGGGCAAACATTGAGCGTTTGGCGAAGGCAGGTGTAAACAGGCTTGGAGTAGCTTTGGATGCGGCGACTGAGACGCTTTTTGATAGGGTTAAGGGTGAAGGGAGCTCTTACAGTTGGAACAACCAGTTCCGCATGTTAGTAGAGGCGTTGGCGGTCTTCGGTAAGGGAAACGTCACCACGCACCTTATTGTAGGATTAGGCGAAACTGAGCAGGAGGCAGTGCAGATTATTCAACGATGCGTTGACTTGGGTGTTTCACCTGGTCTTTTTGCTTTCACGCCAATTCGAGGAACTGCGCTGGAAAAGAATTCGCCGCCTAAGCTGGAGTCTTACAAGCGGGTGCAGCTTGCGAGATTCCTGATTGTGAGGAGGATTGGGCGGGTTGACAGGATGTTTTTTGATGATCAAGACAAGATTGTGAATTTTGGGGTAACTAAAGAAGAGTTAGAGGATGCGGTTTTGTCAGGTGAACCCTTTCTGACGTCAGGCTGTCCAGACTGCAACCGGCCCTTCTACAATGAAAAACCAAGCGGACCCCTCTACAACTACCCGAAAAAACTGACCTGCGAAGAGTTGGAGTCTGTTAAGCGGCAATTTACAATTTCTTTCTAGCGCCGCAGTTCGGACAAAAGATTGCTGCTTGAGGCATCAGAGAGCCGCAGTAACCACACGGAACTAAAACGATTTCCCGTTTTACCTCCTTTACAACAGGGGCAGCTGGGTCAACGACGGGTTTTTCGACGCGTATTTCATAGTTTTGGGTTAGAATGTTTGGTCTGCCTTTAACCTGGAGAAATGCATTTAGCAGCCACTTAACGTAGTGGTCGATGCTGTAGAGCGTCTCGCTTGCGGCGCGTGAAATTTCAAGGTCATAGGGGTAGGTGCAACAGAATCCCTGCGGGATATGGACGTGTTCGAATTTTTTGAATGTGGTGGCGTAACGCAATAGCGTTTTCCCAGTACTCGCTTTGCTGCACGCCAAATTGGTTTGCGTATACACTGTTTCTTCTGATGTTTTCGTTGCATGATAGGCAGACAACAGCTTGGTCAACGTCGAATTCGTCCTGAGAAACTATTTTGACTCCCCCTTTGACGTGGTCTCCAAGCGAAAACTGGCTTTTCTCCGCGTTCAATTCAAGTGTGGCGTTGGGCGCAACGGGTTGACTGGATCTATTTGATAGCCATTTAGGGCTCATTTTAGACCACTCATCTATCGCTCATTCGCTTTTTATGCTCTTTGGTTTGCTTTAAGTATAGAATGAACGCTTTTTGGAATGCCGTTATTTTATTTTGGTCTGGAAAAATGTGCAGAAGGCAAAAGCAGTTGGCATTTCAGATGTTTCGCAAGATGGCTAGGCTACTAGTTAATCGGCTGTTTGGTTGGAGTTGCTGTCGTTCTTTGGGATTTTCGGTTTCTGCCTTGTCACTTGCTCAACGAGCCGCCAGAACTCATCCATCGTGTAGCCTTTAAGCAAGTCTTTCATAAGTCGTTTCACCTGATAATACGTCATTTGGGCTTCCCCTTTGTCCAGGCTTTCCTGTGGACCCTTGATGCGCCGGAAAAGTTCATCCATCTGGCGAGGCGACGCGCGGATCCCAGCTTTCTCTAAAAGCTTCTGAATCAACGTTTGACCTGTGCTTCTGCCTATGAAAATCGTGGTTTCTCTGCCTACAATCTCAGGTGGGAAAGGCTCGTAAAGCAGGGGTTGAGCCATCATCTCCTCCACTTCTTCCTCAACCTCATGGGTAAAAATGTTTTCGCCAATTATAGGCTTGTGGAATTGTATAGGAAGGGCGAAGGCTTTTTCTGCCGCCTGTGCGACACGGTAAATCTTCCCCATATCTATGCCTGTGTCAATGTTGTAGAGAAGTTCTGCCCCAGTAACAACTTCTTCGAAAGGGGCGATTCCTGCGCGTTCCCCGAAGCCAGCGATGCAAGTGTGCAGGTAAGCGACTCCTTCTTCCATGGCGGCTAAAGTGTTAGCTGTCGCTAGCCCGAAGTCGTTGTGACAGTGAATTGACAATGGAACTTTGCTGCGTATTGAGTCAGGTAAGCCGTCACGAATGTGAGCTATCAAATAACGCATCGAAAGAGGCCTAATGAAACCTACGCTGTCAGCTATGCCCAAGGTCTTTGCGCCCGCTTTGGCTGCGACCCCGAAAACTTCCAAGATGTCTTCAAGCATTGTTCTGGTGCCGTCTACAAGAACGAAATCCACGGTTGCCCCATGCTTCTTCGCATAATCTATTCCTTCCGAAAGCCGATCCAAAGCTTGGACTTTAGAAATTTTCAGTTTGTACTGTAGGTTTAGTCCGTTAATGGGTGTTTCAATAGTTATTTCTTTGATTCCGCATTCTAGGCACGCGTTAATGCTGTTCTTGGTCGGTTCCGCGGAAGCGGTAAGTTTGACGGAGCCAAAGCTTTCATTAACGATGCGTTTGACGTTGCGCTTTTCATCTTCGGACAAGGCGGGAAACCCAACGTTGATTAGGGAAATTCCTGACTCATCCATTAACTTGGCAAGTCTTACCTGCTCTGAGTAAGTTAAGTAAACCGTCGGCGCCTTGATTCCTTCTCGAAATGTCTCATCCCAGATAAATGCGCGGTCGGGAAGTTTAGGCGGCAAATTTTTTCTTAGACGGTTGTAATTGGCGATTAGCCCTTGTCCTTCTAGCTTCTTAAATATGGTCTTCCTCATCAAGACACAATCCAACAATATGAATGCTAAGCGGTATGTTTAATCAGCGAATTCCTATATAAAAACTACATTATCTTATCCATGCAGCATTTTTCTGCTTCAGGAAAAAACAATTTTGATTTGTTTTTGTAAATTTTTTTCGCCGCATTTTTCGTGTTTTTCTTCCATGAAACAAAGGTTTTTGCAAAAGTCTTAAGTGTAGAACCGTTAATTTATAACGGCTGAGGATTAAAAGGAATGAGTAGCCTGCAAAACACGATTGAGAAAATCAAGAGTTTAGAAGCTGAAAAAAGGAGCCTCTTTGCTGAAATTGACGAACTCAAGAAACTGGCTGATGCAAAAGCCTCTGCTTTAGAAATCGAGGTTGCTTCTCTGCGCGAAGAAGCTAAAACACTTAAGGCATTAATGGGGCAAGAGAAATTAAGTGTGCAACCAAGCGTAAACCCGCTCAAAGCCAACTAAAAATCTGGCGACTTTCCCCGCTCGATGCTTTTACTGCTGTTCAGTTGTTGCCGGAGTTCTTTGTTGCAGAGCCTTTATAGAATTTGCCAATAAGTTACATGCTTCGTGGCGGGCTTCAACGGAAGTGTCGGTTTCGAGTCTTTCAAGCGTCTTATGCAAGCTCTCGATTTTATATGTGATTTCTTGCTTCTTCTTTTCATAGCTGTCATGCAATTTCTCTTGGTCAACGTTGAAACTTGAAAGTGTCACTTCCAACTCTGCTTTCTTGGATTTTAGCGCCTGCCTCGTTTTCGCAAGGCTTTCCGCCGCCTTCTTTTTTGCATTGAATTTGTAGAAGCTGATTTTGATTAGTTCTTGGCTTGCAACGTCATCTTCTAACTCGCGGATTTCAGTGCTTAAACGTTGAACGTCCGCATTCCGTTTGTTGCTCAACTCACGATTTTTCTCAGCGTACTCCCTGTCAGTTTCCCCAAGCAAATGATTATTGTCAACTAGTTCTTTTGCTTCTCCCGTGAGACTTGATTCCTGAATCCTTTTTTCGGCGAGCGCAGCTTCGACGTCAAGGAAAATCTGCTCGCGTTCCTTGATGAATTGTTCGTCAACGTTTATTGTTGAGTTCGATTCATATTCGGAAATGACTTGCCGCAGGTTCACAAGCCAAGGGTCAAAGTATTGGCTGAAGGGTGAAAGAGCAAAAATTTGGTTTCCAAGCCTGTTTAGGCTGCTTAACGTTTTTTCAATGAATTCTTGCATCGAAACTTGGGTTTCTTCTTCCAGGTATTTGCTGCCACTACGCTGCTTCCTTTCTTTCGCTTTTTTCTCATGCGCCGACTTTGAGATTTGGCGACCAGCGTTTCGACGTGAACCCGTTTGAGGTCGATAGGTCATAAACACACCAGAGCACAAGAAATATTTAAACAATCACCATGCAAAGGCAACATTTTCGCTCCAATTTCGGGCAGAGTTTCCTCGAGCCTTACGAATTGGGATTTTATTGGGTTGTGGGGTTTGGAGATAATTTGAGGGGGAGAAGGGAGAGCGTGCGAAAAACATAAGTCTCCAAACCTTTCCACCCAACCCATTTTTCGGTTTTGTTTTTTACCCTCCGTTAAAGTGCTTTGAAAGCCTCGAACCAGCGGTTGTAAGCCGTCAGCATGTCAAGGGAAACGCTTGGTTTGCGTTCTTCAAGGATCTGTCGGAAATCAGCCATAGTCAGAGGCCTCGGTGTAGCTGCTTTGTCCATTGCTTTGCCTGACTCGAAGAATTCCCCGATCAGACTCAGCTGTGCGGATTGGCAAACGTCTCGTATGTCGCTTCCTGAGAAGCCTTCAGAGATCCGCGCCAACTCATCAAGGTCGACGTCGGAAGATATCACCAGCGTAGCTGAGTAAACTTTGAACATGTTTAGTCTGGTGGAGTGGTCTGCGAGTGGAACAAGAATTCTCTTCTGGAAACGCCTGATAAACGCCCAGTCAAGGTCCCATGGTTTGTTGGTTGCGCCGATTACGTAAACATGCAGGTTTTTGCCTTTGTCCACTATGCCGTCCATCTCTTTGAGGAACTGATTGCGGACGCGTATTTCTCCGCCGACTTCGTTTGTGTGTGCCCCCATTAGCGAGTCTAACTCGTCAACGAACACGATGGCTGGTTTGCCATCTGTTGCAGATTTGCGAGCTGTCCCGAAAAGTTTGGCAACGTTCTGTTCTGCTTCGCCAAGCCATTTAGACATGATGGATGCTGCGTCTATCGAGTAGAAATTAGCGTCGATCTCTGTTGCAACCGCCGCTGCCAAGAGAGTTTTTCCGCAGCCTGGTGGACCAAAAAGCAGTATGCCTCGCGGCCAACCCAGCGGGAACAGGTCGGGTCTTTGAACTGGGTATACTATCGCTTCCTTGACGGCTTTTTTAGCAACGTCTAAGCCCACGACTTCGTCCCAGTTGACTTTGGGTTTCTCGGTAAGTACGAGTTCTTCGTTTGGTTTTGAAACTCCGCCGCCATTGGAGTCCATTGTGGCGCCTCCACCTTCCCCGTCATTGTTAATTGCCTGGTTCATTTCAGCTGAGGAAACAGCGCCTTGCAACGCTTTGATTCTTTCCTGATAAGCGATTGCTCGCTGGACGTAAACTTTGTTTAAACCGTATTCGGGGTAAAGCTGGACAAGCTGTAATAGAGCTTCGATTGCTTTTTGGTAAAGAGTTATTGCTCTGCCTTTTTGCCCCTGCTTATCTAAACGTACAGCATCTAATGCGTACGCGGTTGCTGCTTTTTCAAGTTCGTTTGAAGCGCTCATTTATCTCTCTCCTTCTCCTTTCGGTTACTCTGGCGATTTTAACTCGATTTTTATTTTGCCCTTTGTTCCTAAACTTTCGAGGGCATGCTCTATTTCTTCGTTTGAAGTTTGAAGTTCACTGGAGCATTTGCTGAGGTCGATTTCCCCATTGGTTTTGCGAACGTACTCCATCAGGACATCTTCCAACGACTGGTTTGAAACTTTCATCGTGAATTCCTTAATCTCCTGCTTCTTGTAGGAGAACAAAGACTTCGCGGGATCGAACCCTGTTTCCTCCGTGGTTTTATGACCGATTATCCGGGAAGAAGTTGCGGTGAGTGCCACCATCTCCCTAATGGGCGTCTTCTCCTGAATCTTCGGCGCTCCAATCGGAGGCTCGGGGAGGGTTTCAGATATTTTCTGCTGCATGAAAGAAGTAACTTCTTTTAGGATTGCTTCGCCGCCTTCAGTTTTCTTCCCGACTGGAATTATGTCTTCGTCGGTCGTGATTTTTGCAGCATGCAAAGTGTCTTGGATTGCAGTGTTAACGTTGTCAAGTTCAGAGCTGACGTCTGGGAGAACCTGGAACAGCTCTTGGGATACTCCTTGCAACAAATGCAGGGCAGGCTTCAGGTCGGATACAATGTCGCCTAGTTCCCTGATTGTTTCTAAGCGCATGATAACTCTTTCAATAGCTAATTGGACGTTATAGAGGAACTTTACAAGTTTTCTAACTTCAGCCAGTTCAGTAGCGCATATGGCGGCTTTTTCCCGGTTATTCCTTTTCAGTGCTCCCATGCACGATTCAAAAAGTATACGGTCTCGTTCTTTGAGGCGAAAACTGGCCTGTTCAAGTTTACCTTGCTGAATCTTTAAGGTAGTGATTGATTTTGTGGCGACTTCACGGATAGGCGGAGGGGAGGGGCTACTTAAAACTTTGATGCCTTATCCCTCCAGCGTGGGGTCTCCACTAACAGTTAGCGTTTAGATGCCCGCTTTCCCTACTTCTTTGACGTAGACAACTACTGGGGGTTCGGGCAGCTTCTGAGCTGCAACATTGACTTGCTCAGCATAGGTTTTTGATCTCTGTAATGCATCTTGATTGTCGCCGAGGAGAACGCTTGAGATCTTGCTTTTCGTCAGTTCGTAGTCAGTTCTTTCAGAAGTTGCCCGTCGAAGAGCATCTTGAAGCGCAACGAAGGCAGACTTGTAATTTTCTTCATCTACCTTTCCGATTTCATGCTCAATCTCCAAGTTGGCTATAGCGTAGCTTAACGAAGTTATTTCTTCTCGACAACGCTCAATTTCTACGGTGGCATCCTCAACGATCTCCTGAGCGTCCTTCTTGAGTGAAGACAGGACATTGGTAAAGCTGTTGTGCATGTCTTGGAAGACTTCCGGACTGATCTTTTTCTTGTCTAGAAGGTCTTTCAACGCTTGGTCTTTGCGCCATATCAACGGGATGTGGTCGCACAAGACGCTTGATTGTGACTTGATTTTTGTGATATAGGTGATTTCAGCGCCATTGAAGCGTAGACTCTCCATGGGCTGTTTTGTAAATTGGCCATCGCCAAATTCAACGTAAACAGCATCAAATTTTCCGCTGGGGGTTAATGCGAATGAACCAATTTTACCGACTACTCGGCCATACTCGTTCTTTACGGGTTTACCAATATAAAGAAAAAGATTGGAGTTAGACATTGTGTTTTATCCTCCTGTTTAGAATCCTTGTGTTGATTTTTCAGTTTGTGGGGTCGCTGGCATTCCTGGTGGCAGATCTGGGAATTTGTCCTGCTTCGATCATTATTCCGCTCAGCATGTTACCGATTTCGCCCAGTTCATTTTCTGCTTCTGGGAACACGCTTACTAAGCCTGCTCTGACGGAACGTAGAACTCCTACGGCTGGACCCAAGGTTGAAACTACGTCACCTAGTTCTGAAACTGTTCGTAAACGTAATGTTATTTGCTCAAGCGCAAGTTTGGCGTTCATTATCAACTTTGACATCTTGCGGACTTCAGCAAGTTCGTTTGCGAAGACGTTTGCGCGCGCACTGTCATGTTTCGCGTAGGCGTCAACGATTCTTGCGAAGATTGCTTTGTCTCTTTGGCTGAACCTGTCCGTTGCTTGGTCAAGCTTCTGTACTTGAAGATCGATGCGCCTGACTGCAAAGTCGAGTCGTGGTTTTAGTGGCCCTGGCGGCTTTACTGCGTCTTTGATGCGGTTACTGAAGGGAGTCTCATCCCGCTTGCTTTCCCACTTTTTTGCGAAATTTTCTGACAATTTGATTACCTCTGCAGAGACAGAAATGCGTAGTACAATCTTATACATTGTTAATATGTCGAGAATATGCACGTATATATGTACATATATACCTCTTGAAAAAAAGTCCATAAGGCTTGCGGCATAATGGTTAAAGATGATGTGAACGCTAATTCGTTTAGACAAAAATGTGTTAGTTAGACTAAAAAGCTCCGCGGGGTAATGCTAAAAATAAAAAGGTGAATTGAATGAACAACAGATTAAAGATATTCGGATTAATAGCTCTTTTAGGGTTCGTAGCAGGCATTATTGCCCAAGTCACCGCAACCTTCTTCATTCCATGGCTCATCAGTATTTTGCCGTCGTTAGCCGGCGCAACAACCTACTTGATCTCGGGCTTTGCGGGCGCATGCCTAACAGTTGTATTAGTCGGCGCATGGGCATACATGACTGGAAACAAAGACCCATACAAGTAAGAGCTAAAAATCCTTCCTTTCTTTATTACCAAGATTTTTTAAAAAAAATTATTTGACTTCCAACTCACCGCTTCCCTTAATTTTTCCGTAAATTATGAGAGATGCGCCTAAGAAAACCAGTGAAACTATCCAGAGATTGTCGCTGTGCAAGGGACCGATCACTTCGTACCAGACGCTGGGATGCGCCGAATATGTCCCTGTCAGGAAGTAGTATAAGATGTTAAAGATGAAATAACCCCCGAACGCCACAAGAATCAAGCCCAAGTGAGTAAAGTTCACTTCCGCGGCACGTTTTTTGATGGCGGGCAGCGTCGTAACCAGCGTAACAACAGCCAAAGCGAATAACCCGAAAACGGTTAGGACAAAGCTTGCGAAATTGGCAGGTTGCATCAGAAAGTTCCAGCCCCATTGCTCGTAGACCCGTGCATAAGGAACTGTTTCGCCTACCCAGAGCATGGTCAAGTTGAACCAGAAGGCAACGAAGAGATAGCCTACTCCTGTCAGGCTAGCCCACTTGAAGACTTCCTCGTTTGGTGACGCGTTCTTTATGGCTGCCCGAAGCTTCAGCACAAGCGGCGGAAGAACCAAGACAATGGCAAGGCAGGGAATCAAGGTACCATAGACGATGAGCAGCCCAGGAGTGTGACCGAAATAGAACAGGTTTATACTTGTCGAGTTGTATGCTACCGCCGTGATTACTGAAGGAATGAAGGCGAGCGAAAAAACTGCTTCGAAAGCAAGCGCCCAGCTAGCGCTTCTCCTGATTGATGGCATGGTGCCTTCTTTGTTTCTCCAAAATAGGAAGGCGGCAATGACGGCAAATACTCCGGCTGTGGCGCGGCTTAGGATTGCAATTGAGCCTGAGACTCCTTCGCTGCTATAGAAGAGACCCAGCCACCACCATGGATCGTGCGAAAGTGAAGTGTAAATGTAGTTGTTTGTTAACATGCCTAGACTGTCACGCATCCCCTCAGCCGCAAAGTAGACGCTGTACCCGAGGTACGTGCAAGCTGCAATCAAGATCCAAAAACGCCATGAACCAGCATATTTTTCAAGTATTTTACCCATCCGACCACCAATCGATTGTCTGGGCGTCATGATATTTAGTTCTATTCAAGGAACAAAACGTTCCAAAGCTGGAACACTCGTCTTTGCCTTCACATTCTAGAGCCTCTGGAGGAGAGCGGGAATTTCAGTTAGGTTCGTTATGGTTATGTCTGGCTTGACGTTTTCAATCGGCTTTTCTTCGCGTCTTTTGATGTAGATGGTTTTGATGCCGACTGCTTTTGGGCCTTCGACGTCTGCATCCAGGGTATCGCCGACAAAAACCGCTTCATGTGCGGAAACGCCCAATGTTTTTAGGGTTCGTTTGAAAATTTCTTGACTGGGTTTGCGTTTGTTAATCGCTCCCGACACCACGACCGCATCAAACAAGTCGTTTAATCTATATGTTTTGAGCAATTCAAAGATGCATTCGGGAATAGCGTAATTTGAAACGATTCCTAGTTTGTATTTGCCGTGAAGCATGCGTAGTAGAGGTTCGACATCCTTGTCCAGGTAAACATGGTTCATGAACTCTTCGCAGAAAACTGAGCTGGCGGAAACTACAAGGGGGCTATATTGTTCGTAGCTGTAGCCTATCTTTTTGAGTGTGAGGGCGATTCGCACGTTGAAATGGGGTTCCTCAAGTTTCGGATCAGCCTTCGCGTAAAGTTCATCGCGGGCTTTGCTGTACGCCTCTTGAAACGTCTCCACCGACACATTTATCCCATTCTTGACCAAGAACTGGTACATGTGCAGCATTGATGGACTAGCGAAATCAGAGTTCTTCTTAATCATCATCAATGTATCGAACATGTCAAAAAGGATAGCTTTAACAGTCATTGGGATTTTCCTAAAACATAGGTCTATACAAGGTTAAAATTCTTATCGCAGCCCAAAACCATTTTTCGAAAATGATTACACCTATTTGTCCCAGAACTCTCTTGTCCTCAGATACTGAACCTTCGCCTTCAGCAAATCCATGTAAAAATTGTCTTCCTTTGAGTGCATCTTTCCTAAAATTCGGGAAGCCGTTTCAGGACCCACACCCTTCACCTGCAACGCCCGCACCGCTTCCTTGCCATAACTCAAAATCAAATCCGCCTTCCGCCGTGCTTGACTAAGCTCCTTAAGTTCTTCAGGTGTCAGCTCTTTTCCTTCCTTTCTTCGTGCCAAAGCATCCCACAGGTGGTTGGCGTCCTGTGAACGGTAGAGCGGAGCCAAAAGTCCAGAACCACACTTCGGGCATTCGGGCTGAGCAGGCAGGTCTTTGATTTTTTCCTGCGCTGTCCACTGGGCACATTTCATGCACATCAACATTATGGTACGGGCATCAATAGCCATCTTTAGCTTGTCGATGTTGTTCACGATAACCCTTTCAGGAGCCATCAGTTCGATGACGTCGGCGTATTCGGATAGAATATGATAAGCGAGAGGAGTGGGTTTTTCGTAGCTCATATAGGTTGTAAGCCTGATTTTTCCGTCTGCCACGTCATGCAGAATTTGTTTGGCATGTGGCAAATCGAGTTTTTCCATCATTGCCTCGCGGATGGTTTCGCGGTAAACAGGCGTGTTATCAAACTGTGCGCGCAGTTTCGCCTGTCGTTGATTACTCATGGTTTTACCACGGGGCAAAACCCCAAATCGCTCCGCCACAGCCTTCATCTTGTAGCCGAAGGGGAACTTGGCCTCCAAATACTTCTCAAACGCCGAGTCTACTGCTCCGTCACTTTGCTCGAATAGGGTCTTAGGCAGCTCAAATAATTCTTCCTTGTTGAGTTTCCGCGCCATTTCTATCAGGATTCGATAGCCGTCGGTCCACCAGCCCGTTATGATTTCCCGCGCGGACAGTATGCTGTCGAAGACGCCGGCTAAGGTCTTGTTGACGAGTTCGCCGAAGCAGGCGTGAACTATGAGGTATTTGTCGTATACCTCTAAAACGACATTTTTCTCGGTGGGCAACGGGGCATTTTGCCTGATTTGCTCTTCAACCTCAGATATTGCGTTAAGCATGCTGTCTTTGTCGGAGCCTAATTCTTTGGCTAAAACCTCTGCTGCAACACTGACTTCGCCCGTTTCTTTCAGTACCTGGGCAATTCTTTCCCTGTTGTTTCCTGTTTGCTTGGCAAGTTCGAACGGCACAGGTAAGATTTCTCCGTCCCATCCTGGAACAGACGCGAATGGGTCTTCGGACGGCAGGACGTGTACGGTTCCTGTTTCCTCTTCAATCTGTACAATGCGCCACACTTTGCCTTTCATGATGAAGTTTAATCCAACTCGGGCATGCAACGCCATGAATTCATCGCCCAAGGTGCCAATTTTTCGGTCGGAAAGGATGTTTACGACAGGGTACCTTCGTTCGTCTGGAATCATTGAGAGGTTGCTGTAGTAGTATTCACGGGTTCTGCGTGTTTTAGTCAAAACTTGGTCGACTTCGTCGAATCTTAAATGGTTTAGGCTGTCTAAAAAGTGTATCAGGTCAAGCAGTTCAGTTTTCTGGAGGTTTCGGTAAAGATAAGAGCGATGCAGCAAGTGCGCCAGATCCTCAAAGCTAACTTGTTGCTGGTCCATCAGCACTCCAGCGATTTGATGCGACAAAACATCGAGGGCTTTCTCATGCATCAGCACGGGTTCGATCATGTTACCCTTTGCATTCTTTATCGCCGCCAAAGCTTCCAAGGTATCATCGGGGTAAACTGTTATAATTGTACCTTCTGAAGCCCTGTCCAGACTGTGTCCACTTCTACCGACCCGTTGAATGAGGCTGTTTACCTGTCGTGGCGACATGTATTGGACAACCAAATCTACGTTGCCGATGTCAATGCCTAACTCTAAAGTGCTCGTGCAGATGATAGCTCTCAACTGCCCGTTCTTGAACTCGTCTTCAATAGCGATTCGCTCCTCTTTGCTGATTGACCCATGATGGACCGCGATGTCATCTCGGTGAAGCTGCTGAAGTTTATGTCCTAAAACCTCAGCAACCGTTCGGCTGTTAACGAAAACCAGCGTCGACCTATGGGAATCCACAAGCTCCAAAATCCGCCTAATCCTCGCGGACGCCTCAGGCGAAGTCTCCAGTTTCCCCGCCATCTCATAGTCAACTTCTATTGGCGTGGGGTTTTCAACGTTGTAGTGGTAGCTTTTTTCGGGCGACGCTTGAATGATGGTGATTTTTCGGCGTGTTCCAGCGATAAATTTAGCGATTTCCTGTGGGTTTCCGACGGTTGCTGACAACCCGATCCTCTGGAAATCCCTGCCTGTAGCCAACTGCAACCGTTCAAGCGCCACAGAAAGTTGGGCTCCACGTTTGCTCGAAGCCAAATCATGCACCTCATCTACGATGACGAACTCGACGTTTCGCAGGTGATGACGCATTTGGGCTCCTGGAAGAACCGCTTGCAAAGTTTCAGGAGTTGTCACCAAAATGGTTGGCGGTTTTTTCGCCTGCAGCCGACGAGTTTTCTGCTCCGTATCGCCATGACGAACTTCCACGGTCAAGCTCAACTTCTGCGCCCACATGGTCATGCGTTTCAGCATGTCACGGTTCAAGGCGCGAAGCGGCGTAATGTAGAGCACCTTTATGCTCCTCTGAACAAGATTTGGCTCTTCAATTAACTTAGAGAACACGGGCAGAAGAACAGCCTCTGTTTTCCCACTACCAGTTGGAGCAACCAAAAGCACATTCTCGCCATTTAGCACAGCTGGAAACGCAAAGGTCTGTGGCAAGGTGGGCTCGGAGAGTCCGAGCTCAGCTAACGCTTTTTGAACAGGTGCAGCAAGCAAATTGAAAACGAAAGGTTCAGTCTGCATTTTTACTAAAGTTTACTGATTGAAGCATGTTTTAACCTTTTACTCTGAAGAGTAAAGGTTTTGGCTGAAAAACCAAGGGTTTATGGACGGCGGGCTTGGTTTGCACTTGCGGTTTCATGGTAGGAAACAGATTTAACAAATAGCCCAATTCAGTTTTGCAAGAAAGTTAATATTTTCTGGAGCTAAAGCAAAGGTCAAAGAAGAGTTAAACTTGCGGTTAACAAAAAACTGACAAGTTAACGGTTGGAGGGGAAAAATGAACCTAAGACTGTATGCAGTAAAAAAAAGGCAACCAGAAACTCGACAGAAACGTCCAACTGGTTGTCGTAGACTTAGACAAGGGCAAACGTTACCCGCTCAATTTTGTGTGTATCCTGCCCGATACCTACGGCTGCTTGAAAAACGATCCAGCAACTTCGCCAGCATCTTTGGCGAAAAAAGCTTGTGCGTTGCAAAGGGCCTCTTAGTTGAGGCAAAAGATGTTGAAGAAGACCCCGACATCCAGAAAGCCATCAGCAAAAGAATAAAGGACATCGACCACAAGAACTCCCAAGCAGGTTGCTGAACGGCAACAAGCCACTCCCAAAATAGACAAAGCCATTTCATTTAGCGATTTCTGGCTAAGAGAGTCTCAGATTTAAATTCTGGGCAAGCGAATGCTAGGCTAATGGCTTAGAGGGAAGGAGCGCATGGCTTTAGATTGGGGAATAGCGCTTGCCGTAGCTGCAATGGTTAGCTGGGGGGTGGCGGATTTTTTGGCCAAGAAGGCCATAGACCAAATCGGCTACCGAGCGAGCATTGTCATAAACCAAGTCGTCGCGTTCCTACCTATCCTGCTCATCGCTGCTCTGTTCTTCAAATTACCCAGTTTTACTCCGCTTCTGGCAAGTGAAACCGTTTTGGCAGGCGCAACGGGAGTCATCGGCTACATCTTCCTCTACAGAGGCTTAGGAAACGGCAACGTCTCTGTGGTCGCCCCGATCACAGCCAGCTGGTCAGTCATAACCGTTCTACTAGCAGCCTTTCTTTTCGCGGAAGCATTAACACCACTGCAAATTGCAGGCGTTGTCGCGGTTTTCATCGGGGTCTTCTTTGCTTCAACAAACCTTGAAGAATTCAAAAAAAGCATCAAAACAGGCGGATGGTCAGCGGGGGCAGCAGACGCATTAATCGCAATGGTGGCGTGGGGAATAAGCTACGCGTTGCTTAAACCAATCACTTCTGCAATTGGACCCGTCATGGCGCTTTTCCTTCTTAAAATCCTCGCCGTCGCAGCCCTTTTGTCGTGGACAGGCGTAACCAAAACCAAAATTTCGCTTCCGGTCAAAACGATTTTCCTTTTTCTCGCCATGGCGGGTCTGCTGGATTTTTCAGCATACTTGGCATTTAACTTCAGCTTAAACACGCAGTACGTTTCGGTGGTTTCAGCAATTGTGGCGACGGCTCCCGCCATAACTATCGGGCTTGCTTATGTTTTCCTTAAGGAAAGAGTTGTGCGCAACCAGAAACTTGGCATAATCGCAATACTAGTCGGGCTCGTGCTAATTTCCTTAATCTAAAAAGCTGCATTCAGACTTTTTCTGATTTTATTTACCCTATCTGTTGAATGAACAAGAAGTGAAATAAGGTAGTCGTTTTCGATCGTTCCGAAAGCCCCATTTCTTGCTGAAGACTCATCGAACTTCTTGACTCCGTCAGGCTTCAAACCTGGTGACTTTATGGCGAAGGGCACAGGTTCTCTTGAATGGGTACCGGTGCCGACAGGAGTCGGATGATCAGGCGAAATGGAAATTGCGTAGGGCTCATCTAACCCAGCAATAATTCCTCCGAGAAGCCTCCGATCTAAGTCTTCAATCGTCTTAACCTTCAACGCAAAGTCTTTGGAGTGCCCTGCCTCGTCTGGAGCTTCAACATGGACAAAAACCAAATCCACCTCACGCAGGGCTTTCAGAGCTGCGGCTGCTTTGCCCTCATAGTCAGTGTCAAAGAAGCCTGTTGCTCCAGGAACCTCGATTATTTCCATACCAGCGTAGGTCCCGATGCCCTTGACTAAATCAACTGCGGATATAACTGCGCCTGTTAACCCGAATTTTTCCTTCAAAGTGGGCATCGACGGTTTTTTGCCGCCGCCCCAAGGCCAAATGAGGTTCCCAGGCCGTTTCCCCGACTTTTCGCGGGCAACATTGACGGGGTGGCTTCGAAGGATATCTCTTGAACCATCAATCAGATTTCTTAGCAGACGAGCATCTTTCTCGGCTTTAGGCTCTTTGGCTTTCGGCAAAACCTCTGAAACCTTGATTCCGATTGCGTCATGTGGCAGAGTGCACGCAACAAGTTCAGGATGCGGAAAGTTTCGCATTATCAAAAAGTGCCGATAACCCATCCCTGAGTAGAACTCGATTTTGCCTTTCTTGCCAAAGGCTTTCTCGACGGCTTTGATTAGCTCTGAAGCTTCCTCGGTTGTTATGTGCCCAGCAGAGTAATCCAGGATGGCGCCTTCCGCCTCAGTTATCAGGTTGCACCTGTAGGCTGCGTCGTTTGCACCGAGTTTTATGCCTCGAGTTGGAGCTTCGAGGGGTCCTCTGCCCGTGCAGTAAATCACTGGGTCGTAGCCCATAAGTGAGCAGATAGCGGTGTCTGAGCCCGGAATCATTGTATCGGGAACAGTTTTTAGCAGTCCGCTTTGCCCGCCTGCAGCTATCGAATCCATGTTGGGTTTGTAGGCTGCTTGAAGAGGCGTCTTGCCCCCAAGTTCCGGGACAGGATAGTCAGCCATTCCATCTCCAACGACAAGAATATACTTCACTTAGTCAACTCCAACCTCTGGCGCAGTTAGACCTGCATTTGCCTTCTTTGCTTTTTAAAGTTAACTACTCAAATATTTAAGCGCAAAAACTGACCCGAAGAAACGGAATGAACAAAAGAAATGGGTTAGGAAGCTACGGCATTACTACTGCGCCTATCACCGTTACTGGTGTCATTGGGAGAACGTTTGCGTTGTATTCCGTGCTGTATCCAACAGGTGTGTTTGAGATCGCCATGACGGTGTTTTGGCCGTAGATTACCTGGCCGAAAACTGTGTATCCACTGTCAAGGTAACTGTTCACAGCTACGTTGATGAAGAATTGACTGCTTGCCGAGTTTGCTACCCCTGTGTTCGCCATAGCGATTGTCATGTTTGCGTTGTGGTTATCATTGCCTACCTCATCAATTATGGTGGGCTGCGCTGTTTTACCGTCTCCACCTTGAATCATGAAGCCGGCGATGACCCTCTGGAAAATGGTGTTGTTGTAGTATCCTTCGCTGACGAGTTTCACGAAGTTGGCTGTTGTGATGGGTCTGTCATCTCTCATCTGGATAACTATGTCGCCCTTTGATGTTTTGAAGAGCACTTTCGTGCCGCTGGCTCTGTATTCGCTTGCTGGCGAACCAAGCGGAGTCACAGATGGGTACGGGCTGCTTGAGGAGGTTGAAGGCGGAGATGCAGTCGGAGACGGCGAGGGTGTGGGCTGCTGATTGGTTCCCAATTTGTTTGGACCAAGTTGCGTAACGGCAACGAAGGCAACGATTGCAACGATGACAACGGCCAATACCGCAACTGCCATTAGCTTTCGGTTTTTGCTTCGGGTTTTAGGATTGTAAGTTTTGACTTTGATGTTTTTTTTGGAGCTCATGCCCAAAATTATTGGGCATTTTTTATTTAAACCTTTCAAAACAAAATCGAAAAAAGCCTGAATTCGAACAACACCAGAAATGCCATTGAGCCAAGACCAAGAAGGAGGTCAAAGGTTCAGTTTGCTTCAGTATGATTTTTATTTACCTTTCATTTTCAGTCATGTGCTGAACAGTCAGGTAAGTTCTGATAGTTCTGGTTAAGTTGAATTGCAATGACAGAAAACGAATACATTGTTCATATTAACTTTGACAAAATCAAAGCTGAAATGGACAGACTTAAAGTAAACAACGAGGAAACGAGAGACAGAATAGCTTGTTTCTTGGATTCCCTAAAGAAAGTCACGGCGAGAGTTGAACCTACCCTAAGCAAAGAAACCAACAATGAACGCGAACTCTGGGACGATTACAAGCAGCTGCAGAGGGAAAAACTGGCGGTTTTGGATCTGTCCCATGAATGGGGTTACATTGGCGAAATGATTATCGACTCAAGCCCAGACTGGATTTCTTAATTAAAGAATGCAATTGAGGAGCTAAATGATCACATCGGCGTTTTGGCCGAATCACACCGCGCCCACATAGACATTTTGGAAATATACAACACGCGTAAAATTGAGTTTTTGGCCCTCGTCATAACCGCCGCCATCTCGTATATTGCAGTATGGGAATTTTTCGTGAGGGATCTGCTGGCAAGCATCGTGTTCCCATACAATCTGAGCCCCAACTTGAATTACGTTTTAGTTTTCCTGACTCTGATGCCTGTCTTCGTGATTGTCGTTTGGGCTTGGGCTAAACGCAAAAGCTACTTCTAAAAAACAGCCGCTTAAGTCGGAGGTTTAAAGCAGTACCTTGGCCACTGCGGCCACTGCTGCGTTGTGCTACAGGTACCGAAATCCAACGTTAACTCCATCCCAATCTTCAACTGCTTCTGCGCAATGCCGTTAATCATGCCTGGAATCCTTAACCCGTTTTCAAGCTGGACAATGCCTACGGCATAAGGGGTCAATGCGTGGAACTGCAGGGGCGCGACGTTAATGACCGTGTAAGTGAGCAACTTGCCTTTTCCAGAAATGTTAACCCACTCAAATTCCTGCGAGAGGCAGTTGTCACAGAGTGGCCTTGGCGGCAGATGGATTTTTCCGCATTTGAGGCATTTTCCCGCCATTAACTTGTGCTGCTGAAGAAACCTGTAGAACTGCTCGATAGAGAACGGTTCTCGGGCGCTCATTATTGGTCTCTCCTATAGATGTGAACGGTCGCCGTTGCGCCCGACCCGCCCACGTTTTGCGTTAATCCCACCTTGGCGTCTTTGACTTGGCGTGGTCCGGCTTGGCCCGTGAGCTGCAGGTAAACTTCGTAGGCTTGCGCTGTTCCCGTTGCTCCGACTGGGTGACCTTTGGCTTTTAAGCCGCCGCTAGTGTTAACTGGAAGTCGTCCGCCAAGCCGGGTTTCGCCACTTTCCACAAGTTTGCCGCTTGCGCCAACAGGACAGAAACCGAGGTCTTCATAAGCCATAAGCTCCGCAAAAGTGAAGCAATCATGAACTTCAGCCAAGTCGATCCCTCGTGGCTTTACGTTGGCCAATTCATAAGCGGTCTTCGCGGCTAGTTTGGTCGCGTTGAGAGACGTTAGGCTTTGGCGTTGGTACAGTCCAATGGTGTCGGTCGCTTGTCCGCTGCCAATAATGTCAACAGGCATGTCGGTGTATTTGCAAGCTAGTTCAGGTCGGGTTAGTATTATACAGCTTGCGCCGTCGGTAATCAGGGAGCAATCATAGAGCTTTAGCGGCCAAGCGACGTACCGCGAGGACATGGCAGCTTGTAGGGTAATTTCTTTTTGCATGTGAGCTTTGGGGTTTAGGCTTCCATGAAAATGGTTTTTGACTGCAACCGCTGCCATCTGCTCCTCTGTTGTGCTGTACTCATGCATGTGAGCAGTCGCCATCATCGCGTACAAACCAGGGAAAGTGATGCCATGCCACTGCTCAAAAGGGAAATCCGACGCCATAGCCAAATACTCAGTAACCTCAGCAGTGGTACGATGAGTCATTTTCTCGACTCCGCCGACCATAACCACGTCGGCAAGCCCAGACATCGCAGCGTAGATTCCTGAGCGAAGTGCAGCGCCTGAAGAGGCGCAGGCAGATTCCGTGCGCGTAGCTGCAACACCCGTGAGACCTGCCCAATCGGCAACGGCTGCGCCCATGTGACCTTGATGTTCGTAAGCTTCGCCCATGTGACCGATGAACATGGCTTTGATGTCTTGCTTCGGGTCCAGTTTGGGGCAACGGCTGAACGCTTCTTTTGCAGCTTCCGCGAAAATCTCTCTTGCAAGTAGCCCATCATGCTTGCCGAACTTAGACATGCCAGCGCCTATTATGCTGACGAGCGGCTTCCCATTCAAACCCACAATTCCCTCTCAGATGCCAATAAAGAGTGCTAAGCCTAAATAAAAACTATGCAACAAAAACCTGATTAACCCTAAAAAACAGCGCCTGCCACTTTAGGCTATTCATGAATGAACTATCACTTCCACAAAGTGAAAAAACGTAAACTAGGCGTTTTCCAGTCAGTTGTTTCTTCCTAGAGCCCCAGCTACGTAAATTCTCAACGCTAAAACGGGCACAATAACTAATGCTCCGAAGAGAATGGCGGTAAGCGTCATTACCCGGAGCGCCATAGCGGAAATGGTCCAGCCTGCATTCACGCTTACGGTTTTAGATTTGTCCCTTTTCAGGATACGCCACGATTCCCGCCAATCCTCGCGGAGCAAGTATGAGGCAGCAACCATCAAGTAAGCCGTTAACCTGGCGGGGATGAAGTTGGTTATAGTGTCGAGTTTTGCGCTGAACCAACCGATGTTCCTGTTTTCCTCGTTTTTGTAGCCCACCATCGAATCCAAAGTGTTGACGACACGGTAGGCGAAGGCCCCTGCAACGCCGAATATTGCGAAGAAGAAGAACGGCGCGGTTATCCCATCAGTTGTGCTTTCAGCTATCGATTCGACTGCGGCTGATGTTACTTGTTTCTCGTTTAGGGTGTTTGGGTCTCTTCGGACTATGTAGGGCAACCATCTTCGGGCTCCCGCCAAATCTTTGCTTTTCAGCGCATTTGCAATCGGCTTTGTGTATTGACCCATGCCTCTGATTGCGAAGGTAGCTTTGAACAGAATTGCGCCAACAAGAATATAGGCTATTTGACCGAAGAAACCGAAGGATTGCCTGAGCCAGAAAAGCAGCAGAAAAACTGGCAACGCAACAATAAACATGACAATTAGGGCTAGCAGTACGCCGTTTGCTTTTTCGACTTTGGGGTTGGTATTCTTCAGTTTGGGTTTTAGGTAGGAAATGATTTTGCCTACGCCTATTGTTGGGTGAATCTTGTCAGGGTACTCCCCGAATACCATGTCAATCAGAAAGGCTAGAATGAAAATCAGCACGGAATCTACAAAAAGTGAGATGTCAAAAGAAAACATGCTTAACAGTCAAACCCGTTCATTGCTGTTTCTTCACTATCCGCTTTAAAGCTTCAATCAAACGTTCATTCTCAGAGTGGGTTTTGACTGCTACTCTAATGTAATATTGGTCGAGTCTACGAAAAGAAGTGCAGTCCCGAATCAAAATACCCTGCGCAATCAGCTTACCAGCAAGATCAGTCGCGGTTAAACCCGCCCTACGGATATCGATAAAGAAAAAGTTTGCGTCAGCCGGGTAAACTTTGAACGAGCCAAATTTTTCCAATTCCGTCAAAAGCTGCCCTTTCTCTTTTTTGATAAGCTCCCGAGTCACCTTTAAGTGCTCTTCGTCTTTTAGCGCTGCGACCGCAGCAGCCTGAGCTAAACAGTTGACATTCCAAGGAATCTTGGCGCATGAAAGAACGTTAATAATTTCTTCGCTAGCGATCCCGTAACCAACACGCAAACCGGTCAGCCCGAAAATCTTGGTGAACGACCTCAGGATGAACAGATTGGGGTAACGCTTAATTTTGCCTATCAGCGTCAAGGTTTTTTCGTTTTCGACAAACTCCAAAAAGTCTTCGTCGAGAAAAACAAGGGCATCCTTCTCCATTGCCCGCTCAACTATGGCAGTCAGGGTTTGGTTTGGGATAAGCATGCCCGTCGGGTTATTCGGGTTGCATAAGAAAACAATCTTGGCGCCACCCATTTCACAATTGAAAGCTTCCGCATCGACATTGAAGTTTCGGTCAAGCTTGACGAATTTGGGTGTTTCCCCTGTCTTTCTGACGGCGCTTTCGTATTCGCCGAAGGTTGGCGCAGGAATCAATGCTACTTCGCCCTTTCTCATGAAAGCCTCAGCGAACAGGTACATGAGTTCGGTGGAGCCATTTCCGACGACAACATTGTTTTTGCTAATTCCGCCAAAGTGACCCGCGATGGCTTGGCGAAGCTCGTTAGAATTTGAGTCAGGGTAAGCTGGAATTTCTGTAAACGCTTTCTTTGCTGCTTCAAGCGCTTTTTTGGATGGACCCAGAGGGTTCACGCTTGAACTGAAATCCAAAATTTCTTCGCGCCTCAGCCCGCTTTTGCCTGCCGCATCCAAAACCTCGCCGCCGTGTACGCATGGCTTAAGGTTTTTCATGTTGTCTCTGACCAAGTCTTCAACGGGCTTCATTCGGTTTCAATCCTTCAGTCAATCAGGGCTGAAATGCGTAGGTTTCTCTTTAACGTAAATCATATAAATGTTTGGTAAGGCGTGTAGAGACCATTCATCCGGGGATACTTTGAATAAAAAAGAAAGAAATACTGTCTTTGCTGACTTGCAGCAGCACACAAAAGCTTTTTTTGGTCGACGAAGAAGAATAACTAGTAGGTTTTGGTTTATGAGTGATAAACAAGATAAGCATAACTTGGATTTACTGAGGGAAATGGTTAAGGAAAGAAAACCTGACGAGTCTCCTGAGGAGGTGCTTTCAGTGTTCTGCCAGCGTCAGGGACTTTCTATGGACACATGCCGAGATTACTACAAGAAACTGGTTCAGAAGGGCGACATAAAAGAGAAATAATGTTTAAGTTTTGAACCCTTAATACCTATGGGGACTTAACTTGAATGAACTTGTCTTCGTAGGCTTAGGGTTAAACGATGAAAAAGGCATCAGCCTCAACGGTTTAGAAGAAACAAAAAGCGCAGACAATGTTTTCATGGAAACGTACACAAGCCTAATGCCTGGCTTCAGCCTGCAACGCTTCGAGGACCTGTGCGGCAGGCAGATCCAATTGGTTTCAAGACGCGACTTAGAAGAAGAAAACGCCCACGCAATTCTGCAAGCCGCTCAAAAAGGCAAAACCGTTTTTCTTGTCCCAGGCGACCCCTTCATAGCCACAACCCACGTCACACTAAGAATTGACGCAGAGAAGAATGGAATAAGAACCCGAATTGTTCATGGGGCATCGATTATTTCAGCGATCGTAAGCCTCTCTGGGCTGCACAATTACAAATTTGGAAAAACCGTCACCGTTCCGTTCCCAGAAAACTTTTCCGCAACACCATACGATGTCATCTCGCAAAACAAGAAGTCAGGTTTGCACACGCTTTGCCTGCTGGATTTGAAAGCCCCTGAAAAGCTTTTCCTGAGTATCAGCCAAGCCGTGGAGCTGCTTTTGGAAGTTGAGAAGAAAAAGAAAGAGGCTGCAGTGACGCCTGATACGCCCGCAGTCGGGATAGCTCGGGCGGGAAGCAAAAACCCAACTTTAAAGGCAGATTTCATCAAGACCATTGCTAATTTTGATTTTGGCGAGCCACCCTACAGCTTGATTTTTCCAGGCGACATGCATTTTATGGAAGTTGAAGCCTTGATTGCTTTTGCATGTGCTCCTGCAGAGTTTAGGAGGCTTGCCAAGTGAGTTCAGAAGAGCTGGCGGCAAAATACATCAGTTCAGCGGAGAAGGTTTTCAAGGAGCTGCAGCAGACGAAGGAGTTGGTGACCGTTTCCGAGGCGGATACGTCGAAGGTTCTTCGTTGGGCATTTGATTATTTGGAAGACGCAAAGTATTATAAGGCTCAAGGAAAATTTGAAACATGCTTAACCTCGGTAGCTTACTGTGAAGGGCTCCTTGACGCGTTAAGGTTGTTAGGAGCTGTGAAATTCGAATGGCCAACAAATCAAGAAAGAAAAAAGTTGTCTTAGCATCAGGCATTTTCGACCTGCTCCATTTAGGGCATGTAAAGTTTTTGGAGGATGCCAAAAAAGCAGGCGGAGAAAACGCTAAGCTAATAGTTATCGTTGCAAGAGACATCACTGTGGAGAAAACCAAAGGCAGAAAACCCATAATGTCCGAGGACCAACGCCTTTCACTGGTTGAATCGTTGAAAGTTGTTGATGAAGCGGTGCTTGGATTCGAGCATCTTGACATTGGTGGATTTATTGAGAAAATTAAGCCCGACGTCATCGCCCTAGGATACGACCAAGAGGAAATGGAGAAAAGAGTATCCCAATACGTGACAGAACACAACTTGGACTTGAAAATTGTTAGGATAGGCAAATTTGAAGCAGATGATTTGGGTTCTTCGTCGAAAATAAGAGAAAAAATTGTTGAAAACTGGCGAAGCCGAAGAAACGATCATTACTATCCATGAGAAGTGTGGCGCGCGATTTACACGGATAGGTACGAAGTTGATTTTGAAATTGTTGGAATCAGCAGGTTTGGAGAGAATACTTTAGATAGTTCAACAAAGATTAAGCAGAAAATAATCAATAAGCTCTCAAGTTAAGTTTGGTTAAGCCGATGAACAGCGAAAAGTACAGACCGACAATTATTCTCATAGCCCTAAACGCCGCAATGTACATCTACACTTCCATAGTCGGGGGCAACGCACTCAACACAAACCTTGCCGGCATCCCGCCCCTATACCAATATAACATTCAAGTGTTGCAAGGCTCATATTACCAGCTTTTCACATCCATGTTCATCCATGCCTCGATACCCCACTTGGTCGGCAACATGTTATTCCTCTTCATATTTGGGTTAAGAGCAGAAGAAATGTTTTCGCTGCCTGAGTACCTGGGAATCTACCTCGTCGGTGGCTTAGCAGGCAACGTTCTGTCGTTGGCTTTTGGACCAGAATTTCTTTCCGTTGGAGCTTCAGGCGCAATCTTTGCGCTTTTCGGAGCCTGCGTCATTTACGATAGACGTTCCGTTCGGCAATCCATCGTTGGCGCACTTGTTTACGCATTCTTCCTGCTGCTAATCAGCGGATTAAGCACCGGAGTCAACGATTTAGCTCACCTTGGCGGCTTAGGCTTCGGCTTGATAATAGGTTACTGGATAGCCACCACGCGAAAACCGCAACAGGAATACTCTGTCAAATACAAAAACCCGCTTTACCCGTTTTAGGCTACGGGGCAATGTAAATTTCTACTTTTACTTTGTTGCCGTCTTTAAGGTTTAGCTGTTTTCTCAGGCAGACAGGCGAAATGATTTCCAGGACCGAAACATCGTAGTGACTACGCAGCGCGGTTACAAGGGCACCTTTGACTTTGTTGCCGATTACGGCCGGGTAGCATTTTACAAGCCCGAAGGAGCGGTCTTCATTTTTGAAACCCGTCACTTCGACGACCGGGTACGCGTCCAGCTCCATGCGGGTTTTTATGTCGTAGTCCGCTGTCAACTTGAGGTTGAGGGTTCCAGGGTAAGGGTCAAAACCCAGTTTTTCCGCGAATTGTATCCGATAATGCTCCTTTGATATGTAGTATGCTCCTTCACCTAAGCCGGTGAAGACGGTTCCCTCCAAAGTAACTGACGGCGGGTAGGATTTTTCGACCAGAAACTTAAGGCTTGAATAGAGTTTCTGCAGCTCCTTCCCACCAGCCTCTTCAATCCGAATCAAGCTGCCTTCCGGAGTAATGTTACGTTGAATCCAACCTTAAGCATGTAGAGATGTTGCCAATCCTGCTTTTCACTCAAATCTTGGTTCTCCAGCGAATTAGAGAGTAAGCGCTAAGGATATTTAAGTGGCTCGAAAAATGTTTCCCGAGTTTTCAACTTTAGAATCCTGAAAAGGTGCATGTTTAGCTTTGACATTTTGCGGGTAAGGTCTTGAAAGAGAAGTTTTTGTGCCGGCATTTGAACAATTTTTTTTTGACTGCTTTTCTGAAACAGAGCTTGAATCATTTGCAGGTTGAGACTTTTTTTGGCGCAATTTGACGTGAATTGACTCAAATTGACAATATTTGACAATCTTACAACTAGAATTCACAGCTATTAACTCGACAGGTAATCTTTAGATGCATGCTCCAGAAAGATGAAAAATCCAGATTCCAGTTATATTAGAAGAGAGAACTAAATATGTGTGAAAGGCTAAATTAATGCAACAGTAGTTTACTCAAGCATGTTTTGATGAAAAATGAGACACATCTTAAACGTTTTTGACGAAATGAATGTTTACTGGGCAGAGGTAGCTGACCAAAACTCTACAGAAAAACAAGTACAATTAATAAAAAATGTCCTAACGCCTCATGGGCTAATTTTGGATCTTGCTTGCGGAACCGGAAGACACTCAATTCCTCTCAGCAAAGAAGGATATGATGTTGTTGGATTGGACATCTCGCCAAATCTTCTCAAAATAGCAAAAACCCGACTCAGCAGCGTCCAGCTGATAAGGGCTGACATGCAGCATCTGTCCTTTAAACCTCAAGCGTTCGCCGCCGCGGTAAGCATGGACACGAGCCTTGGATATTTGCCTACAGAACAAGACGACGCGGAAAGCCTTTTGGAACTGCACCAAACACTGCATAAAGACGGCATCTTAATTGTTGACGTTTTCAATCGTTCGCAACTAAAGGAAAAATACGCAGCCAAAAATGGAGTAAATTCTAAACAGCGGGAATACCCGAGTTTTTTTCTCTCGCAAAAACGAACCGTCAACAAAAACGGCTTAAAGCTCCGCGACTTATGGACGGTCTCCGACAAAGCAGATGGAAAAACAAGGGTCTTTAGACATATCGTCCGCTTGTACCCATCCAAAGTCTTGCATAACTTGCTAGAGCAAGCTGGCTTTGCAGTCACGCGAACCATCGGAGACTATGAAGGCCAACAGTTTAACCTTACCTCTAAAAGGCTTATCCTAGTTGCGAATCCTAAAGAGGTCTTACCGACAAATGTCAGCTAGTCAGGAATGGATTGGCCCTTTTTTCTTCGCCTATTATTGATGTTGGTCCGTGACCAGGGTAAATTAAGAAGTAATCGGGCAAGCCCTGCAGCTTTTGAAGAGACAACTGCATGTCGCTGTAAGAACCACCTGGAAAATCGGTTCTGCCGATCCCGCCTGCAAACAATGTGTCGCCGGTGAAAACCAGCTGTGTGCCGAGAAGACAGATGCTGCCTGGCGTATGACCAGGCGTGTGCATGACTTTTAAGGAGTTATTGCCAAAATTAACCAAGCTGCCGTCGTCTACGATAACGGTTGGAGGAAATTTTACGTTTTCCAAAACCGCAAGCGAACCCACGTCCAAGCGGTGAATGCAGATGGGTACGTTGTATTTTTCTTGGAATATGGCGTCACCATTTATGTGGTCTGAATGCCCATGCGTGTTCACAATCATCTTCACCTTCAACTCTGCTTCGGTT
>JBEKPM010000023.1:0-14299 GCA_049520735.1 Bathyarchaeia archaeon | reverse complement strand
GAACAGTTGGCTTTGCAGCCAAGGCCACCCAGCCTTTGCCCGGGCTGCCCCCATAGAGCATTTTACTATGCCTTGAACATGGTGAACCAGCATGTCAACTGCGACAACGACAAATGTGTCGGCTGCGACATCTGCGAGTATGTTTGCTCATTCGAGAAGGAGCACGTTTTTAACCCGCTTAAATCGCGCATCAGATCGGTAAGACTTCGTCAAACCTTTAACACCGCAATAACCTGCAAAGCCTGCATCGGAGCTCCATGCATCAAAGCTTGTCCAGAGAAAGCCTTAACACGGTCAACCCAAACCGGCGCAATCCTGGTTGATCAAGACAAATGCAAAGGTTGTGACTGGTGCATCGAGGCATGCGAGTTCGGCGCAGTAACTTTGAATCCTGCTTCACGTAAAGCCATGATATGCGACACTTGCGGCGGAGAACCAAAATGCATTCCATTCTGTCCCGAAGGAGCCTTGAGTTTATCTGGAGCATCTAATGACAAAATCGTCACTGGTGACATCGGCTGTTACACCCTTGGCGTTTTGCCACCCGTGAACACCGTTCAATCCTGCCTGTGCATGGGCGCTGGGATTTCTCAGGCGGCAGGAATGGTTCACGCAGGCGTAAAAGACAAGGTGTTCTCTGTCATCGGCGACTCAACGTTCTTCCACGCGGGTATGCCTGGGCTAATGAACATCGTGTATAACAGAACTAACGTATGCGTGGTCATTATGGATAACAGCACGGTTGCGATGACGGGGCATCAGCCGACTCCAGGTTCAGGAAAGACCGCGATGGGCGGTGACGCTAAAACCCTGAAACTTACTGATGTCGCAAGAGGTCTTGGAATAGACAAGGTAGTTGTTGTTGACCCATACGACATTGACGGAACCATTTCGGCTTTGAGGAAAATAATGGATTACGATGGTCCTTCGGTTGTCATTTCTCGGAGACCATGCCCGCTTCTCGTTGAACGCGGCAAGCCCAGAGAAGTTATGGAGAAATGCAACGACTGTGAGGTCTGCACCAAAGCTTTCGGTTGCCCAGCCATCTACAAAGTGAATGGAAAAGTTGCGGTTGATGAGTCGCTTTGCTACGGTTGTGGTGTCTGTGAAGTAGTTTGTCCCTTCGAGGCGATTAGGAGGAAGGAATGATGAATCGTTTGGACACTGTTTTCAGCGGTGTCGGCGGACAAGGCGTAGTCGTGTTAAGTGATATTTTCTGTGAGGCTGCAATTCTGGAGGGCTTTGACGTGGCTAAGGCCGAGATTCATGGGATGGCGCAGCGTGGCGGTTCGATCGTGGCTTATGCGAGAATCGCCGAAAAAGTTGAGTCTCCACTTATCGAAACAGGGAAGGCTGATGTTTTGGTGGGTTTTGAGGTTCTTGAGGCGGCGCGGGCTTTGCCGATGCTTAGGCGGGGCGGCGACGTGATTGTTAACATGAAATACATTCAGCCATGCATCTCAGGCTCGGGCGTGAAGCCGAAGAAGATGGATGAGCTGATGCTGATTTTAAGAGAGAAAGCCAAGGTGCATGAAGTAGACGGCGCCGGCATCGCTGAAAAGCTCGGGAACCTTCTGGTCGTAAACACCATTCTGCTGGGTGCTCTCTCAGCGCTTCCTGAAGTTCCCGTAAAGGCGGAGTCGTTTAAGCAAGCCATCGCAGGCAGACTAAAAGAAAAGTACATCGACGTCAACTTGAAGGCGTTCCAAGCGGGCAGAGACAGCGTCCAGCCAAGCTAATTAGTTGCATTAATCCAGTTTTTCGTTCACTTTTGTCTAGAGTTCTGTTTGCGGGGATTTTTTCCTGGCCGGAGGCTAAGAAAACTGCTGAAGACAAATGGAAATGCTCAAAGACAACATGGGATACGACACTAAAGAGGACTAAAAACACTTCAAAGAAATCATATGAAAGAAAAGAAATGGTAAAATAAAATGCGAAAGGGCTTTTCGCCCTTTTTTAATACCTAACTTATTTTTTCCGTTGACTCTTGGAACAGCTTCTTGATTGCGCTGATTCTTGCTTTCTGAGCTAACACATCGCTTGTTACAAGGGTCAATGCTTCTTCTGGGCACCATTTGACGCATTGGGGTCCGTCGGGTTTGTCTTTGCAGAGGTCACAAACATACACTACTTTGGTTTCAGGATGAAGCATTATTGCACCATAGTCGCATGCTTCGATGCACCAACCGCAGCCATTGCATTTGTCCTTGTCAAGAACAATGTTCCCAGTATCCTCTGACTGCGTAAGTGCGTTTCTCGGACAAGCCGCCACGCAAGCGGGGTCTTCGCAGAGCCTGCATGTAACTGACATGTTAGCAACTTGATTAACCCTGACGACACGAATGCGTGATTTAAGCGGGTTAAAACATTTTTCTTTGGTGAATGAGCAGGCGTATTCGCAGATTTGGCAGCCTACACATTTTTCGGGGTCAACTGAAATGAATTTTCTATCGTGACTTTTAACCATTATTAATCCTCTTTTCCTTCAATTATGCCCGATAAATCTTCGAGTCCAAGCTTGGCAAGCAGGTCTTTTGTGGGTACTCCTTCAAGTGTCCAGCCGCGTGCCAGGTAATAGTCGTCCAGAAGAAGGTCAAGTTCTTTTTGGGTTACCACGGAGCCTTTCGCTGGACCGTCGTCTGAGATTGGCTGGTTCATGACTTTCCATGGCAAGGTGTCGTCTTTGCGGCTTAATCCTTCCCGGATGTTTATCAGCCGGGCGAGAGTGTTTATCCGTTCGCCTGCAAGGCTTAGCTCCTGCGGAGTCATCTCGTACCCAGTTATCAGCTTGTAAAGCTTTGACATGTCTGGCAACTCCTTGTATAGGGTGCCTCGGGCGTTCTTGCAGATAATTAGTGAATCAATTAATGCGTAGATGTCCTCGGAGTCTTTGACAAGTTTGCCTCGGCCTTTTTCAGCTTTTAGGCGGTCAACTTTACCTGAAATGTCAAACGCGTATGCGCCACTTCGGTTATGGTCAGCTCCACGGAAGGAAACCGCAAACCCTAAAGCCGCGGTTTTTAGGCATCGTAAGTCGTATCCTGTGACTTCTAGCCCTTTGATGTTTTGGGCGAGCTTCTCTGAGTCTTTGCCGATTTTCGCTGCGGCTGCTTTAACTCCGTCAGCCAAGATTTCGCCGATTCCCTCTCTTTTGCCAATTTTCTCGATGAGTTGCAGGAGTGCCTCTGCGTTGCCGAAGTGAGCGTCGATTCCATCTAGTTCATCATGCGTCAAGATGCCTTTTTCGTGGCAATCCATAACGAAGCTAACGGTTACGCCTGTGCTTGTCGCGTCTAAGCCGTAGTAGTTGCATTGGTCTGCAGCTTTGATTATCGCGTCAAGTTTGTCGACGCCGCAATTCGGGCCAAGAGCCCAAATGTTATCGTACTCCATCCGAGCCATGGTTCCCTTGTAGGCTCCATCGTGAACGACGGCTTCGTGCTCGCATCGCATTGCACATGAGTTGCAAGCGATTATTTTCGCGATATACCTATCGTTGAGGGTTTCGCCGCTTACTCTTTCAGCGTGGTCAAAATACGAGTTGTTGTAGTTGCGTGTGGGCAAGCAGTGTAATGCGTTTTGGATCATGACGTTTTCTGCTGACCCTAAAGTTCGATATTTTTGTGCCGCAGGGCCTTTCATTCTTTCATGGAACTCTTTGACCATTTCGATAAATTCTTCGGGTTTAGCGACAACAATGTCGTTGGTTCCACGGACAGCGACAGCTTTAAGGTTCTTTGACCCCATAACTGCGCCGAGCCCCGTTCTTCCCGCTGCACGAGTTTTCTCGTTAATTATGTTGGCGATTTTGGATCGTTTTTCGCCTGCCAACCCTATTGATGCAACGCGCACATAGTAGTCGCCAAGTTCATCTTTAACTGCATCTTCGGTTTCAGCAGGTGATTTGCCCCAAATTTTTTCTGCATCAAGCAGCTGGACTGAATCATCATCAATCCAGAGATACGCGGGCCTTTCGGCTTTCCCGACTAAAATTATGGCGTCGTAGCCGGCTCTTTTTATTTCTGCTCCGAAGGTTCCGTGGCTCACTGCTTCGCCTACCGCGCCTGTTTCAGGTGACTTGGAAATGAAAGCGTGTCCATTGCCGCCTGTTGGGAACATAGTTGCTGAGACTGGTCCAACCGTGAGAACCAGCGGATTTTCAGGGCTGAACGCATCCACGCCTGCTTTTGAGTTTGCTAGCCAAAGTTTCATGCCTAAGCCTATGCCACCGATGTACTTCTTGGCGGTTTCCTCGTCTAGTTTTTCCACATTTATTTTGCCTGTGGATAAATTCACGCGTAGAATCTTTCCTGCGTAACCGAGCAACCCATGTTCCTCCGTTAAATTTAGCTAATTACTCCGTTGAACAGTATATTAAGTTAATGGGTTTTATTTTTGAAATCCATGACTTAAGAGTGTCTTCAATGATGACGTCATGTATAATCAGGCATAACGACTTTCCCCTACTTTTGCAGGTCAAATGTTGGTTTTACACGGAAAAAACATATGAGGCGCCACACACAATCCATAACCCTGTCACAGTGGGTAAAAAATGCGCATCAAAGTTCACTACCTAAGCCTAGTCAAAAGCTTCACAAAAACAAGCCAAGACGAATTCGACCTAGCCGAAGCTTCGCCCCTATCGGAACTACTCTGCGACGTCGCCGAAAAATACGGCAAGCCATTCACACAAGAAGTCTATGACCCAACCCAAAAAGAAATGAAGCAAACCTTCGTGACAATGGTCAACGGCGTCCTAATGGACCAACTACAAGGGATCAACACGCCCCTGAAAAACGGCGACAACGTAATCATAATGTCGCTAATGACAGGCGGTTAAACATAAATCGACTTCTCGCGGACAAACGTGGAAAGAATGGCCAAAAACGAAAAACCCAAAGCCGTCTATTGGCTGGATAACAAGCTTTACTTAAATATCACCAACCGCTGCTCTAACCGTTGCTTTTTCTGTCTCAGAAATTTTAAGCAAGGTGTAGGCAGTTTCAACCTAAAATTCTCCGAGGAACCGAGTCTTGGTCAGATTACGGGTGAGCTTGAGGGGGTTTTGGGTATGCGAAACTGGGTTGAGGCGGTTTTCTGCGGTTTTGGGGAGCCGACGGAGCGGCTTGATGTTTTGTTGGCGGTTGCAAGATGGATTAGGCAGCAATACCGTAGACCACTAAAAATTC
Source organism: Bathyarchaeia archaeon (assembly GCA_049520735.1). Lineage (GTDB taxonomy): Archaea > Thermoproteota > Bathyarchaeia > Bathyarchaeales > Bathycorpusculaceae > Bathycorpusculum. The sequence goes on along the minus strand of JBEKPM010000023.1, from coordinate 9,110 downwards.
GGGTGAACACGAACGGGCATGGTTACGCGCTTAATCAAGGCAAGGATGTGGCGGCTGAATTGCGAGCAGTTGGCGTTGACAAGGTAAGCGTGAGCTTGAACGCTGGAGACCGGGAAACGTACGAGCAGATTTGTAAGCCAACCTTCGAAGATGCATACGATGCGGTTATTAATTTTATTCGGAAGGCTAAGCCCGTTTTGCAGGTTGAAGCTACCGCTGTCAGAATGCTTGAAGTCAATGTGGCTGAGGCGAAGGCGGCTGCAGATGGCTTGGGCGTTGAGTTCAGGGTTAGGGAGTATATTCCTTGCTTTTACTAGGCTTAAATGACCTAGGAATTAAAGGCATAAGTGTCTGTTTGGCGTTTTTTGGGCGTTTTTCGAATAGGACCTATTGTGTTGTTGATTCTAGTTTTTTTGGGGCAAAGCCCTATAGGTTGGTATGACACCTGTCATATTTTATAAGGTCTTGCCAATAAGGCATAATCCAATTAACAAACGTTTCATTCTTGTTTCATTGCTGTTTCACCGAACCATCATATCTCTCATCGTCCTTATGGTAAGATAAAGGAGTGTAAGAAAATGAACATGAGAAAAACAATCGTCCTAATAATAGCTGTAGTGGTTGTAGCCGCTTTAGTGGCTACAGGGTTAGCTATAATTAACCAAAATGCAAACAAAGCCGCCAACCCCGGTACGTCACCTGGCGCAACAAAAGGCATATCCGTTGACCAAGCGGTGACTGCGGCTCAAACCTACCTAACAAGGATGGGCTATCCTAATTTGGGCATAAAAATGATGCAGGAGTACTCTAACACGTACTACGCACAAGTAGTTGAGCAGAACAACGGGACAGGCGCCTTTGAGCTTGCCGTCAACAAAAACACCGGCGTTGTCACCCCGATGCAGGGACCAATCCTGATGTGGAACACCAAATACGGCACAACAGGCACAGGCATGATGGGTTACCTAACAACCACAAGTCCCTCAAGCAGCGGTATGATGGGCGGCAGCGGGGGAATGATGACTTGGCTAAGAGGCACACCTACAACCAACATGGCAGTCACAATGGAACAAGCAAGAACTTACGCACGGCAATACCTTGACGCCAACTACACAGGAGCAACCGTTGGGCAGGTAACAACCTTCTATGGGTACTACACGATGCAAGTTATGAAAAACGGCAACGTCTTCGGCATAATGGGAGTTTACGGAAATACCGGACAAGTCATGTACTACTCGTGGTGCGGAAGCTTCATGCAGCAAAAAACCTTAGGCTAAACCCAAAAGAATCCATCCAAATTTTTTTCTTTTCTTTCAGTAATTTTAGTAATTTTTTTCTTGAATAATTTCTCAAAGTTATTTTTTAAAAAGAAAATAAAAAGTGAAAGATAGGGGTTTTCTTTGGTTTATGCTGTGGCGGTTACTGTGTAGGTTTGGAAGCCTTCGCCGGTAAGCTGTATTGTATAAGTGTTTCCTATTAACGGCGTCATTGTCAATGCTGGTCTATCATTGAAGTTTTGTCCATGCACGAAGCTGATTACGCCGCTGTAAGTCAAAGTGACTGTCTGTCCCGGCTGTAAAACCAGATATGAAGGTGATGCTGGTGCTGTTTGGTCATCGTAGTCGCCTTTGGGGCTGAAGGGTTGTCTGTCGCCGCCGCCCATTCCGCCCATGTCATGACTCAGGTTTTGGGGGCCCTGTCCCATTCTCATGTCAAGTGGCTGCACTAAGTTTGCTGCCTGCGTCATCGGCATAGGTCGGACATCTTGCGGAATCATAGGCATCATTCCAAAGCTCGGTCCAAGTATTGGAACCAAATCTGTGTTGTTGATTTGGAATGGAATTGTGTCCGGGTTGCGGTTTGGCATTGGAAATTGATGCGCCCAGTTCAGTGTTGAGTTAAAGTCGCCGTGGAGCATTAAGCTGTAGATTCGGAAGGTAACGTCTCCGTTGTTTGTAAGGGTCACTGAAAGGCTTGTTACGTTGCCTTTAACTGAAAGCGATGCAGCGGTGACTGAAAGGTCTTGAGAGAAATTTTGTACGACACGTTTTTCTCTTGCTTGTCCGTTTTCGCCAATCTTTACGATTGTTCCAACTCTGATTTGGGCTTGATCTATGCTGCCTACGACTGATGCAGTTGCGCTTGGCGCAAGCACGAAGTAGTTAACTGGGTTTCCGGTTGCGTCGACTGATTGTATCTCGATTAGAGTGGGGTTGAAGTCTACTAGCACGCCGGATAGGGTTTGGTTGACCATGCTGTTGGCAACTGACATTACTAGAGTGTTTGACAGCGTAGTTACGTTGTAGGTTGTTCCTTTAATAACAGCCGAGACGTTTGAGACTGTTAACTGGATTTTATCTACGGTGGTGTTGGTTGGAATCGTTGTAGAGGCGATGGTTTTGCTCATGTTGATCAATTCGAACGAATTTACGTATCCTGAACTGCCTACTGAAAGCCACTGGGAGGTTCCGTTGGTGTACGTTAAGTGTATTGAAATGTCAGAGTACGTGAGATTGAGCACTGTTGTTCCTTCGGGCACAATTGGCGGGTCAGTGAGTAGCACTGCGAACGAGGTTTGGCCTGAAACTTGCTTTGGCAAAAAGCTTGGGTTAGCGAAAAACGCGATTGAGATTACTAGAACTGCTGTTAGCACTGCGGCTAAACCATATTTTGTGGTCCATTTTGAAGTCATTTTTCATCGAGGACAAGTAGACAAGTTAGAATAATAACCTACATTTTTTAAAGGTCTTTAAAGGAAGTTTAACGCCAATTCAAAACCGTTGAAAGCACCAAGAAACCTATAGCTAAGCCGCAAGCCTTCGCCAAAGAACCAACGTTTCATACCAAAACACAGCAACCATGGCGATGCAGAGGACTATAAGCCAAACCGTAAAGTCTCCCCCGTAAAGTGCTTCGAAAGAAAAGACTGCGGCTACGATTGTAGAGCAGCGAGAAGAAGAACAGTTGAGGCACCAATGCGGGACCGACTTTGGAGTAGCCTTTGAGCACTTTTGCAGATGCATCTTTGACTGCGTAGTATTTTCCTTGCTCATCTTGTTTAACGAAGTTGGCTTCCGAGTTTCCCAAGGTGATACGATGCCAGGGAGGCTGAGGACAATTCGAGTCCCCGTTGAACTTCTCGCAGCTCGGAAGGACCGTGCTTTAGAAGATACAGGTACACTTTCAGCGTGTTACCTTTAATTTCCTGATTATTTGACATTAAAAGAGGAATCGAAAAGGCGGAATTTAACGATTGCCCCTAATGTTTTCAAACGCTGTCGAGCTACAAGTGACTTGAAAACGTAAATTCTTCCAAATCTGATTATTCCAAGACATGAGAAGATCGGGATTAGGCTTTGGGCGGTTCGGGGAAGCAAGCTGTTTTTAGGCAAAACATATATTGGTTAGCCGTCAACGAGATAACAATGGAGTACTAGAGGAAAAAACATGGGTTCTCTTAGATCTTTAGCCCCATCTTTAACAAGAATAACCGTTGCCGGCGCGGTTGGCGCCGCTTTGCATGTCGGTCAAGGCGACTGCGATTTAATCGATGCGAAAGCCGTAGAATTTTCAAGAGCTGTCCTTGCTCAAACAGAAGTGGACGGCGAAGTGATCTGTTGCGAAGGACCCAAAGACCACGCACCCTCGTTTGAGAGACGCGAAAAAGTCGGAACAGGCATGGGACCAAAAGTTGAATTCATCGTTGATCCGGTAGATGGAACCACAGCAGCAAGCAAAGGCAGAAAAGACGCAATTTCCGCGTTGGCATGCGCACCCGCGGGATGCTTCCAAGTTTTACCCGACGACGGCTACTACTTCAAAATCGCCGCAGACAATAGCGCAATGGGAAAAATATCCATGGAGATGTCGATTGAAGAACTTGTGCACACAGTAGCTAAAGAAAAAGGCTTGCCTCTGGCAAAATTCACCGTCATAATGCTTGAACGCGAACGACACAACGAAATCCTTGCGAAACTCAGAAAACTCGGTGTGCGAATCCTGCTTATCCCAGACGGAGACATTGCAGCTGCGGTTGTATGTTGCCTGCCAAATAGTGGAGTAGATATGCTGATAGGTGCAGGTGCGGGACCCGAAGCAACTATCGCTGCGACTGCAGTGAAGATTTTGGGCGGGACCATGCTTGCCAAGGTTTGGCAGGACAAAAAGGACGACTCTGAACGTCTCGACCGCTTGCGGAAAACGGGCGTTAACGTGAACAAAACGTACAATCAGGATGAACTTGCAAAGGGCAAAGAGCTGGTTTTTGCTGCTTCAGGCGTCACAAAAGGCGAACTTTTAGACGGGGTAATAATTACTCCTGGCGGCGCGATTGTTAACTCTATTTGCATGCGTTTGCCCAGTGGAACCATCGAGCGGTCTGAAACTACGTTGCGGTTTAAGGCGCACCCGGTTTACCAGCAGTTCCTACCTTAGAGTTTTATTAAAACTCAAGGTTTTTTTCACAAGCAGCTTAATATCTGGTGTTTAATTTTTCTTTTTGTTGGTTAAACGATGACTTTTGAGGATAAAACCTGCGTTGAGAAGCAGGAGCAAAAAGAGGAACCCCGCGAAGACAAACGCGTTATCGTTACCTTCGCCGTTCTATTGGGCTTAACTATTGCCATAGGCGGCTTACTAGACCTCATTTTCAAAGGTGTACCGCTGAACTTCACCATCCCACTCGTCAATGTAAAAGCCAGCCTAAGCATCATACTCTACTACGTCGTGGTTCTTTTCGCCTCAATCTACATTGGTGTCGTCGGGCTCAAGGAACTTTTTTTGGAAAAAAGATTCTCCGTGGAATTTCTGATGGCTGTGGCTGCTCTTGGCGCCCTCTATTTGCACGCGTTCTTTGAAGCCGCAACAGTGCTGTTTCTTTACTCCATAGCCGAGTACATGGAAGGTTACATCGAAGACAGGGCACGCCGAACAGTTGAGAAACTGTCAAAGTTCATGCCTGACCGCGCCAGAATCTTATCGGATGGAGCAGAAAAAACCGTCAGCGTCAACGAAGTCCTACTCAACCAGATCCTGCTCGTTAGACCAGGCGAACGCATCCCCTTAGACGGCAACGTAACGGAGGGGTTTTCGCATGTTGACCAAGCACTCGTTACAGGCGAATCGGTTCCTGTTACAAAGAGAGTCAATGACTGCGTCTATGCCGGCACATTGAATATGAGCGGCGTCCTGAAAGTTGCGGTTACGAAGAAGGCAAGTGACACCCTTGTTTCAAGAATAATGGTGCTCGTTTCTGAATCAGGCAAGAGGAAGGCGTCAATAGAAAAGCTTGTTGACCGTTTCGCAAAAATCTACGTCCCAATCATCATCGTTTTAGCTGCTGTAACCGCTGTGGTGCCAACACTGGTCTTTGGTGCATCATTCCACACGTGGCTCTATCGCTCTCTCATTCTCATCGTCGTGTCTTGCCCAAGCGCCTTCATCATTTCTGTTCCAGCCACAGTCTTTGTAGCGATCACGATTGCTGCCCGAAGAGGCGTACTAATCAAGGGTGGGATATATGTAGAAAAACTCGCCAAAGTCAAACGGGTCGTCTTCGACAAAACAGGCACCTTGACTCTGGGAAGACCAGCCGTCCACGAAGTAAGGTTAGCCCATAGAACCGAACTGGAGGCTTTGGCGCTTGCCGCTGCGCTTGATCAGTTCTCAAATCACCCAGTTGCCCAAGCCATCGTGAGAAAGGCAGCAGAGCGAGGCATAGACCTTAGCAAGTATAAAGTCACCGACGTTACTGAGGTAGCTGGCAAAGGCATAATCGGTAGCGTTAACGGAAACTTTGTGGCAGTAGGAAACCCGGAGCTCATGAAACAGTTTGATTGTAACTGCGAAGAAGCAATGGCGATCGATGAGGCTGACACCCATACTTCTGTCTGTGTCGCCGTCGGAAAAGAGGGGTTGGCCACAGTCTGCGTTGTCGACCAGGTACGAGAAGATGCATTAAAAGCGGTAAGCGACTTGAAGAAAAAAGGGATAAAAACCGCAATGCTTACGGGCGATCGAACGGAAATTGCCAAGGAGACCGCGGCAACCCTGAAAATCGACGAGGTATACGCTGAACTTTTTCCTGAGGACAAACTTAAATGCATCGAGAAAATGAAAGGAAAAGACGGGCTCGTGGCAATGGTCGGCGATGGCGTTAACGATGCACCCGCATTAGCCGTTTCAGATGTCGGTATAGCAATGGGTGCCGCCGGGGTGGACGTTGCCCTGGAATCCGCTGATATCGTGCTCGTGAAGGATGAGCTAGCGCAAATTCCGTACCTCATTGCGCTGAGCGACAAAACAATGGGGATAGCCAGACAAAACATCGCCGCATCCCTCGTCATAAAACTCATTCTAGGTGCTTTGGGAGTGATCGGTGTGACGGGCTTGCTTGCAACAGTTATTGCTGGCGACGATGGAGTAACAATGCTTCTCTTGCTAAATTCTTTGCGACTTGAACGAGTAAAATAAGCCCGTTAAAGCCAAAAACAAACTCAAAAATAAAGATGTGGGATAGGGAGATTATTTATCGCATCATTCCCACTCCGTAGCCGCGCATCATGGCGCCCATGCCATAACCGTTTGATCCTATATACCCGTAACCAGAGTTGCCGTTGCTTGGGTAGTTCCCATTAGAGCCGTAACCACCATAGTATCCCATTCTCCCGGCATTGCCGTAAGGCGTTGTGTGATTGAGCGCATTTGCGCTGGCAGTGTAACCGTATGCTACCGCTATCGTTAATGCAATCATGACAATTGCAAACACGCAGATTGCAATTTTCTTTGCTTGGTTCATATCTTCTTCACCTCTACATACCTATATGTGCCGTGTGTGGTTTAGAGGTTGGTTGAAACAAAGGTTGAAACGGTTTTGAAACAGGTTTGGGCAGGGACTTTTGGTTCGTTTAGCCAGTCGGACAGGATGACCTCGTTTGTGTTACCTGTTTTTTCCGTGGTTACGATACCTCTTTGAGCCAGTCGGGAAACGATGCGGTGCGTTTTAAGTCGGCTTAGGCCTGTTTCGTTTCTGACGTATTTCTGTAGATATTTTCCGTTGTGAGCCAACAGAACGTTGAGAACCTGGCGCTCTTCAGGGGTTAAAGTTTTGGCGACTGAATCGTAAGGTGCAACTGCGGCGACGTTTGTGAGGGGTTGGATCGTGGTTATTTGACTTTTGGGGTATTTCAGGTAGTAAGTTAAGATGCTTCCACCAAATAGTATTCCTGCGGCTACTGCAACGTATCCGATAATGCCTGTGAACAGAAGAGAGTTTCCAGCGGGGCTGGAGCTGGTTGGTGCGGTTGAAGGTGTTGTGCCCATCATTCCTGTCATGGAATTTGCGTTGCTGCCCATCATGGAACTGTACGATGTCGGGTTTGTGGTGGTTGGTGTTTTGGATGCAACAGTGTAGTAGGCGTAGAATGAGCCTGAAACCAAAGCAATTACTAATGCTGCAAGGGCTGCCATCAAGATTATTTTTGGGGTTTGCATAATTATGCTTCCCTCCATTTCTGGAAGTAATATTCTAATATTAGAATATTGATTTCAGTTGCTTATAGATTTTACTCCAAAAAAACTAAAAAAACAACAACAAAAGGCTCGGCCCGAGAAAAAACTCGGTCAAGCAGTTCTTCTAGCTCCGCAATGCGGACAAAACGATGCATTCTGCGGAAAAAGAGTCGCACAATACTTGCACGGAATCATCATGACTTGGGCTGGTTCCTTGGAAACTTCGTTTTCTTCATCTTCGGAACCGCATCCACACCCACAAGGACACACTTTCAACTCACCCTCCCTTTAAAGTTGGTAGGTTTTTGATATCTCTTGTCTTTCGCTAAGCTGCTCAAGAAGCACTTGCCTCATAATGTCGCAGGCTTGACTGATTTTGGGGCTTGCAACGCGGTAATAAATGTTTGAGCCCGCTTTCCTGGTTTTGACGATTTCTCTCTGCCTCATCATGGCTAAGTGTTGGGAAACGTTGGATTGGCTAACCCCAATTGTTTCTGCAAGGTCATTTACAGTCTTTTCTCCGTCTCTTAGACAGTGAAGAATGGCGAGCCTCAGGGGGTTCGCTAATGTTTTTGAAACTTCAGCTTGCAACTGATAAATTGTCATATCAAACTCTGCAGGCGACATCAACATTCCCCAGGTATTCGAATATTCTAAAGTATAATCGCTCTTTTATTCTTTACACCTGCAGCCCAACAGAAAACGCAGAATAAGCAAGATAATCCGGCGAAATAGCGTGAAAAGCAATATTTGACCTGAAAAAAGCAGTCCGCAAACTTAAAAATTAATAAGCCCTCAAACAATGACCTTTGTTTATGCCTAAAGCGTATCCAAAGAATCAGCCTAAAAAAGCCAAGGTGAAGCCCAAGAACAAAGCTCAAACTAAACCTGTAAGCATCACGTCGAGCAAAACCTACTGGTTAGTCCTTACTTTAATGATGGTTGTCTTCGGGTCAGTTTATAGTTACATAATGAAAGTAACTGTAGCTGGGATCGGTCTTTTGCTGGCAAGCGTTCTATTTATAATAGGTTTCGCGTACTACCTCAAGTTTAAGTCGTCCCCGTTGAAGAACTCGATCAGGGCAACGTTTCTTTTCGGCGGAGCCTGCATCCCCGGGTTTGGAATATGGGTTGCGGTCATCCTTCTTTCAGACATCACAGGTCTTTGGGCGCAACTTGCTGGCTCGGTCGGAGACTATTTCTTTGCCATAACAACTCTAATTATTTGCATGATTTCAGGAGCATTCATAGGCGATTTGATTGGCTTCAACAAAGAGAAGATCAATCTTTTTTTCAGCAGCAAGTTTGGCAACTAACTGTATTCTTCAGATTTTGATCACAGAAACTTTAAGAGCACAGTCATTTAGCATTTTCAGTAGAGCTAAACAAGGATTAGATTTACATTGAAATTTGGAATAATGACTCGGAACCCCGAAGCATGGAGCAGCAGCCAAGTTCGGGAAGCATTAACTAAACGAGGCATCCAGTATGAATGCTTCACTTTTCCACGGATCGTCGCAAGACTCGCGTACAAACCGTACTTCAAAGTCAACGGCACCAGCCTGATAGACGATTTAGACGCACTCATTATCCGACCCATT
>JBEKPM010000022.1:0-14392 GCA_049520735.1 Bathyarchaeia archaeon | reverse complement strand
TACATTCAACTTAGGAACCGGCAAGGCTATTGCGTTTTCTACGACGCCAAAAAACGTTTATGCAGTGTTTACACTGACAGGCCTGCAGGCTGCCGGGTCTACCCTGTTATCGTTGATGAGGAAAAAGGAATTGTCCTTGACGAAATCTGTCATTCCGTAGACACCATAACGAAAAAAGAAAAAAAAGTGAAGGGCAAGAAGGTTATCAAACTACTGGAAGAAATTGATTTTGAGGCAACACAGAGGCGTTATTGAAAAGCTATTTTCTAACAATCTCAACATGCTTACATTGACAGCAAACTGTTTTTTCGCCGTTTTTATTCTTAGCTTCTTCTGAGCGTATGACGCTTGTTCTGACGATTTTGCCACAGGTGTCGCAGATGAATTGTACTTCAGCCACTCGGTCGTTGCTTTGAAGGATTTTTATGGGCAAAAACTCATTGTCCTTATTTTGAAGCTTTATCCTTTGCAAGCAGGTATTCGACGTATTCTCTCATTGTGCGGTTGGCTTCCTTAGCTCGCTTTTTGATGTCTTCGTGGACTTTTTGGGTGACGGTTATGCATTTGTATCCTTTTCTCGGCAAGGTTCCCATGCTCCCTTCCGTACTTTACAGTACGATGAAATATATAATTAGCGGTGAATCTGAAATGTTATTAAAAGCTTATATTAATGTACGTTCGCTAAATAGGCTTAAAGGGGGACCCGTAACGCCGAAAAAGGGGTACAAAAGCATCACCGTGAAGGCGGAAATATACGATTATTTTTTTAGCGAATGGCTTAAAGTCAAAGATGATTACGTCATAAAGAAAGGTATCCAAAGCTTTTCAGCCTACGTTACTTATCGCTTGGCGCAGCTTATGGCTGAAGATAAAAAGCAGCTTAAGTAGCCCTTAGACCCTTAGAGCCCCTACAACTTTAAATATGCTTGCAGTGACTTTTCAACCGTGAATAAAAATGCCTTGCACGGTAATTGTGGGTGCCTTTTGGGGAGATGAAGGCAAAGGAAAAATAATATCCTATTTAGCACTCAAAGATAACCTTGATTTTTGTGTCCGAACTGGCTCCGTGAATGCAGCTCACACGGTATTGTTTGAAGGCAAAAAATACGCCCTTCACATGGTTCCAGCGGCGTTTCTTAACCCGAAAACTCGTTTGCTGATAGCTGCGGGAGCAAATGTTCATGTTCCGAAGTTTCTTGAAGAAGTTGAGCAGACTAAGGTCGAAGGAAGAATTGGGGTAGATTTGAACGCTTCGATAATTGAAGAAAAACACAGTGCCCAAGACAAGACCAGCGCCGTGAATAAGGGCATTGGGACCACTGGTTGGGGTGTCGGCCCAGCTGTTGAAGAACGTGTCAGGCGCACAGCCAAGCTTGCCAAAGATGTTCCTGAATTGAAAGCTTATCTTGCTGACCAAGTGCAAGAAGTAAACGACGGGTTGGACGCAGGCAAAAGGGTGCTTCTTGAAGGAACGCAAGGCTTCATGTTGTCACTGTTCCTAAGCGGAGGGTACCCATATGTCACCAGCAGAGACACAGGTGCCTCCGCCATCGCGTCGGAAGCGGGAGTGGGACCCACAAGAGTCGACGACGTCCTGATAGTGTATAAATCATTCATAACACGGGTTGGCGGTGGACCTTTGCCGGGAGAAATTTCAAAGGAGGAAGCACAGAAGAGAGGCTGGTTTGAAACTGCCGCTGGCACGGGAAGAGATCGGCGTTCAGCGCCTTTTGACTTTGAATTGGCCAAGAAAACGGCGAGGATAAACGGAGCCACGCAGGCTGCTTTGACCAAGCTCGATGTCCTGTTCCCTACGTGCAGAGGCGCCAAGAAGTACAGTGACTTGCCAGCGGAAGCCAAGGAATTCATAAGAGAAGTTGAAGCTCGAACTGGCGTACCTGTCGCTTTGATTGGTACGGGTCCTGAAGCCTTAGACATCGTTGACAGAAGATAGCTGCAACTTTCCTGCATTAGTGCAAATAATTGCAGTTAATTTTTGTATTTTTTTGCTTTTGAATCAATTCAATATTTTGTTGTTTGTGTTTTGAGTTGGATTCTTGATTTAGGGGTTGAGATGTTTGCAGGTTGCGCCTCCATTCGACTCTATTCGACCCATTGCGACTCTTAACGACTCATCCCGACCTAATTCGACTCTAATCGACTCTGAATCCTTGAGTACAAGTTTCCAAACCAAGACTCTCATGAATCTAACGTAAAAAGTGGACGTAAAGAAAGCGGAATAGCAGATGCTTGTGGCTGAAGGATAGAAAAAGAGTTTTCTACACCTTTCGAGGTCTTATCGTAACCCTCAAGAAAAAAAAAGAAACGCAACCAAACTTATGCGAAACCGGTCTAATGCTGCAGTACTTGCGGTTTCAGTTTTTCGTTTTCGTTTATATTTGTTTTCGACGTTTTTTCTTGTTTTAGGTCGAAATGGTCTCTTTCCACCGCCATACTGATTATTTTTTGAGAATAACATTCGGAGCAGTAATGCTTTTTTTCGATTTCGTAAATGGTTACTGACACAACACCAATATCTTTGTTGCATTCAATGCAGTTTACAAATTTATTTTCTTGACCTGGTTTTTCTTCGTTTCCATGACTATTATTTTTTGATTTGAAAAGTTCGTTGCCCCAACCCACTTTTTGTTTCCTCCAGACTGAGACAAGATCTTTAGCGTGTCTTGCGGTAAAAAGCTTTCCACAATCCGCGTGATTAAAAAGATTTTTGCCTCACAGGATAATTGAGGATATGCTTTGATTTGTTTTGATTTTTGGTTGGGATCATTATGGAAAAGTCTTATTAGTTCATTGAATTTCATGTATGCTCAAATGAGATTTAAGCAACTGCTGATTCTGCTGGTTTTCTTGCTGATTTCTCCTCTATTCGTAAATTGTATCTTACCTGCAAAGGCTCAAATGGCGCAGGCAGCCCCAGACTTTTATTTGGGCGTCGATGTGGCGTTCGCAAGCATTCCCCAAACTGAACAGCTTATTGATAACGTTAGCACTCACACTAACTTCTTCATTATTGGATGCGCTGAAAAGATAGGCAACACCGTCTACGGGGGTATTTACAACGAAACCAGACTTACCGTCATAAGCCGATACGTTTACGACAAAGGGTTGAACTTCATTGTTTACAGCGACGACCCTAGTTACCCTTCGAAGCAATGGCTTGAAAACGCCTCGGCAAATTTCGGCAGCAAATTTATGGGAATTTATTATTTCGATGAACCTGGAGGCAAGACGCTTGACCGAGCCTATTTACCTGTCCTTCTGAACGCGAACAACTTTACTGATGCAGCTAACCAATATAACAAAACTTTAAGTTCCTGGTTGCGCGATCCACAGATAGGTATAACGCGCAATTTTGATTACCCTACAGAATACCAACTGTTCACTTCAGATTATGGGTTGTATTGGTATGATTATGAGGCTGGGTACAACACCGTCTTTACGGAGTTCGGAGTCAACAGTGGAAGCGAAAACTACAGTCGACAATTAAGCATGTCTCTTTGCAGAGGAGCAGCCACCGCCTTCAACGAGAACTGGGGAGTCATGATAACTTGGGCTACCCAGCAGTATCCTTACATGGAAAATAGCTCCGAACTTTACAATGACATGGTGCTATCCTATCAAAACGACGCAAAATACATCGTAGTGTTTGACACAAACGCAAATTGGACTCAAAACGTATTGGACTCAAAACAACTCAACTCTATTAAGCAGTTTTGGCAGTATGCTCAAGCAAACCCCAGAACGACGAGCGAGCCAAGTGAACGTTCGGTTTATGTTCTTCCGCAAGATTTCGGTTTCGGCTTCCGCAGCCCCAATGACACGATTTTTGGGTTATGGAATGCAAATTGGGATGGTTCGTCCTCGCTGACCTTCGTTGCTGACATCAGCATGTGCGTGGTCACCTTCCTTCAGATGTGTGGCGACAGCTTGGACATAATCTACCCGGTCAGTAACCCGAATATTGAGGCTTTAGGGTACAAAAACGTGCTGTACTGGAACGACACCACCGTGATCCCGAACATGCCAGTCATGCCAATGGCAACCCACGCCGTAGGCTCATTTAAGCCGCCGCCGATTACATCAATCCACAGAGATACTTCACAAACATATGATACGAACAAAATTGAACTAATTGAACTGTACGTGATCGTGACAGTGATCATAATTGGTCTCACCATTGGCGGAGTCACCTTAGTTGTTAGGAGACGTCGGCTACCCACTTGAATTTGCTGAACGGTCCTGTCGCTAAGTAAAATGGGCCGATTGAACTGCTGCCTGGACAGTTGAGCAGGCGATGAACGTTGAGTTTTCAGTCGCATTTAGACTTATTGATAAGTACCGTTCGTTGCTGAACCATTGATTATTTCCTTCGCTGAGGGCTTGATTGTCTTTCGCAATATTTTGGAAAGCTGTCAAAAACGTATCAGCTGAGGAGCTACTAGTCCATTGTATGTTCCATATGAATAGGTAGTTGCTGCTGTTTCCGCCGTCTTGATAATATGTGAAGTTGTCGCCTGCCCAGTTGGCTGAAATGGTTTGAGCTTGGTTTTCGGGAAGCCAGCTGCCCAAGAGGTCTTCGATGAAGTATTCGCCATATGTGTTGTAGTTTTGCCCGTAACTTGTTTGCTTCTGAGTCCAATTGCCGTCTGCGGGGGCTGGCAAGCTGACTTGCTTAGCAGTGACGTTTTCAAAGTACAATTTTGGGTTAAGTATCTGCGCTGTAGAGAGTGGGACGTACCCTGCGGTGTAGGCTCGGTTGACCGTAGCGAAACCGCCACTCTGATGCAACGCCCCCACGAATATTTCTCCCTGAGTGTACGGGAAGTAGTCCAAGTTCGAGAGAGTGTCAGGATGAACCTCGGCGAAGGTTATGATGTCTGAAGGAAAATCTGGATTTGAAGCCATCACCTCGGCTTTCACTATCCCTGACTTAGTCAGATTCGTGTAAGTGTCAGCCATGAAGGAAGTGTCGCCCTCAATGAGCGCAGTGTGCGCTTTGTCCTCGTCAAAAGTGGTGGGCCCAGGAAGACTTTGCTGCCAGATATGGGTCAACTCATGAACGAATGTTGCTTCTGAGCTGGGCAGGTTCCACGGGTTAAAATTTTCCTTTACTACGTATATCTTGCCTTCCCAAGTTGCCGCTACATAGTTCCCTGCCCAATCAACAGTCGCTTGGTAAAGGCTGCGGCTCTGAGGAATCAAAAAGAGCCCTTGATAGATGTTTTGCTGTATGGCTATCGCTTGCAAATTCTGCTGGGCGTATCCTTTACCCCAAGTGTCAATTGCCCACTGCTTGGTAACTACAACGAGATCCACGTGAGGAAGGGACCCGTTTCTGATTTGTTCCCATGCGCCGTAGGCATTGTTAAAGATTTTTTGAGCCTGCGCCTTGTAAGCTGCCATGCTATGGCTCTGCTGGTTAATGACGACGAATAATGTAACAGCGACAACTGCGATAGTGAGGCAAGTGGCAACAACAATAATTTTTCTTTTGAAATTCAAACGGGTACCTTTAACCTTATAGTTAGGCGTTTAGAAGCTGAGCAAAAAATAAACATTTCCCCAAATGGCAAAAACCAGATGGCGGGATAGGAACAACAGGATAATGCATAGCGCACAACGTAAATAAAGGCACTTCTCCAAATTTAGATCGCGCAAAATAGCTGAAGACACTCATAGACGCAGACCTGCTGAACTTAAAAGAGGTTCCCAAGCTTGGATCGCCACTTGCAAGCATCGGTGAAGCCGGCACATTCGACGAAGTATTCCTTTTAAGCATTTGGAAAGGAAAAATATCTTTTTTCCTGAGTAATACATGGAACTGAGTTGTTAGCCTATGCATCATGGACATACTTGCTGCTCGTTTGGAAGAAAATATGGCAAACTTTTAATAACAATAAACGAGGAAACTATTGCATCTTGGAGTGGGGCTAACTTGAAAAAGACTTTCGCAATATTTATTCTTGCAGTTTTAGTTGTGGCTGTGTTGCCTGTTTTTACATTGCCTAACGCAAAAGCAGCAGCGTCAGAAGCCAGTGTTCTATCTTACAGTTGGTACACTGCTCCTGCACACCCTTTCTTGGCGGCACAGCCAGGGGACTTGGTTGTCGTAGGAGAGATACGGAACGTCGGCTCAAGCTTCATTCAGAACGTTACTCTAAGCGCGACTGCGTATGATTCCAACGGGACGACGCTTGGCACCTCGACAGGAACCGGGTTCGTGTTTGAAACTGCACCTGGGCAAAAGGCTCCGTTCAGCATTGATTTTACACCTTCAAGCGGTTCTACCTCACCTTTAAGTTGGGCTTCTTCGGTCGCCAAAGTAACGGTTTCGGTTCTGTCCGTTACAGACACAGGCGTGCCGCCCTATTCAGGTTTGAAGGTTGATCATGAGACTTACAGCTTTAACAATAGCGGCGTCTACGAATGCGGAGGAACCATCGTAAACCAAGGGTCGGAGACGGTTGGTTACATTTGGGTTGTAACTACTTTCTACGACAATACAGGAAAAGTTGTAGGCTTGAATTTCACGAATTACGTGAATACTCCATTAGCACCGCTTTACCCGGGGCACCCCACAAGATGGATTGCAACACCGGCAGACAATACACTCGCACTTACAAATGAAATAACAAATTTCACCTACGTTATTGACTCTATGCCAATTTCAAGTTCATCTCAAAACCAGAGCACTCCAACTCCAAAGGGTTCCGGCTCGCCAGCTCAGTTTCCGCTGTTGCCCGTAATTGTCGTAGTAGTGATCGTTGTGGTAGCAGTTGTAGCTTTGATGCTGCTTAGAAAGCGACCAGGAGCACCAGAAGAATCAACAGCGCCGCCCCCACCGCCGCCTCCGCCACCGATAGAATAGATCGATCAGCCAATCTCTTGAGGATCATGTTTCTCTATTTTTATCCATGCAAGCCAATAGCAAAGCTTGTTGGAACCGTGAAATCCCCAAGATTTAGCGTAACCGTTCGAAAGTAAAACTTGTGTCGCTAATTCTTTGGTTATGCGCCGAATCGGCGTTTTCGATGTTGGAATGTTCTGATTGCTCTCAGCAGGTCGATCAGACGGAAGTCGGGCCAGTAAACATCTAAGAAGAGCAGTTCGCTGTAGGCTGCTTGCCAGAGCAAGAACCCGCTTAACCGTTCTTCGCCTGACGTACGTATTATCATGTCCGGATCCTGCTTATCCATGTGCGATGTATACAGGTACTTTTGAAAAGTGCTCTCGGTGACGTCAGCTATTTCCAACTCGCCGCTCTTGACTTTCTCAGCAATGGTTTTAGCGGCGTCCACAATTTCCGCTCTGCCGCCGTAGGCAAAAGCAAAATTCCAGAAATAGCTGTCGTAATCCGCTGTGGCTTTCTCAACGTCCGCAATGGCTTCCTGCAATCCCTTGGGCAGTAGGTTGACTCTGCCGATGATTTTGACGTGAACTCTGTCCCGGTGTATGCGTTCATCTATCAGCAGTTTACGGAATCTCTCTTCAGCGATCTGCATGATCTTTTCCACTTCTTCGGATTTGCGTGAAAAATTCTCCGTGGAAAACGTGTAAAGAGTCACGTACTTAACGCCGATCATGTGAGTCCAATCGAGCAGTAGCTCAACCGTGTCTGCGCCGCGTCGGTGACCCCATTTGTCCTGCATAAGCATAGGGTCTTCCTGATCGTTTGCCCACCGCCTATTGCCATCTAAAATTATTGCGATGTGCTCAGGCTTAATTCCACCCTTAACTTGCATCCAGAGCCAACGCTCATAAAGCTTGTATGCCCCAATGAAAGAAAGCATTTTCTTAAGCGTTAACTCTGACCCCGCATGTTAAACGTTTGTTCTGACGTCTTTTTGGTTAGCTGTATTATGTTAAACCCTTGCAGCACTCAATTAAATATTGCTCTAATCCACGTCTCGAATTTTGGCGGAATCCGTACATTTAGCGGCTTCGTCCTTGTCTGTTTTTTGGAAGAAGTCTTTGGAGGATCTGTTGACGATAAAGATCAGTAATACCGATGCTATGCCGATCAGAATTCCGACGAGGATAGTGTAAATGAAGACTGAAAAGATCGGGTCATTAAGAACAGACACTGCTCCGCCGCCTGACTTGATGGGGTTGTAGATAACGTTTGCTGTCGCATCAAGAATCCATCGGAACCATGCGATGGAAACGATTAAGCCGACGTTTCGCAGCATCTTTGAGTCTCTTTCAAAGTATAACCGTACGCTTCTCCCGAAAAGCACTATTATTATGCCTATTACTATCAGGGTTTCTACTCCCTTGAGGAAGAACGTGGCTATTTTCGGGGTGGCAATAAGCCAGCCTTCGACCGAAGATGGAAATGGGGCAGCGTTAATGTTGACGTTTTGGACTCCCAGGTAGACGCTGACGGCAATGCATAAGATTCCTGCGAAAATAGTGTAGTTTGAGATTTGCATGGGCAACGAAGGTGGAGTGTACTCTCGCATCCATCTATAGGCGTCTTTAGCTGACTTGTCGACGCCGAACCCTTTGATAAGCAAGAAGCCGCCGAGGACAATTACTATGGCAATCCCGAAGTAGGCAATGGCGCCCGGGTAAACGAAGTTGTTGATAGCCCATAAGATGCCGAAGATCAAAACTAATAGTCCAGGCAAACCCAGCGCCATGCGGGCATAACGCGGGTTTTCCACAAGTAGTTTAACGTATTTGCCGAAGACTGCAGCAGTTTCCTCGATAGATTCGCTGTGCTTTATCACTATTCGCCTAACCGATGATACAGGCACTCTGGATTCCACAAGAGGCAAAACTGCCTCGTCAGAGTAGCCGTCTGAAACCAGAATAACTTCGTTGGCGCTGAAGGAATCGAGAAGATTGTTAAGTTCAGCAACAAGTTTTCTGTCTGCGCTTACACCCCCCAACTCGGAGCCTGAAATGGTTGCGACCTCAAAGATTTCTTCAGGCTGCTTCTCGTTCTGTAACCTGTCATGGAGGCGGACAGCTTCAAACATCGCGTTTGCATCAGGTTCTTCAGGGTCTTTTAACGCTAAGGCTACGGCTCCATCCAGATTGGCTGTTCTTCCAAGAAGCGGCGTTTTCACCCCGGCTTTAACTTCTAGGTCACCGTCTCGGTCGACACATAAAATTAGGATACGCTTTTGCGTCTGGTCTTGCGTTTCCTTCTTTGCCATCCTGGATTCAATCCAATAATACTTTCGACTTAACTTTAATCTTGTGCTTCGGAATCCTCTTTCGAGTCATCACCCATCATGAGCTGGAACTCGTCCCAGCTTACTTTTTCGCCTTTCTGAAGTTTATCCCTTGCTTCCGCACTAATCTTCTCTTTGATGGCCTGCTCTTTTTCCTTGTTAGACTGTTGCTGTTCACTATTAGATTTCTCAGTGACAGCTCTTTCAGTTGCCCTGATTTCAGCAGCCGCCTTGGCTTCTTTGGCCATTGCAGCTTTTACGCTGTTAAGTTGACCTACCAGCTGTCCAATCTTCTCGTAAATTTGGGGTATCGTCTCTTCCTTTGTTTTGACGTAGAGTTGATGTTGGCCGTCAGCTTGAGCTCTGCTGATATTCATGGCATTTACTTTTTCAATCATCTTGGAATGGATATCTTGGCTTTTAGAGGCTAACTCTGTTAACTCCTTATGAAGAACATCAGCTTGTTCGTCAAACGTTTTTCGCTGAGCCAGAAAGTTCTTGATCTTGGTATTTTGGGCGTCGATTTTTTTGTAGCCACTAAGAAGTATTTCAAGCTGCTTAACGTTCTCTATCAGCCCTTTTTCTTCTTGCAAGTCAAGGGAAGTTGTTGAAATCTTCCATTCAATCGCGTCATGCTCCTCTTGCAACGCCCGTTGGCTCTCGCGGGGCAAAGTCTTCTTAAATTGAGCGATTTTTGCCCTAGCAGCGTTTATGTCTTCAGTGATCGGGTCAGAATGCGACCTGATCGCGTCTCTTTGACTTTTTAGAACCTTGACTCTTTCGTTTATCTGGTCACGTTCAGATTTTAAGCGATTAATTTCTTCTCGAGTTTTCTTGACTTCCTCGTTCAGTTCGTTTCGTCTTTCAACGCAGTTTTTGATTTGTACGTTTGCGTTGTTAGCTTCTTCTCTGAGCTTTTGAATTTGTTGGATGATATCTTGTTTTTGGTTAAAGTTTTGTTCTCTTGTCAAGAGGAAGCCTCTGGTATCTTTCGCATATTGTCGTAGTGGTGGAATTTATAACGATTATCCATAATAAACCATTCTTTTTATGGTTCATTAACGCGGTTTGGCTTATAATTTTTAAATACATGGTGCACCCATTGACATGTGAGATGTACTAATATGTCATTTAATTACGATGACTTGTTAAAGAAGGCTTGCTCTCAAATGCCAGAGGTCTCCGCAAAGCATGAACGATTAGAATTACCCAGATTAATGGTCAGCATGGTGGGCATGAGAACGATAATCTCGAATTTTAAGGAAGTTGCAGACGCTTTAGACCGCGACCCCCAACACATCTTGAAGTTCCTAACCAGAGAAATGGCTACTGCCGCAACTTTCCAGGATTCAAGAGCAATTTTCCAAGGGAAATTTCAGCGGGACAGCTTTGAAAGGCTCCTGCAAAGGTACCTAGAAAGCTACGTTGTTTGCCCAGTTTGCAAGCGCCCCGACACTAGGGTGGTTAAGGAAAAACGCTTGTCTTTTCTGGTATGTAACGCCTGCGGCGCAAAATCAGCCATAAAGCAATTGTGAGTGACCCTAATTGGAAGTCTACGTTAACTTGAAAAAGGTCGGCAGAAACGTCCTTTTAGCGGTTTGCGACTGCGAATTGCTGGGAAAAACGCTTAGGGAAGGAAAAATTGTTTTCCACATAAAAGACGATTTCTACAACGGCGGAAAAACAACGGTTGACGAGGCCATGGGAATGATCAACAACTCAACCATAGTCAACCTAGTAGGCAAATGCTGCGTAGAGAAAGCCATTTCCCACGGATATGTCCACCCCGATGCAGTCATAAAAATAGATGGCGTACCTCACGCCCAGATTGTAAAACTTTAACCATGCTTTTGGACGCCTGATAAAACTGTTCTTTCATTACTTGCGCTTCCTAAAATACATGGTTCCGTCAGGTGGTAGCGTGCGCTAACTTGTCCTACATTTGTTTGAAGGGTACACTTTTTTTGGATCATACGTTTTTGAATACAATACCGCAGGAGCAGGTTCTAATGAGAACTTTATAACTTTACCTTTCAAAGTTTTCCATATCACTCTACCCAACAATTCTTGCATTCAAGGAAACTTGTGAAACAGGTTTATCCAAATAATCATACTCACTGATTAAAGCAATTAAGTCCTTCTTTTCCCTTTAGTCATCGCCTAGGGCAAGACATGAAAACCTTTCGTAAATATTTTTTTGATAAAGATTCTGTATTCATAAAACATACATAACTGAAAGGGGAAACTGAGAAGCAGGCAGCGAGGATTGACTCTCAATAGCCCCCTCACCAGAGGGTTGCAGTTGGCTCACTATCCTAAACCTGCCGCAAACAAAAACGATAGTGCAACATTGCATGTTCACAAACTTGAAAGACGCATTTCACATTGTAGGAATTGCATCACTGTTCAGTGCCGTCAGCATGATGTGCTGGACTTTTTACGACATATCAACCCAAGGTTACTTCATTCTTGGCGAAAATCGGTTAGTGGTCCGTTACTCTGAGTGCGGCTTGGTCGCTTTCAGCGTGATTTACGTACTATACCTGGTTGTTGCATTTGTTAAGAAAAAAGCTGGACCATAAAAATAAAATTAAGGCGTGACTGCAGTCACAAATCGCAAATGTCACAGTTACCTACTTATTGCAAAAAAATTGTGGTCTCAATTCTGTGACAACTCTTCTTTATTAGTTCGAATCCAAAAGCTATACTTAGCGATAACCATATTTTTGGTGCTTTTTGCATGAATAAACCAAACCATATTTCAAGAGAAAACAGGCTTAGCTCAGTTAGTTCTCAGTCGAATTATTTAGTATTGGCTTTAAACTGGAGGATGAACTGATTTGAATAGAAAAATAACCGCAAATCTGATAATCACCTTGCTTCTGATTGGGTTGATCGCAGGAATTTCCAGCTTTGCAATTCAATCTTCCCTTGACAATGCGAAAACTGCCTACGGTCAGACTACTATTCCTGTTCCAGGCGCCTCAGTGACAGCTTCAGGGGACGCCGGAAGCGGATCTGCAACAGCAAATGCTCAGGGACAATACAGCATAACCACCTTTCTCGACACAGGCACTTATTCAGTAATAGGCTCTGCGCCAGGATATATCGATCAACAAGTGGACAACATCCAAGTAACTGCCGAAGCCCAAACCTCAAACGTTAACATAATCATGAACATCTCAGCTGGAATCTCCGGAAAAGTAACTGACGCAGTAACGGGATTGCCAGTTAACTTCGCCGCAGTCGCTGTCGAAAGCGCCGACGGTTCGATCAATGAAAACACGTTCACAGATGCAAATGGCAACTATCAAATTATCCAAAATCTGCAAACAGGAACCTACAATGTAACAGCCGAATATTTCCTAGGTACAATAGGATACTTGTCTCAAACGAAAACAAGCGTTGTTCTCACCGCCGGTTCTATGAAGAGCAACGAGAACTTTGCCCTCGCATATTCGGGCGTGATCACAGGAACAATAACAGACGCGAATTCACATGCTCTCCTAAAAGGAATATTCGTTGAAGCAGAGAACGTTAATGGTCTCTACTCTGGTTTTGCAACAACAGATGCAAATGGAAAATACACTATGAACTACAACTTGGGCACTGGAACCTACAACTTGACGGAATTTTCACCTACCGGGTACCTGACAAATACAGTTTCGGGTCAAGCAGTAACAGCAGGACAAACAACTACAGTCAACATAGCACTTAGTCCCTCAGGAGTCATTTCTGGAAAAGTAACAAACACTGCAAATGGACAACCTATCTCAGGAGCAGATGTCTTTGTCACAAACACCCTCGGTACTATCTTCTACGGTAGTGCCACGACCGACACATCCGGAAACTACCAAGTAAATACCAACCTAGCGACAGGAAGCTACACTGTTGAGGCTTTCTATGGGATTTCCGTTGTAACCTATCCCAGTAATGTAAGTGTTGTTGCAGGCCAAACGTCGTTTAACATTAACTTCCAACTGACCGTAACCGTAACGCCTTCAGGAACCGTAAGTGGAAAAGTTACAAGCTCAGGTGCTCCAGTAGACAACGCATACATTACCGTACAAGGACCCGCTGGCTCCAACTCAAACTACACAGACAGCAACGGCAACTACATTATGTCGTCTGGTCTTGGCACAGGTTCGTACACCGTGAACGTCACGGCAACAGGCTATGTATCGCAACAGCAATCGGGAGCATCGGTGACAGTTAACACGGTAACCACCATTAACTTCGCCTTGGCTACTAAAGCTTCAGGAATAATTTCTGGGCAAGTCCTCACTTTGCAAGCAAATCCGTTCCCAAGTCCAACGCCTGTCCCTACTCCGACTCCAACGCCATCTCCATCCGCAACTCCAACACCAACTCCCAAACCAACAGCAACACCTACCCCAGTGCCAACTGCTACACCCACGCCAATCCCAACTGCAACTCCGACTCCAGTCCCGACCGCAACACCCACTCCAATTCCAACTGCTACACCCACGCCAATCCCAACTGCAACTCCGACTCCGGTCCCGACCGCAACACCCACTCCAATTCCAACTGCTACACCTACTCCAATTCCAACAGCAGCGCCCACACCGATTCCAGTAATTACAGCTTCACCAACTCAACAACCAGTAGTAACACCAAAACCAACGCCTACCCCCACACCTGCACCGACAACTGTGAAAGCAACAACATCTACCGGTTCAACAGTTAACCTTGCAATCAAAGGAAGCATAACAAGCTCACAGATGTCCAACATCAAAATCGCAACAGACAAAGCCACCTCTTCAACCACGCTATCTTTCACCGTAACAGGCACAAGCGGCACAACAGGCTTAGGCAACATAACCATCCCCAAAAGCGCTGTAACCTATGGAACCACCCCAACAGTCAGCATCGACGGCAAAACAGCAACAAACCAAGGCTACATCCAAGACACCAACAACTACTACGTATGGTACACAACCACCTTCAGCACACACCAAATATCCATCGCATTCGCCACCACACCAGCGCCGACTCCAACTCCCACCACAGCACCAGGTGTGCCTCAAGGATACATCTACGGAATAATTGTTGTCGTAGTGATCGTTGTAATAATCGCCGCTTTTCTGGTGCTGAGAAGACGCAACATGAGTAAAACCGAAGTTTCGTCGCAAGTTTAGCCAACTCTCCCCTCACTTTTTTCTTTTTTT
>JBEKPM010000021.1:0-22270 GCA_049520735.1 Bathyarchaeia archaeon | reverse complement strand
ATGATGATTTTTCGACGTGCTTCGCGTATGTCCTCGATTTTTTCCAGGCTGACTTTGGCGGAGCATGGACCGACACGGTTAATGCTTTCAATGCTTGCTGCAATCAGTGCGGTTGAAACTCTGTCAAGGCTTGTTGGGATAGTTATTGAGCCTGTAGTGTGGTCGTTTTTTGAATGTAGGTCGATTTCGATTCGTCCGATGCGTCCGGTCTTCTGTAGTTCTCGCAGGTCAAGTTCTGGTCCGAAAAGTCCTTCTGTTTGCCCGAAAACTGCTCCGATCACATCGGGTTTTTCAACAACGCCTTCTATTTCGAATCTAGCAAGTACAACGTACTTAATCGTAAATGTTTGGGATGTTCCCGTAAATGCACTTCCTGATGATTTATTATTGATTATTTGTTAATCACATAAAGCGAGCGTTTTCTCGCAATGATGAGATTTCTAATTTTCTATTAGTTTGATACAATTTAGGTGCAACCTGTCTAATAATATTTATGGTTTACTATTTCAGGAAGTTCCTCTCAAAACCACCAAAAGAAATGACATGTACGACCATAGATGATTCGTGTATTGCCCCAAAAAAACCTGGTTATCGATAGTGCCCTGATTAAATGCCAATCCTTGAATCGACTGAGGCATAGGAGCTTAGATATAAAAGAGAAAGTGTAGACGCGAGCAGAGGACGCCGTAGAGTCATTTCCTATTTTTAACGAAAAGTAGAGTTGGGCGAACCAGCCTTATTAACCGAGTGCGGCGACTAAAAAATTTTGGGAAGAGCGAGGAGAGAGATCTTGCCGCATTTTGATAAACTGCTAGTCCGCCTAACATGCTATCCTACGCGGGTTTTTTTGCGCAATAGTTTAGTCGTGTAAGAAAATAAAAGAGTATGTGACTGTATCATACAACCAACACTTGAAGGAGTTAGCTTTTGGCTGCAAAGGATTTAACCGCCCTTTCGTTTCGTGTGCTACAAAAAGAAGTGTCGCATTCATTCTGCCTAATTAACCCTTCAACCTTAAATAATAAGGCGGACAAAAGATAAAGAATCACATTGCTGGGATGCTTATGAGTTTACGTTTGAATCCTGAATACAGCAGACTTTTGCCAAAGATGTCCGATGAAGAGTTTGTGGAACTGAAAGCATCCATAAAAGCCGAAGGCCAACATTACCCAATAATTGTAAACGAAGACCTTGAAGTTTTAGATGGACACCACAGGTACCAAGCCTGCACTGAACTCGGGATTGAACCAGATTTTGAAGTCCGAAGATTTGACGATAAGTTGCTTGAAAAAAAATTCGTTATCGAAGCAAATCTGAGGCGTCGCCATCTCAACAATTTTCAGCTCGTGGAGCTTGCAATGCCTTTACTAGAGATCGAGAAAGCACTTGCGAAGAAGCGGAAAGCTGAAGCCAGGGAGGACGGCAGTGATTTGTCCTTGGGGATAGTGCAAGAGGAGGTCGAGCCCGAGTTTAAGGCTAAGGAAACTGAGGTTGTGGCGAGGAAAGCTGGGGTTTCAACGCGAACCTTTGAAAGAGGCAAAAAAATTCTTGAAACAGCAAGCGAGGACGAGAAGCAAAAGCTCCGTGAAGGGAAAGCAAGCATCACCAAAGTTTACAGTGAAATCAGATCCAACGAAAACGCTCAACTTGGAAAAGAGGCTCCTACACCTATTCAAAAGCCACTTAGCCCCCGCGAGATTCTAAACATCGCCAAACTTCAGAATTTTCTGGAGCTTCTGCAAAAGGAGGAGTTGTGCTGTCCTTCATGCGGGAACGCGATGTTTGCCTGCAGCAAATGCCACAAATCCCTGCAAGATCTATTGAAAACCAAGAACACTTCTGACAATCCGAATTAAAGATGGGGCAAGTATACTTTTGAATTGTATTGGAGAAAGTTTCCTGCCAGCCAGTTTTCGCAAACCAGTCTTTATTTTAGGGCTTTTTTGTTTCCAAAAACGTTTAATTATTTTGGTTCTTTAATAGTATTGGAGCAGTTTGAATGGTGCAAGCGTATATTTTGCTTAATGTTGAGCCTGGTGCTGAGGGCAAGGTGCTGGATCGGCTTAAGGGTCTTGATATTGTAAGGGAAGCTTTTGTTTCCTATGGGGTTTACGATCTTATTGTTAGGCTGAAGGCTGATACTATGGATGAGTTGAAAGATGCTGTTTCGCATAAGATACGGACCACCGACCAAGTGAGATCCACGGTGACCTTAATACTCGTAGAGCAGTAAAGCAAACTATTTTTCATTTCAATATAGTTTGCCACCCTTTTGATTTGCAATGTTGTATTTTGAGATCTTAACTGTGAAACCGCAAATTCTGTGGCTTTTAGCTAATTCACGTGAGAATTTGCCTGATAGCTGAAGTGGGTCATTAGCGAAGGTTTAATGAGTAATTGGGAAAAACTTCAAACCTGCAAGCAAACTTTTTATAATGCACGTACCTTTAGCCGAAAGAAAAAAGTCAGTCTGACGGAATTATGGTACAGTATAAATGGGTAGCTTTGTCGAACACGACTCTTGGCATGCTTATGGCTTCTATCGACGCCACAATTGTGCTTATCGCTTTGCCAGCAATTTTCCGCGGCATAGACATAAACCCCTTCACATCGTTCCAGTACCTTCTTTGGCTGATGTTCGGTTACAGCATAATAACCGCTACTTTGCTGGTGACGTTTGGCAGATTATCCGACATGTTCGGCAGAGTAAGGCTATGGGTTTCGCCATTTTCACCGTTGGCTCAATCTTGCTTTCCCTGACGCCGAACAAAGGCGACGCAGGCGCTATGGAACTTATCATATTCCGCTTGGTTCAAGGCGTTGGAGCCGCATTCATATTCTCAAACAGCGGTGCAATCATAACTGACGCCTTCCCCCAGAACGAGAGGGGCAAAGCGTTGGGGATAAACCAGATAGCCTTTTTGGCGGGTTCTCTTATCGGTTTGGTCTTAGGAGGCGTTTTAGCTGTGGTTGACTGGCGCCTGGTTTTCTTGGTTAGTGTGCCTGTGGGGGTTATTGGTACCGCATGGTCGTACTGGAAGCTAAAAGAACAAAACGTTGTGCGTAGAAAGCAGAAGATGGATATCTGGGGCAACATCACCTTCGGCGTCGGCTTAACGTTGATTCTTCTCGGCATGACTTACGGGTTGACTCCCTATGGAAGTTTGCCGATGGGTTGGGGAAGCCCCTGGGTTTTAGCCTCCCTTGCATCAGGAGCAGCGCTTTTGATTGCTTTTCCCTTTGTTGAAACTCACGTTGAAGACCCAATGTTCAATATGAGCCTATTCAAAAACCGCCAGTTTGCAGCGGCGAACGTTGCCACCTTTCTAAGTGCGCTTTCCCGAGGCGGGGTAATGATAATGATTGTCATACTTCTGCAGGGAGTTTGGCTTCCTTTGCATGGATATAGCTACGATTCAGCACCGTTTTGGGCAGGCATCTTCATGATCCCCATGTCCGTAGGCGTAGCTCTGACAGGTCCATTGAGTGGTTGGCTTTCAGATAAGCACGGAGCAAGAATATTGGCGACCGGAGGCATGATAATTACGGGCTGTACGTTCTTAGCTTTCACTTTGCTGCCAGCAAACTTTGCGTACATGCCCTTTGCGCTAATCTTGCTTGTTATGGGTATCGGCAGCGGCATTTTCATGTCGCCGAACATGGCTTCAGTTATGAATTCATGCCCAGCTGAAAGTAGAGGCGCCGCTTCAGGGATGCGTTCCACGCTTCAGAACTGCGGACAAACCATCAGCCAAGCAATATTCTTCGGCATAATCATAATCTCATTAAACGCCACCTTCCCCAAAGCACTCGTCGCAGCTGTTTCTAACACTGGAGTCTCATCACAAGTCGCGTAAGCATTTGGTCACGTTCCCGCATCAGGCGCACTATTCGCCGCTTTCCTCGGCTACAACCCAATAGGCACTTTGCTGCAAGGAATGGGCACAATGGCATCAGCGATACCCACAAACACACTGAACACTCTCACGGGTCAAAGCTTTTTCCCGAACGCAATAGCCTCACCGTTCATGTCAGCCCTGACAACGGCATTCATCATCGGTGCGGTTCTTTGCTTCTTAGCTGCGATGTTTTCGGCGCTTAGGGGCGAAAAAATCGTTTACGAAGCAACGCCACCGAAGCAGAACCCAAAGGAAGAAGCTATTTCAGATTAAAGCTGACCTCTTTTGTGAATCATTCTCCGTCAGCAGCTGTACATGTTCGCTAAGCATTAATTCAACATCATTTTGCAAGCGCAAGTAATATAGCACATCGAATGCAACACTACCTACGAGAGATACCTATGCAGCGGTCATACACACGGTTACTCGGGGTAGTTGGAAAACCAAACACGGGAAAATCCACGTTTTTTAGCGCAGCAACCTTGGCGGCGGCTGAAATCGCAAATTACCCATTCACCACAATCAAGCCGAATCGGGGAGTAGGCTATGTTCGCACTCCATGCGTTCATGAAGAGTTTAAAGTTAATGACAACCCAAGAAACTCGCTTTGCCTTAACGGTGTAAGATTGGTTCCAGTAGAGTTGATCGACATTGCGGGTCTCGTGCCAGGCGCTTGGGAAGGACGCGGCTTAGGCAACCAATTCCTTGACGAGATACGCAGAGCAGACGCATTAATACACGTGGTTGACGCTTCAGGCGGGACGGACTGCGAAGGAAAATCCTGCCCACCCGGCGAACACGACCCCTTAGAAGACGTCAAGTTTCTTGAACGCGAAATAACAATGTGGATGGTGACCATTCTTAAGAAAGATTGGCCTAAAATTGCGCGTCAAGCGGAAGCAGACAAAAAAGGCATTGCTGCACCGCTCGAAGACCGACTAACAGGTTTAGGCATTAGACGCCAAAGTGTTGCTGAAGCGATTAGGAAGGCAAATTTAAACATTGACAAACCCGCAACATGGAGCGACGAAGACTTCTACAGGTTCGTCGACAATCTAAGGCGAATGTCAAAACCCATGCTGATTGTAGCTAACAAGATTGACTTGCCCACAGCCGCTGCAAACGTAGAGAAGCTGAAAAAGCTTGATTACATGGTTATTCCCTGCTCTGCAGAAGCTGAACTCGCACTAAGACGCGCCGCCGAAAAAGGACTCATCTATTACAAGCCAGGCGACAGGGACTTCAAAATAAAGCAGCCAGAAAAGCTGTCCGCCGGGCAAATTAGGGCGTTAGAAGCGATTCGTGAAAAGGTATTGCAGAAAAACGGTTCCACAGGGATCCAAGAAGCTATGAACATAGCGTACTTCAAACTGCTTAACATGATAACTGTTTACCCCGTGGAAGATTTGGAGCATCTATCTGACCACAACGGAAGAGTCTTGCCAGACACTTATCTTGTGCCGAATGGAACAACTGCACGTCAATTTGCCTATGTAATTCACACGGAACTCGGAGAAAACTTTCTCTACGCAGTCGACGCCCGAGACAAAAGGCGAATAGGCGAAGAAGCCATCCTCAAAGACAGGGACGTAGTGAGCATAGTAAGCACCAAAAAACGCGCTTAACTGTTCTTGCCATGCCTGAGGGTTCACGATGTTTCTCTCGTTTCTGTAATTCTTTTTTGTGACAGTATCGTGCCTATCACTACTTCTTATATGCGATGCACGAGTAAGATAAATCAGGCTAGCCCCAATAAAATTGACGGTGAATTTCCGTGTCAAGAAAAAGTTTTCAGAAAATTAACTTCTTTTCTGACCAAAAACGACAAAGGAAAAGTTTCACACACAAAAGGAAGATGCCTATTGCTAGATGCCTATGCGGTTCTAAAATTTTGGTTGTTCCTGATTTAAAAGCCATGAACAACGCGATAAATAATCATGTAGCCAAACACAAAAGAAATTGCGATGGCTCAGAGAAATTGGACGAGTTCTTGACGAGGCAGGTTCTAATTTTGACAAGCAAAATGAACCAGTCAACTTGAACTTGTCGTGCTTTAACAACAAATTACAGCCACCTAAGAATTTAAGTCGAAATAAGAGTAGGCAGACTAGTTCTAGAATCAATAAATATCTGTTGATGTAAAAGAGGTCAAAGAGATGTGATGTAGCTTTGCTGCGGTGCACTGTCGCTGGATTAATTCCTTTGATGATGGCAAAAAAATATTCCTCTTTTTCCGAAGAACTATGAGGCTCAAAAAAGGGATTTTAACAAAATCGTCAAGACCAGAAGTTACTTTTTGTTGCGAGATTTGCCAGTCGAAATCTCTTTACGAATATTGCTCCCTGAAATGCCCACGATCCTGTCAAGGCAAAAAGGCAACGGCTTATGGCAAAATTCGACAAAGGTTACTTACGATATTTTGTCAGCATTCAAACACATGGATATGCTGGATGATTTGATTGTGAGTAAAAAACTTGAAAATGCCGCTGAACATTTAGCGGCTGAACATGATTATTGTTCTCTGTTAATCAAGTCAACCATATACAGATACCTGGATGAGAACGATACTGAGGAAATAAAGAAACTCGTTCAGCGTATCCAAAGCAGTCAAAATGAAAACGGATCATGGGAAAACACGGTTCTTGAAACAACCCATCAACTGGAAAAACTACACAATTTAGGCATATCGCTTCAAGATAATTCCGTTCAGAAAGCACTCAGCTTTCTTTTCCAGCACTTAAATTTGAACTGGCCGGCACTTCAAAGCTCCGGCAAAGAATACGGGCTACGAAGCCAATACGTTTTTTCATCCGAAGATCGCGATCTAGAATTTGAAGCGGCCCAAAAATACAACGACGAACTAGCGCCCAAGCTGATTTGCTATAGACATTTAGGCATCATTCAGAATTCTTTGACCCTTCAATTGCTCCTACAACTTGGACTTGAGCAAGATAAACGGGTAGAATCTGCAGTCGACAACATCTACGCATTATACAGGACTTATAACAGCCTTTGTTACTTTACTATCAGAAAAAAATTCGCTGCCTGACAAAAGAAGGCAAGAAATTTTCGAAGATTAACTGAAATGACAACATTTTCCGTTTTTTAATCAACAGCAATTGTGGTAGGGCCGCTGGGGATCAGACACAAATCAGACTGATGGTATGGGAAGTGTTAAACGGGCGGGGCGCTCACGCCATACCATGAGCGCCTCTGTTTGTGGGTTGGATGTGCATAAGGACAGTACTTATGCGACTATTTTGAATCCTGAAGGAAAAATAATCGATCAAACGAGAATGACCAATGAGAAAGTGCTATCATACGTTTCGCATTTTAAAGTTGGTAAGGTGGCGATGGAAGCTTCCACCTCGGTAGCGTCGCTTTATAGACAGCTGTTAAGCGAAGGATTTGACGTGGTGGTTTCTCATCCTAAGAAGACGCGCTACATTGCGGAGGCTAGAATTAAAAGCGACAGAGTTGATTCAAAAGTTATTGCTGAGTTGGCGAGGTTGGATGCGTTGCCGCTTGCGTACGTGCCTAGTAAAGAGACCTCAGATTTGAGGGAAAAGGTGAGAAGAAGGGCTTTCTTGGTCCGAGAACGTGTCAAACTTAGAGTGAAGATTAAGAGTTTTCTAACGTATGAAGGAATCAAGTGGCCTATTGATCATGGCTTGTTTTCGCGGAATGGTGTGGAATGGCTTGGCTCGTTGAAGTTTGAGTCTGTTGATTCTTATCTTAGAATCATGGAGATTTTTGATGAGGAAATAAAAGTGCTTTCTAGGCAGCTGGAGGGTTTGGCTAGGGAAGATGAGGATGTGAAGTTGTTGATGACTGTTCCGGGCTTGGGCTATTATTCTGCGTTGCTTGTGAAGAGCGAGGTTGGTGACGTTAACCGTTTTCCGTTTGGGGAGAGGCTTTGCAGCTATGCTGGTTTGGTGCCGTCTACGCATGCTTCTGGCGGCGTGGTTAGGCATGGCGGGATCACTAAGGAGGGTAGCCGTTGGTTGCGTTGGGTTATGGTGGAGGCTGCTCAGACGCACGTGCATAAGTACGATACTTCCATAACTCGGGCGTATCAGGGAATAGCGGAAAGAAGAGGCAAAAGGGCTGCTACGGTTGCGGCAGCTCGTAAGCTGTTGTTGTGTTGTTATTCCGTGTTGAAGAATAAGCGCCCGTATTATGATCAGGCCTGAACTTTCCTCGTTTTTCACACTGTCCCCAATGGTGGACGTCAGACTGATTGAGGAAGCCTGGATGCGTAGCCATATTGCCTCTTTAGTGTGGGCGAATAGGTGTATGCCTCAATCGACTGCGAGTGAAAAGGGAGGAATGAAGAGGAAGCGAGGAAACATGGAAAAGGTAAGTTAAATAAAGGACTTCACATAGGTGTGAAAAGTCTCTTTTTTTGACGGCTATTTACCGTTAACCTTAAATCTAGACTGCTTTTAAAACAACCAAAAGAGCCACTGAAAGCCATGAGCGAACACATAACAGGCACTCATAGAGACCAAACGGTACTCTTCCCAGACACGATCGACAAGTATGTTGACATAGAAAACCCCGTCAGATTCATCGACGCTTTTGTAGACAGCCTCAACCTGGAAAAGCTTGGCCTTCCTACAACCCTTCAGACTTGCTAAAACTCTATGTTTACGGCTACCTCAACCAGATAAGATCCAGTAGGAAACTAGAGAAGGAATGCCACCGAAACGTTGAGGTCATGTGGCTTGTGAAAAAGCTTGCTCCAGACCATAAGACCATTGCTGACTTCAGAAAAGACAACGTCGACTGCATCAAACCTGTCTTCAAAGAGTTCGTTTACCTCTGCAGAAGCCTCGACCTTTACGGTGCCCAGATAGTAGCGATTGATGGCACCAAATTCAAGGCTGTCAACTCAAAAAGTAACAACCTCAATGAGAAAACAGTCGCTCAGAGACTCAAGCAGACAGAAGAAAAAATAGCAGAGTACCTCAAAGAACTGGATAGCAACGATGCAAATGATTCAGATGAAGATGAAACCGCTGAGGACGATGAGTTCAAGGAAAAGATAAGCCAGCTTGAAGAGAAAAAGCAGCAGTACGAGCATATCCAAGATCAGATGAAGGCTACAGGCCAAAGGGAGATTTCTCTTGTGGATCCAGATAGCCGTTTAATGCGAGTAGACAGTCAACGGCTTGAAGTTGGCTACAATATTCAAACATCGGTTGATGCAAAACAGCATCTCATTGTCGATTATGATGTAATCAATATCTCGACTGATCATCGCCAACTTACCCGGGATGCGTTATCGGCAAAGGAGACTTTGGGTGTTAATGAGCTTGAGGTTTTGAGCGATAAGGGATTTTACGTTGAGAAAGACGTTTCTGACTGTGAGGATAATGGCATAAGGGTTTTCATGCCTATTCCTGCGGTTTTTAGCCCATACAAGAGTGTTGGGGTTCCTGCGCCTGAGTTTTACTCTGACAAGTTCGTTTATAACGCGACTAAGGACGTGTATGTTTGTCCGGCTGGCGTGGAGTTGCCTTTTTGGAAGCTTGGTGGACGAGGAGGCGGTCTTAAGGGCAGATTGTATCGAACAGCGTTTTGTTATTGGTGTTCTGTGAGGAGTAAATGTACTAGGAATAGGCGTGGAAGGTACATGTTTAGAGGAGAGTTTGATTGTGCTGTTGATCGTCTTAGGGTGCGATTGCAGAGTTCTGAGGGTAGAGGGAAGCTTCGTTTGAGGCGGATGTTGGTTGAGCATCCGTTTGGGACTATTAAGCGTGCTTTCAATCAGGGTTATGTGCTCTTGAAAGGTTTGCGCAAGGTTAGGGGAGAGGTTGGATTTACAATGCTTGCTTACAATATGAGACGAGTCATCAATATTTTTGGAGTTGAGGCGCTAGTAAGTTTGGTGAAGAAGTAAAAACAAGTGAATGAGACTTGCAGGCAATAGATCAAATGCTCGGTGCCATTAGAACTTAGCTCCAAGTTTTAACACAGTCTGAAACTGGTTTGGAACCATCAATGCGACCGCTGGGATTTGAACGGGTCATGATTGGCATTTAGGAGGCTGAATCTTTTATCTTTGGTCTAACCCAAGTTTTTGTGAACTGTTTTCGGGTGTAAAATTGGATTGCCACTTGATTCATTATCGGCTAATCACAAGGGAAAATCCGCCTTTTTAATAAATGAAAGGACGGCAACGGTTTCCGAGAAATTCTCAGAATCCAAAAAACACATCATAAGAATTGTGCCATAAGAGAATAAATCTTCGAATAACTTGCAAGTTATCCATAGCGTTGATAACGCAGGTACTTGTATACTGAGTTTTCATTGCTCTTGGAAACTACCGAGTACAAAAATTAAATATACAACAAGTGTTCTTGTTTTTACTAGGGTGGCGGAGTGCTTTGACGGAGACAGTTGTAAATGTTCCAACTGGGGTTGAAGGATTAGATGAACTCATAAGCGGCGGTTTCCCCAAAGGACGAGTTATCCTTGTTGTTGGAGGACCCGGAGCCGGAAAAACGATTCTTGCATCCCAATTCCTGTATAAGGGAATTGGCTACGGCGAAAATGCTGTTTTTGTTTCCCTTGACGAATCAAAGACTAATTTCTTAGCTGAAATGGCCAAATTCGGCTGGGACTTTAAGAAAGCTGAAGAAGAAGGCAAATTCAGCTTTTTGGACGCCACACGATTATCAAGGGTTGCCATTTTAAAGGAGAAGATGCTAAAGGAAGAAGCCAGCAGTCTTAGGGGCAAACAATTGCAAGTCGACAAGCTCATAGAAGAATTGCAGGAGAAGATTAAACAAATCAACGCCAAACGAGTAGTCCTGGACACACTCGCTTCGTTGTTCTACCGATTCTTTGAACCAGTGGAGCGAAGAACTGCAAGCGTTGACCTAATCGAGTCTCTCTCTGACCTTGGCGCAACAGTGCTAGTAACAACAGAGCTGGCCAAGCTAGGCTTGGAAAGAAATATACTTGATGAAGAATTTCTCGCTCATGGAGTAATAATGATGCAGACCCTCTTTTCAGGGGGAACAACAACAAGAGGGTTGCAGGTCGAAAAAATGCGAGGCGTCAACGTCAACACAAACCTTGTTCCCTACACAATCGACAAAAAAGGCATAGAAGTTTACCCAAGAATGTCACTCTTCAGAGAAAAATAGCACTGGACATTTGTATTATTAAACAATTCAAAATGCCTTAATCAGTTTCTTTTCATTTCATTGTTTCGATTCTTTTGCTGTACCAAATAAGTCGTCCCACTTCAGCATTTCAAAAGGAATCAAAGTCGTTGTACTTCGAACATATGGCAACCGCCTCATTTCCAAAATCCTGTTGTCTATGTCTTCTCTGGGTCCGCTAAATATGATGATAAAGTCGAACGAGCCATGTACGAAATCCATTCTCTCAACCTTGGAGTTAAGAGTCAGCCCTTTTGACACGATTTCATTAGCGAACTCCTGCTCTTTGCCAGGCTGAATCACCACAAGGACGTAAACATGATCACTCCTGCTGCTCATTAATATCATCGTATTGTTTTCTGAGCCGAATAGCTTAAGAGATTTTCGGTCGATGTTCAAGCCCTAGTGTCCTATGCACAAAAACACAAGTTTTGTCCTATCTCTCAGCTTTTTCTTTTGATTTTACTAACCCATCTTCTGGCGGCACTTAGGTCTTCAGCATTTGGGTGGCCTTTTGAAAAATCACCCAAGCACTCAAAGTATTGATTAAGCAGTTTCTTTCCTTTAGCATCTAAGACGCCATTTATTATGTTGAACACAGACTTGTCATTTTGCCCAAGCCTAAACCAAGTTAAGAAAAGGGCAAATTGTTTGTCGCCGTCTAAATTCGCATTTTTTAGAAAACGAACCATTTCGACATTTGCACATGCCTGGTAGATGCCAGTCCCAATGAGCACTAAATCATAACCATTCAAGTTGATCGTGGAGGGATCTGAATTTTTGTTTATCTCTACACATGGGCAATTAAGCTCAGAAGCAAATTCAGCTGCAACTTTTTTGGTTTTCCCACCTTTTGTTGAGTAAATAACTATCGGCGAAGTACAATCATTCTCTAATTCTAATTCTGAACTGGGCACGCCACCAACATCGTTTTTCCGCAGGGCATAGGCAGGGTTCTTCAAGACGTTAGATATATCGTCCCAATTGAGCATTTCAAACGGAATTAGCGTTTCCGTGCTTTCGATATATGGGATCTTTCTAATTTCTAGAATTCTGCGATCTATATCGTCTCTGCTTCCAGTAAGGACAACGATGAAATCAAACGAACCATGAACAAAATCTAACTTTTCAACTGTAGAATCAAAAATCAATTCCTTAGAAACAACTTCATCGGCGAACTCCTGCTCTTTGCCGGGCTGAATCACCACAAGAATGTATGCACGGCCCGTTTCACTGCTCATAGACATCCTTTCAAAATATTAATTCTTAACTGGATAATAATAATTGCGATCAATTTTCAAATCTGCCCCAACACCATTCAAAAATTTATCCTATGGATGTGCCCTTGAAAAAGTATTGAAGAATAGGAAGCCGCGTTATCAAATTTGTTCTATCTAGAAAATGCCTTACACTCTTGCATCGTAATATTACCGCGAGAGCTGAGAGGGCTTGGACAGAGATTTAGATCAGCTAAAAGCGTGGATAATAAAGAAGAGACTGCAAGGTTGGTCAGTTACTCAGATCTGCGCGTCTGCTAGAATAAGCAGGGACATGTTTTATCGTTGGTGGAATCGTTATCTTGAAGAAGGAAAAAATGGCCTGAAAGAAAAAACGAGGGGTCGGCCCAAAGGTTCAGACGTTGAAGATTCATTGAAAAAGAAAGTTATCAAGCTTCGTGAGCGGTATGAGCGGGGACCCAAGAAGATTGCTGGCTGCTTAAAACTCAAGGGAATTGAAATAGACAATAACCAAGTTTACCATGTCATCTGTGAAGCAGGCTTAAATCATCCAATAACGATGCCTAGAAAAACTTGGGGAACTAAACGCTTTCAAAGGGAACATTGCAACAGTCTCTGGCAAGCTGATTTCAAACTGTGTAATGACGATTTTTGGATGGTTAGCTATCTCGATGACCGTTCCAGGTTCATCACTGGGTCGGTTAAGATTTGGAATCCAACAGGTGAGAACGCTATGTTGCTGCTTGACAGGGCTGTTAAGCGATATGGCGCTCCAAAGCAGATTCTCACTGATCAGGGAACCCAGTTTAAGCCTGCTAGAGGTGAAATATCTGCTTTTGACGTTCACTGCACTGAGTTGGGAATTGAACATATCACTGCTAGCGTTCGCAGGCCAACAACATGTGGTAAGATTGAGGCTTTCCACAAAGCGTACGAGTTAGAGTCTCACCTTTTCAAGGAGCATTGGAGTTTAATCCGCTACTACAATTACACGAGACCACACGAAGGAATAGGCTATTTAACTCCTGCTGAAATATACCTCAAAGAGAAAGTGTAAGGCTATTTCTAGATAGAACACAGCGTTATCAAATTGAAAAAATTTAAAAAGCAATTGTCTAATAGTCTTATAATAGGTGAACTAAATATGCCCGAAGAGGAAGGTTACCCGGTAGAAGCTGTAATTCTGATTAATACAAAGCTTGGCGACATGTGGAAAGTGGTTGAAGAAGCCAGAAAGATTGAAGGCGTAAAGTTCGCGAAAGCAGCTGCAGGAAGATACGACGTTATCGCTCATGTGCAAACATGTAACTTGTCGTGGATAATAGCGCGATTGCATGGAATCAATGGTATCGTAAGAACTGAGACTTTGATAACACTCGAAGCCAAATTTTAAGGATAGCTTTTTCTCATTTTCCTTTTTTTTTGGAACAAAGTGACGCCATTTACTTTTAAAGCAATTTTTTAGTGGCCTTTGAAGCTAAAAAAGCATTGTGAAAATCGTGAAAAGAGAAAATTGACGCAACTGTTAAAATAGAAAACTTAAACAACTGAGGCTTCGTTAATTTGTGATGACAAACACTGGAAGGTCAAAACATCGCAAAGTGATAAAATCAACCTCAATGCGGCAGCGTTAGAATTAGTGGAAAAACTAATCGCTGATCCTCGAAAATATCGGGTTTCAGTTGAACGCGAAAGCTGTGGTGCTACGTTAATCGATTCGAGCACTCATGCTAGAGGCGGATTCTTGGCCGGCGAAATTGTGAGTAGAATATGCCTTGGTGGCTATGCGTCCGTTCAGATTCTTCCAATGCAGTATGAAGACACAGTTTTGCCCTCGGCATTCGTACACACAGATTACCCTGTCCAATCGACTTTAGCATCACAATACGCAGATTGGAAAATCACTGTTGGCAGTTTCTCAGCCTTCGCCTCTGGACCCGCCAGAGCTTTGGCGCTTGAATCTCATGAACTGTTCAAAAAAATCGCGTACAAAGAAAAACTTGACAAAGCGGTTTTGGCGCTTGAAACAGAAACAATCCCTAATGAAGAGGCAATATTACACATTGCCAAAAGATGCAATGTTGAACCAAAAAATCTTTACCTTTTAATGTACTCGACTAAGAATCTCGTTGGCGCAACCCAAATTTCAAGCGGAACAATCGGTGTAGGAATGTTCAAACTATTAACCTTAGGCTTTGACCCATGGCTAGTCCAACATGCATGGGGATACGCACCGATCCTTCCTCTTCACCAATCATATGAGGAACTCGCGAGCATAACAATGAGAATGCCTGCATCTGCATCGAAAATGTTTAGAGAAGCAAACAAACTTGCGGAAAAAAACCCAGAATTAAGAAACCTCCTGAATTTAAGCAATAATTATTCCAGTGGGAACGACTTTTCACCAGCAGTGGTCAGAATGAATAATCTGAAAACAGCTAAGAACTTTAGGGCAGGTAATTTGGAGATCCATGTTTTAAAAGAGCTGTTTAGGATAGTATGAAATTAGAACATGGTTTTGTTTCGAATATTACTTTAGGGAAAAGCTTTCCACTAAAGAGCAACCAAATATCACTTTATGAGTACCTTAAAAACTGTCTCGATAATTATCGCAATTTTCATATCAAGGAAAAACTGATTTTCTCTATACAAGTTCCCATGGAACAAATGAAAGAGTGCAGATTTGGGCCGGAAAATTTGCAGAATTGGGGGATAAATTAGATGTTGAAATCAAATTTACGAACAAATACAACACGCCTCTTCACGAAGTTTTGTTTACAAATATAGAATCAATCAACAGCTCAAAACGAAAAATTGTGCCTATTCAAAACAATTCATAAGTTAGCTTCAGGTAACATGATTCATCTCCATAAAATTGCAACGGGGAATTCCTTTCTAATTCTTTGCTCGACAATTTAAATCATTGTTCTAAGCGAAGTCGTCGCCATAAAGTTTTTTAAGCTTTTTGTAAGTGTTCGCGCATTCGATCGAGTCAAAATTGAACTCTTTTCCTCTAATAACCTCGCTTTGAGGTTCCCAATCAATCAGCCTTGAGCACATTGCGCATCGGAGCTCAACGTCGCTTTTTACCACTATCCCGTGGTCAGTTATCTCGAACGGCATCCAAGTCGTCTTGTGTTTGGCATCCCTTAGCGAGAAGACTCTGAGGAGGCGTTTTATTTCTTTGACTGTTTCGTCTTCCTTCATTTCCAAAGTCCCGTCGAAGGTTTGCCTTAGGAGACTCATGAATTGCAGGTCATGAGCTTCAGGGGTCACGGTAAAAACAGCTTTTCCGCCAGCATTCCTTATTTCAGCGACCATAATCTGCAAGAACTTCGAGACTTCCACATTGCTGTGACTACAAATGGAAGTCAACCCAGTTATGGAATCGAAAACCAACCGGAGGTTACTTAAACCACGCATAGCTTTTTGGGTAGTGCCTAAAACAAACGCGAGATCAGCTGGGTTGCTAACCATATACTCGCTTAGAGATCCATCTCCCAACTTCCAAGAGTAGCAATCAACAATCCGAAATATGTCGCTTTTTTTTCCTTCAAGGTTGAACCCAAATCTTTTCATAGAATCGGCTATTCCCATCGGAGATTCATCCGTGGATAAATAAATGCAGGGCTCACCAGCTGCAAAACCGTTGTAAAGAAACTGCTTGCAAAAAACGGTTTTTCCAACTCCAGGTTGTCCAATCAAGAGCAGCGAAGCGGGAGGCAGTATTCCTTCAACTAGTTTCGAAGAACCAGGGAAAACTTCGATTGGTTTTGTGCTATGAATCATTGCAGCCCCCTGATATTTTCAGCTAACGTCGCGAGGCTTTTCGAAAAAGGATGATTAGGCTGATTGACCGCGTAAAGAAACTCATGTTTGCTGAACTGGATATCGCAGAAGCAAGGGATGGACCCAACGATTTTGGTTCCGATGTCCTTCTCCAGGCCGGATTCGAAGGCTTTTTCATCTGCCCCCCAACGAAGCTCGTCAGCGGGCAATGCTCCCGGCACCTTGTTGAGAATTATAAAGTATTTCGCCCCAAGCCCCGCCAATGATTCGTATATGTCCGCGATCATTTTCTTCGTGCCTCCAATGTCCATGTCACTATTCTTCATTATGAGGAAAAGCAAATCAGCAGTAGCAAGCGCGTTTATCGACCAATACCTAATTCCTGGACTAGTATCTAGAAAGAGATAATCTATTTCAAGTTCTTCGAACAACTGCCTCTTGGCCCGCAGAAACCTTTTGATTGCGGCAAGTTGCCACTTTTGTTCGTGTTTTATTTCGATTTCGTTAATATCCTCTTTGCCAGGGCTTGAAAAACCCAAATAAAGTTTTCCGTTTAGCCCTAGCTCAGGGCTTAAGTCGACCAACAAGTCACGGATTTCGACTTCTCTCCCAGTTTCCCCTCTTAAGAGATCGTTTAAGTTTAAATTTGGGTCCTTTCGAAAATACATTGACAATGTGGGAGCATAGAGGTCGAAATCTAACAGGCAGACTTTAAGACCGATTTTTGCGTAATATGCGGCGAGATTTGCTATTAAAGTCGTTTTTCCTGTTCCACCTTTATAAGAATGCAAGGCGATAGTTTTTCCTTTGGTCATGGTTTCACGGGTTGCCAGAACAGACTCTTAGTGAGATAATACTAGAGCATAACTAGCATATTATATTTGCTAAATCAGCAATGCCGCAATTTCGCTATAAGCAATTGGATTATGGAATCTTGTCAAGCGCTACTCACTTTTTTTGGAATCTTGAATAAGTTTTGTAACTTTTCTTAGATAGTCCTTCATTTTTCTGGAACGTGTTTCGCTTTCTGGCAGAGTTTCCTTGGCTTGTATAATTAGGATAACGGAGAGAAACAGTAAAACGCTTAGTATCTGGGAGAAAGGGCTCCCAAACTTAGTGAGGATCCCTAGCTCAGGGATCAACGGAAAAATCCCCAATAGGATTACAGGCACCACGACGGCTAGGAGATAAAATTGTTCTCTTGCGCCGAAAGAAGCTAGATCTCCTGGAATCGCTAAGTAAATGGCAAGCAATGAACCCCAGGCAACGCCTGAAAAAGCAAAATAGATAATCACGTTTAATGGAATCATTAGAGATAGAAGAGCGAAACCAATGCCAAGCGTTACGATTCCAATCACGACACCCTGTTTACGACCAAATCGATCAGCGGTAAAACCTGAGATCAAACCGAAAATCGCGATAAGAGGCCAACGCAAAGCATTTCCGAACGTATAAGCTGCCTGAAACTGAATAGTTGAAGGGATCAAGTATAGGGCAAGATCCGCAGCAACGTGGAAGATCAACCAGGGAAATAGATAGAATGCGAAATCTCTGTAAGCTGGTTTAAAGTGATGCGTCTCTTTAACTTTTTCTTTTTCAAAATAACTTTTGTCAAGAAATAGTGATAGAAAGCTTGCTGACCTCACGGCAGCAATTAATAGAAGAGTGCCAAACAATCCGATACTCACTATGCTCGGCACCATTATCGCCATCACTACTAAAATGAAAGTCACAAGAATCGTTATTCCTGCAACCCGAGCCCTTTCCGCAGCTACAGTGTTTTCTGCGAAGAAAGCAAGGCTGGTAGGAAAACCCAACCCAAAGGAAACACCGAGTAAAACTGCAGAAAAAAACGAGAAAACTGAGCCCAAAGATAGCGCTAAAATTATTGTAGATAGGACTCCAAGAGTGATCCACAGCCATACGAATTTCTTCGGATCTGCCTCCCTAGCCACAAAAATCCCGACAACCGCTGAAACGACGGCAGAAACATAAAACGACAATTGCCCAACTTCAACCCAGTTCGGACTAAATGTTGCGAAAATGGGGCCGAGGTAATTCCAAAGTAAGAAAAACCAAGCAAGGGTTCCTCCGATCAACAGTGTTGAAGCTGACAATTTTTTTAAAGAAACTTTGAAATCGTCAGTAAAGAAGGAAGCATTCAAACGGGCAGCCACATATCTAATTGAAGCATTCAAGTATATTATTTTTTAGATCAAGGATGAAGATGGGTCAATAACAATGACGAGGGTTATTTTCGCCTTGCTGTTCCTATTTTCATATTTTCGGTAAATAGTAGGTCTTGTTTGCCAACCCGGCGATCATCGAGAGAGTCGATTTAACGGGGTCGTAGAAGTCTTCCTTTTGTTTGCAGATTTTAATAAGATCCTTCCCGTATTCGTCCCGCCATTTGCGGTCATATGATTTTAGGTCATTTTTCCAAATCGCTTCAGCAGCCAGTTTAGCCCCCCACAGAGCATAAAGGATTCCTCCGCCTGAAACAGGATTAACGTGACCCGCTGCATCACCCACCAAGATCCAGTTTTCACCATTGCAAGAAATCGAAAAAAACTTGGGATTTTTTGCAGATGGAAGTAATGCAGCAAAACTGGAAGTAATCTGAATATGAGGACAATAAGAGCGAATGAAATCATTGAGAAGCCCCTTAAGCATGCTCCCGTACTTGAGTTCCGCGCCCACGCCTATGTTGAAGTATTCTCTCCCCGGAAAAAGCCAAATGTAACTTGGAATTTCGCTTAGAAATTTTATTGTTGCTTGTTCTTTCAAGCCGCTGGTTGCAATGTATCCAAAACCTAAAGAAAGGTTCATGTTTGAAATTGGACCCACAGTTCTTCGTCTTACTATGCTATTTACGCCGTCAGCTCCAACTAAAATATGAGTTGAACGAAACCCCCTATTTGTCTTTATGATCCAATTGCTTCCCTTCTGCTTAACATCTATAACTCTTTCTTTGACTAGTTCTGCTCCTTCTTCAATGGCTAAGTTTACAATGCTCTCGTCGAAAAAACGTCTCCTAATACAGAACCCATTTTCGAGGTTTTTCGAAAAAACCTGAGTGTTTGTGCATGATATTATTCTGAAATCGGAAAAAGTGAAACCTTGCGAACTGAATTTCTCTACAAACGGGAACTTACTTATGACTGCAGGTAGAATCCCTCCGCCACATGCTTTTTCTCTCGGGTGTGAAGGATCGAGAATCGTCGCGTAGATGCCTTTCTTTGCTAGCTCAAAAGCGCAATATGCTCCTGCAGGCCCACCGCCCACAATGACGACATCTTCATTTTTCATGAATATTACTTTCGACTTAGACCTATAAATAATCCGCGCGTTTTCAGTTATCTCTTTTACAGAAAAGTCTCGAGGTTAAGAGATCTAACCCCAATTGTCGAATTAGCGAAATTGAATATCTACCAGGTATTTGCGAATTTGATATTTTAGAATATCTGTTGAAGATATGACTATAGCGAAAAAAGTATTAAATCCTATTAATAAGAATTATTGTTTGGGGGGCAAACAAAATTCCTAAGAATAATGGCAATCTCTACGCAGAGTTAAACGCAGCCATCGAGCAAAGATCCCAAGAAATACTTGAGAGGTTCGCA
The DNA here is from genome assembly GCA_049520735.1 of Bathyarchaeia archaeon. Classification (GTDB taxonomy): domain Archaea; phylum Thermoproteota; class Bathyarchaeia; order Bathyarchaeales; family Bathycorpusculaceae; genus Bathycorpusculum. The sequence goes on along the minus strand of JBEKPM010000021.1, from coordinate 2,546 downwards.
CAAGTCGTCGTTTTAGGCGTCGAAGATGCGAATTTGCGAGCTGCGTTGGAATACATAAAAAAATATTGGAAAGATAAATTCAGACCCGCGCTAACATCGTTTTCCTGCGAAGCGGTTGGTGGTGATCGCGAGATGGCAAAAGACGTGGCTACCATGTTCACTCTTGCATCAGCGGGGTTTGGAATACACGACGATATTCTCGATAAGTCACTTCACAAAGGCTTAAGAAGGACTGTCTTTGGACTCTATGGTATCGATGGCGCTTTGCTTGCGGGAGACCTACTTATTGTTAAAGCTTGGGCCATCGTTGAGAACATGATAAGAAAAACCCAAAAACCGACAAAAATCGCCGATATAATCAGGACATACGGAAATTTGTCTGTGGAAATCTGCGAAGCCGAATTAATGGAAACCCAAAGCAGACGGAAACTTGACTTAGGAATAGAAAATTACGAGAAATTACTGTGGAAGGCAATGGCCGAGATGGAAGCCTGCGCTAGGATAGGCGGTATCATGGGTGACGGACAACCCTGTGAAGTTGATTCCTTAGGTGAATATGGCAGAAGGCTTGGTTTAATTTCTCGCTTAGGTGATGATGTTGAGGACTGCCTTAACCTAAACGGCAGTCTACTTCCCAGAATAGAGAATGAAAGTCTACCACTGCCGCTGCTTTATGCGGCTTCATCATCAAAAGAAAGATACGCTGAGATCAGGGACATCATTAACAAAACTAAAACAACGCCTTCAGATGCACAGGCGCTTCTGAAGTTCTGCTTTGAAGCGGAATCGTTTGAATATGTATGTAAAGTGGCTAGAAAAAAAGAAAAAGAAGCAATACAAAAACTCCGTATTCTTAAACCCAGCATTGCACGGGACATGCTCTCGCTAATGGCTCGGAGATCCTATGCACGGGTTGCCAGCATGTGCATCTGAAAACCCGTGGGCTTTGGGTTACCAGTCAGCGCCTGGCATCCAATCTATTTTCTTATCGTAGTGTTTAAGATAGTTCCAAAGCCAAGCCTGTTGCTTTTTCGTCAAGAGTACTGGTGAATTATTTTTTTCATTTATCATGTTTTGTCCAGCTACAAATTCTTTGAACATCTTGTCGCCAGCGACTCTATCCCTTTGATTTGTTTCCAGGATTTCCTCGATCATAGAATAGTAAGGCTCTTGAAAAAGCTTGCTCATTTCCATTGCCTTGGCCATAGCCATATTTCTTTCCTCAGGTGTTTTCATTTTCATTTTCTTCATCCTCCTCTAATTTTGTTTATTAAAAGACAAGAATATATTGTCGCATTTTATTAATTAAATTTTTGGTTGGCTTTTTTTGGTCTTCCGCTATCTTAAAATTAGGCATCTTCCTTCTTGCAGGTTTTTCAGGCATTTTAAATACCCGCATTTAGGGGGGGGGTATTGATCTGCTTATAAAACTATCTACAAGCGAAAACACCATTTAATGCACTGGCGAATCGTCAGATTTCAGTTCCTTCGGTAGGATTATTTCATTTTCTAAGTATCGTTGGTTATACAGTTTTCGAATTCTCAAAACTTGTTGCAAGCCTCTAGTTGTCTCCCGCTCAAAAATCTGAATCTCGCCATCAAACTGACTAGTTACCGCCTCAGCCTCCTCAATAGGATGCATCTGATGATTAAAAACCGCCATTGTCGTAAAACCCCTCGACTTTAGCGCGCGCGTAAACTCCTATTCTATCCCCCTTTCCTGTGTGTGTGGGATTAAAATTTATGCCTCAAACACAAACCCAAACCCAAAAACTACATGGATAATTGTGCAGAAAACAGCGTTGAGTCAGGAGTATACACGTTCAGAACCTTTATTCCCTTCTTGTTGAATTCCTATATCATCTTAGTTGCGTCACCTGCCATTGTTTTATCAGTTTTTTCCTCATTTTGCCCAGGTGTAAAAAAAATCAGTTATTTTCACCTGCTATTTTTCTTTAGATCCATCTAGGTGTTCTATTCATGTAATCTCGATATGCATTCTCATACTTCTGTAAAAGGAATGGTTCTTCACCAGCCACTACATAGTAGCGGAGCAAAAGTGCATTTACGATTGCTACTGCTAGAAAAATCCAAGAGAGACAGGCTATGCCGATGCCAATTGTTGCCAAAGTGCGTGCAATATATCTAGGGTTTCTTGAAAACCGGTAGACCCCTTTTGTGACAGGTTTGTCCACTGGAGTAGTGTAAAAACTTGACAGCGCCAGAATTTCAATAGATATATCGATCAGATATAAGAACAAGCCGGCGAAGAACCAAGAAGTGCCAAGTTTCAGAGGCAAAAATACACTGTAAACATATGATAAGAGCATAATTGAAAAATACAGAATATTTACGATTTTCACCTTACCAGTAAAGCTTGGGCCTCCTCCACGCTCCCTTTTGCCTAGTATGATGGAGCCAAAGACGGACATAGTTATGATGGGGAGAATGAAAATCCAAGCGTTCCTAAAGCCCAACTCGAAAGAGGGAATAAGCGACACAGATTATCTCTTTATAGTACCAGAACCAACTAGTTAAGATTTTTT